>NZ_JBHWJI010000052.1:0-74360 GCF_042731515.1 Streptomyces sp. NPDC059850
CACGGCCGGGGGGTAGGCCCCGGGGAGCTCGGGGCTGGGGGTCGCTACGGCCCGGGGCCGTGTGGCCCGGGTTCGCGGGTACCGCACGGCCCGGGGCCCACCGGGGGGACATGGGGAAGCGGGGCCCCGGCGCCTCACGGCACCGGGGCCCTCGCGTTCGAACGCCCGCTCGGCATCGCTGCCGCACGTCGGGCCCATAGGAGCCCCCTCCCCTGACCGCGAGCACGCTTGTGCATATGCGTCAGCGACAGGGTTGCACGGGTCGCCCCCGACCGCTCGATTTCCCCGAACTCCGGTCCAGACAAAAACCGTCCCCGCAGGTCACGCGCCCAACGGGGGTCGGGGATGGAGTCAGCGCTCGGCTACGAATCAGCGCTTGGCCACAAAGACATGCGAGGCGATGTCCGCCTCCAGCTCGGCGGCCTCGCCGCTGCTGCCCACCAGGACTCCGCCCGGGGACTCCGTCACGCTCACCACCGAGCCCGGCTGAACCCCGGCCCTGCGCAGCGTGTACATCAGCTGGGCGTCCATCTGGATCGGCTCGCCGATGCGGCGGACGACCACCGTCTTGCCCTCGGTGCCGGGGGCCAGCTCGCGCAGGCTCACCATGCTGTCGTCCAGGAACGGGTCGGCCTCGCCCTTCTCGCCCAGCTCCTCCAGACCCGGGATCGGGTTGCCGTACGGAGACTCGGTGGGGTGGCGCAGCAGCTCCAGGACCCGGCGCTCCACCGCCTCGCTCATCACGTGCTCCCAGCGGCACGCCTCCGCGTGGACCTGCTCCCACTCCAGGCCGATCACGTCGACCAGCAGGCATTCCGCGAGCCGGTGCTTGCGCATCACGCGCGTGGCCAGGCGGCGGCCCTCCTCCGTCAGCTCCAGATGACGGTCGCCCGCGACCATGAGCAGCCCGTCACGCTCCATGCGCGCCACCGTCTGACTGACGGTGGGGCCGCTCTGATCGAGCCGCTCCGCGATCCGGGCGCGCATGGGGACCACGCCCTCCTCCTCGAGTTCGAGGATGGTGCGGAGATACATCTCCGTGGTGTCGATCAGTCCGGACATGCGTGCCCCTTGATGTGTCGTGCGGTGGCCCTGAACCCAATTCTGACGCATCCCACCGACAACGGAGCCGGATCGGCCACTGCCGTAACGAGGGAGGAAGGAGGTGGTATTGACAGCTTCATGATCCACATCGCAACGTGATCCGCGCCACGGGGATGTGGACCCAAGTTAACACCGACACGAAGGGCCTCGGCGATGAGCCAGAGCAAGCCGACAGGGCGCTTTATCGATGCCGCCATCGGGCTGCTGCACAGAGTGCGGGACGAGGAGGCCGAAAGCATCGCCTCGGCGGGCGGCCTGATCGCCGACGCGATCACCGGCAACGGGCGGATCTTCGTCTTCGGCGCGGGCCACTCGTCCCTGCCCGCCCAGGACGTCGTCTACCGCGCGGGCGGGCTGGCCCTGATGAACCTGCTCCCGGTGCCGGGGGTGACCGGGGTGGACGTCATGCCCGCGCCCCTCGGCAGCGCGCTGGAACGGGTCGACGGGTTCGCCACGGCCGTCCTGGAGACCGGGCCGCTGCGCCCAGGGGACCTGCTGTTCATCATCTCGCTGTCCGGGCGGAACACGCTGCCGGTGGAGATGGCGACCGGCGCGCGGGAGCGCGGGGTCACGGTGGTCGGCGTGACGTCCTTGGCGTACGCGACGGGGACCACGTCCCGCAACGCCACCGGCGGCTTCCTCAAGGACCACTGCGACCTGGTCCTCGACAGCAAGATCCCGGTCGGCGACGCGGAGGTCACGGCGGAGGGCGTCGGGGCGCCGTTCGCCCCCGCGTCGACCGTCGTGACGAGCGCGCTGATGCAGGCCGTGGTGGCGGCCGGGGTGGAGGAGCTGGTCGCGCGCGGCGTGCGGCCGCCCCTGCTGCGCTCGGGCAACGTGGACGGCGGCCATGAGTGGAACCAGCAGGTGATGGCGGAGTACGCGGACCGGATCTTCTACCGGCAGTAGCTCTCAGGTTGTTCTAGCGGGCCAGTTGTTCTAGCGGGCCAGGTCCACCGCCGCCGCCACCCGGGCCGCCACATCCTCCGCGTACGCCGTGTCGGGGCGGTCGAAGGGGCGGCGGGCCGGGCCGCGGAGGAACGTCAGCACGCCCAGGGTGCGGCCCCGGCTGCGCAGCACCGCGCACAGGGCGTGCACCGACCCCTCCGGCCACTTGCGGGCCGCCGCCCACCGGGCCGCCGCCGCCTCGTCCGTGCGCGTCGCGCTCGCCCGTACCGAACCGCAGCGCTCGGCCGCCTGGAGCGCCGGATGGCCCTCCAGGTACGCCACCGGGATGCCGCCCGGGGCGATCGGGGAGCACGGGCCCGAGGTGCCGCACGGCGTGGCCGCCGCCCGGACGAGACGGATCCGCTCGCCCTCGCCGGGCGGCAGGGCGCTCGGCGGCACTGCCGCCGGACGGTCCAGGACCAGGTCGATCACGGCGTGGTCGGCGAAGCCCGCGAGCGCGAAGTCCAGGTGGACCGCCGCCGCCTCCATCGGGTCCTCGCACTCGGCCGCCGCCCGCGCCGCCCGGTGCAGCTGGTTGCCCCGGAAGCGCAGCCGCGTGCTCTCCTGCTCGTGCTGCTTCGCCTCCGTCACGTCCTGGAAGATCCACGCCACCCCGAGCGGCACCGGCTCCTCGGTCAGCGGCGAGGCCAGCCGCAGGAAGCCGCTGCGCCAGCAGCGCCGCGCCGGGGGCGCGTCCTGCGGGGACTCGTCGGCCGCCTCGCGCAGCGTCACCCACAGCTCGGTGGGCGCTTGGGGCGCGCCCTCGGCGAGGACGTGCTGGAGGGCGTTCTCCGCCTCCTCCACGCCCTGGTCCAGGAACTCGCCCAGCGGCCGCCCCAGCGCGGCCGTACGCCCCGTGCGCAGCGCGACCGCCGCGCTGCCGTTGAGGACGGCCACCCGCAGGTCGGCGTCGACGAGGACGACGGACCAGGACGCGTCCTCCAGCAGCGCCTCGCTCAGCGCGATCGACCGCTCCAGGTCCAGCTGCGCGTGCACCTCGCTGAACGCGCAGTACACCCCGGCCGGGCGGCCGTCCGCGCCCGGCACCGCCGACGACTGGGTACGGACCAGGACCCGGCCGCCGTCCTTGGTCAGCAGGGCGAACTCGTGCACCCGGCGGCCGGTGGCGTCCAGCGCCTCCATCAGCCGGGCCTCGATGTCCCGCGCGTCCTCGGAACGGACCGCCCACCCCGCCAGCCCCTTGCGCCCCACGGCCTCGGCCGTGGTCCAGCCGAGGATGCGCTCGGCCTCGCGGTTCCAGTGGGTGACGGTGCCGTCGGCGCCGAACGCGCACAGCGCGGCGTCCATGCCGTCGAGGAGCGCGGCGAGCAGATCGGAGTCGTCCCGGCCGGGGCCGGTCGCGGGCACGGGCGCGGGCGCGGCCGCCGACGCGGACTGCGCCGGTACGGGACGCGCGGGACGTGCGGGTTCGGAGCGCTGCGGAGCGGTCACCGGACACCCCCTGCGGGACGTGGTGGGCGTGGCTGCCTGTGATGGTGCACGTCGGAACATTGAACTCGAACGTGACGCGCGCCACACCTGATTCCGCGAAATCGTTGCCTCCCGGAAATTCGCTTGTCTGCTCCGCGAGGGCGTTCCTAAGGTGGTGAGCACACGAGAAGGGAGGTGGTTCGGCCGATGTATCAAATCCGGACGCGTGAGGTGACTGCGGGCTAGCAGTCCGTCGTCGCGCTCAGCGCATTCGCCGGACCGGCGCACGAACGATGTGCGCAGCCGGCCAATCCCAAGCAGTCACCCGGCCCGTGGGTCGCCGGTACGTCCGACCGGCCCCCAGGCGCCCTCACCGGCGCCAGGGGAGAGACCCACGGGTCGTCTGCGTTTCCGGCTGTGTGCCGAGGCCCCCGAGTGGGCTGTGCCCGCGCCGGGCCGGGCCCCGGCGCCGAGGGGCCGCCGGATGTCCCGCACGTTTACGGTGTCCCGCACGTTTACGATGCCCCGCACGTTTACGGCGACAGGCGCTCGATCCGCCAGTTCTCCTCGCCCGGCGCCGTCCGTACGTACCGCAGCCGGTCGTGCAGCCGGTTCTCCCGGCCCTGCCAGAACTCCACCGCCTCCGGCACCACCCGGAACCCGCCCCACTCCGGCGGCACCGGCACCTGCTCGCCCGGCGGATAGCGGTCCGCCAGCTCCGTGTACGCCCGCTCCAGCTCCTCCCGCGAGCCGACCACCGAGGACTGCGCGCTGGCCCACGCGCCCAGCTGCGAGCCGTGCGGACGGGTCCGGAAGTACGCGGCCGTCTCGTCCCGCCCGGTGCGCTGCGCGAGGCCCGTCACGATCACCTGGCGGGCGATCGGATGCCACGGGAAGAGCAGCGAGACCTGGGGGTTCCCGGCCAGTTCGCGGCCCTTGCGCGACGCGTAGTTGGTGTAGAAGACGAAGCCGCGCTCGTCGAAGCTCTTCATCAGGACCGTACGGGAGCTGGGCCGCCCGGCCGCGTCCGCCGTGGAGACGATCATCGCGTTGGGCTCGTAGAGACCGCTGCCCACCGCCTCCTCGAACCACCGGGTGAACTGTTCGAACGGGGTGCCCCCGAGGCGTGTCTCGTCCACGCCCGCCGCGCGATAGTGCTCGCGCATGGCGGCCGGGTCGTACGTGCGTGCGGAGTAAGCCGAGGGGGAAGCCGGGGGCTCCGGGTCAACGTGGGACACGCGCATATCTTGCAACATCACCGGTCCACCGCACGGGGTACCCCGAAAGAGCGATCCCCCCTCTCCCCCGCACCGGGGATCCATAACCCTCCGCCCGCCGCACAAGCGGTGTGCCACTTCTCACGCGCCCCCGTGACTGGCGCGTCCACCGCGCCGTGGCCGACCATGCGCCTGTCAGCGCGGTGCCCCGGCGCCGGTTTACGCCCCTGCTGGGTGACCACCGCGCGCACGGGGCACATCACCGGGTATCCGGTACGGACCGCGAGCCACCGGCCGCGGAGCCGTCCCGGGGCCGGACCCGCCGTCCACGTCATGAGGAGCCGCCCGATGTCCGACTTCGTACCCGGACTCGAGGGAGTCGTCGCGTTCGAGACGGAGATCGCCGAACCCGACAAGGAGGGCGGCGCGCTCCGCTACCGCGGCGTCGACATCGAGGACCTGGTGGGCCATGTGTCCTTCGGGAACGTCTGGGGCCTGCTGGTCGACGGCGCCTTCAACCCCGGGCTGCCCGCCGCCGAGCCCTTCCCCATCCCGGTGCACTCCGGCGACGTCCGGGTCGACGTGCAGTCCGCGCTGGCCATGCTCGCGCCCGTCTGGGGCCTCAAACCGCTCCTCGACATCGACGAGGACCGGGCCCGCGACGACCTCGCCCGCGCGGCCGTCATGGCGCTGTCGTACGTCGCCCAGTCGGCGCGCGGGCAGGGCCTGCCGATGGTGCCGCAGCGGGAGATCGACAAGGCCGAGACCATCGTCGAACGCTTCATGCGCCGCTGGCGCGGCGAGCCCGACCCCAAGCACGTCGCCGCCGTCGACGCGTACTGGACCTCCGCCGCCGAGCACGGCATGAACGCCTCCACCTTCACCGCCCGCGTCATCGCCTCCACCGGCGCCGACGTCGCCGCCGCGCTCTCCGGCGCGGTCGGGGCCATGTCCGGGCCGCTGCACGGGGGCGCGCCCTCGCGGGTGCTCGGGATGATCGAGGAGATCGAGCGCACCGGGGACGCCACCGCGTACGTCAAGAAGGCGCTCGACCGGGGCGAGCGGCTGATGGGCTTCGGGCACCGGGTCTACCGCGCCGAGGACCCGCGGGCGCGGGTGCTGCGGCGCACCGCCAAGGAGCTGGGCGCGCCGCGCTACGAGGTCGCCGAGGCGCTGGAGCGGGCCGCCCTGGACGAGCTGCACAACCGGCGGCCGGACCGGGTGCTGGCCACCAACGTCGAGTTCTGGGCGGCGATCACGCTGGACTTCGCGGAGGTCCCGGCGCCCATGTTCACGTCGATGTTCACCTGTGCGCGCACGGCGGGCTGGAGCGCGCACATCCTGGAGCAGAAGCGGACCGGCCGCCTCGTGCGCCCCTCGGCGCGGTACATCGGGCCGGGGACGCGCAGCCCGCACGACATCGACGGGTACGGGGATATTTCGCGCTAGCGGTCAGCCGTGCCCGGTGCCTCGTCGCCCACTACCTCGTCCAGGATCCGCGACCACTGCGCCACCACCCGCTCCCGGCGCGCGCTGTCGTCCGTCAGCAGATTGGCGAGGCCGAGGCCGCGGGCCATGTCGAGCAGGCCCTGCACGGCCTCCCGGACCCCCGGGACCGTCTCGTCGGCGCCCAGCAGCTCCACCGCCGCCCGGTGGGTCTCGCGGCCGATACGGGCCTCCAGGACGGTGACCCGGGCGCCCAGCTGGGCCTCGTACGACGCCGCGACCCACAGCTGCAACGCGGCCCGGAACAGCGGGCCGGTGTAGAGGTCGACGAGTTCGGTGACGACCGCGTGCGTACGGGCCGTGCCCCCGCCCGCCGGGGCGTGGGCACGCAGCTCCGCCGAACGCTGCTCCGAGACATGCTCGACCGCGGCCGTGAACAGGTCCTCACGGGTCGGGAAGTGGTGCTGGGCCGCGCCCCGGGACACCCCGGCGCGCTCCGCGACCACCGACACCGTCGACCCGGCCCAGCCGTGCGCGGCGAGGCACGCCACCGCGGCCTCCAGCAGCCGCTGCCGGGTCGCGCGGCTGCGGTCCTGCTTGGGGTCACGCGGGGGCGTACGGGACGGCGTACGGGGGGACGTACCGGGGCTCACCGGTCCGGACGTACCGGGGCTCACTTCCCGGCCTCCGCCCCGGTGCCCACTCCGGCCCCCGTCACCCACGCCGGGTCCCGGCGCTCCCGGAACGCCGTCATCCCCTCCCGCGCCTCCGCCGACGCGAACAGCCGCGCCGACAGCTCCGCCAGCTCCTCCCCGTCCCGGTCGAACGCCCGCCGCACCTCCGCCGTCACCAGCCGCTTGGACTCCGCCAGGCCCTGCGGGGAGCCCCGGCGCAGCCCGTCCAGCACGGGCGCGAGCGCCCCGTCCGCGTCGCCCTCCGGGTCGGCCACCGTCACCAGGCCGATCCGGGCCGCCTCGGCGGCGTCGAACCGCTCCCCCGTGAGGTAGTAGCGGGCCGCCGCGCGGGCGTCCAGGCGGGGCAGCAGCGGCATCGATATGACGGCCGGGGCCAGCCCGAGCCGCGCCTCGGTGAACGCGAAGCTCGCGCCGCTCCCCGCCGCCGAGATGTCGCACGCCCCGAGCAGTCCGAGACCACCGGCCCGCACATGCCCGTCGACCCGCGCGACCACCGGCTTGGGCAGCTCCACGATCGCGCGCAACAGCGCGACCAGCCCCGACGCACCGGCGACCGCCGGGGGTTCGCGCAGATCCGCGCCCGCGCAGAACGTGTTGCCGGTGTGCGTGAGCAGCACCGCCCGGACCTCCGGGTCCGCCCCGGCCGCCGCCAGCCCGGCGCGCAGCTCGGCGACCAGGCGGGCGGAGAGCGCGTTGCGGTTGTGCGGCGAGTCGAGCGTGAGCGTCCGGATGCCGTGGTCGTCGGACGAGCGCACCAGAGCGGCTTCAGCGTCGGTCATGGGGTCGGTCATGGGGTGGTCGAACTCCTCTCCCTGGCGCGCAGTTCGCGCCGCAGGATCTTTCCGGCGGCCGACCGCGGCACGATGTCCGTGAACTCGACGCGCCGCACCTTCTTGTACGGGGCCACCTTCCCGGCAACGTACGCGATCAGCTCGTCCTCCGAGATCCGGGCGCCGGGCCCGCGCACCACGTACGCCTTCGGGATCTCGTTGCCGTCCCCGTCCGGCACGCCGATCACGGCGGCGTCGGCGACGGCCTCGTGCGCGATCAGCACGGCCTCCAGATCGGCCGGGGCGACCTGGTAGCCCTTGTACTTGATCAGCTCCTTCACTCGGTCCACCACGAACAGCCAGCCGTCCGCGTCCACATGGCCGACGTCGCCGGTGTGCAGCCAGCCGTCCGCGTCGATCATGGCCGCCGTGTCGGCGGGCCGCCCCAGATAGCCCTTCATCACCTGCGGGCCCCGGATCAGGATCTCCCCGTCCTCCCCCGTCGCCACGTCCCGGCCGTCATGAGAGCCGCCGTTCATCCCCACGATGCGCATCTCGGTGCCCGGCAGCAGCTTCCCGACCGTCCCCGGGGGTACGTTCTCCGCTTCTCTCGGCACCAGATGGCAGCCGGGCGACAGCTCCGTCATCCCGAACGCCTGCAGCAGCGGCGGCACGCCCAGCCGCCGTGCGCACGCCTCCGCCAGCCGCGCGTCCAGCGGCGCCGCCGAGCACAGCACGTACCGCACGGACGACAGGTCGTGCCGCGCCACCGCCGGATGCTTGGCGAGCGCCAGCACGATCGGCGGCGCCACGTACAGCGCCTGCGCCTCGTACCGCTCGATCGCCGTCAGGAACTGGTCCAGATCGAAGCGCGGCAGCACGATCACCGTGCTCCCGGCCCGCAGCGGGGCGTTCATGAGCGCCGTCAGCCCGTAGACGTGGAAGAACGGCAGCACCGCGAGCACCCGTTCGCCCGGCCGCGTCGGAACCATCGCCTCCACCTGCGCCAGGTTGGTCGCCACGCTGCGGTGGGTCAGCATCACGCCCTTCGGGCTGCCCGTCGTCCCCGACGAGTACGGCAGCACGGCCACGTCCTCCGCCGGGTCGATCTCCACCACCGGCTCCGGCGCCGTGCCCGCCAGCATGTCGCGCAGCGAACGGTGGCCGCCCGCCTCGCCCGCCGTGTCGCATACGAAGATCTCGCGGACCCCGCCCGCCTGCTCCGCCGCCACCCGGGCCACCCCCAGCAGCGGCGTGACCGTGACGATCCATGTCGCCGCCGAGTCCCGCAGCTGCCCCGCGAACTCCTCCGCCGTCGCCAGCGGATGCACCGTGGTCACCGCCGCGCCCGTGCGGGTCACCCCGTAGAACGCCATCGGATACATCACCGAGTTGGGGCTGTGCAGCGCCACCACCTCGCCCTTGCGCACTCCCGCCGCCGCCAGTTCGGCGGCGATCCGGCGCGTGGCGTGGTCCAGCGCCGCGTAGCTGACGCTCTCCCCCGTCACCCCGTCGATCAGCGCCGTACGGTCCCCGAACTCCCGCACCGCGCGCCCCAGGACCGCGTCGTGAATGGGCAGATCGACGGGCGGGACATCGGGAAACTCGCTGCGCAGCACCATGGCCGCTCCCCTCGGGTCGCTGTGCCTCTCCGTTGCCTACCCGTCCGTTCTGCCCCGCCCTGTCGATCAGTACGACATCGATCAGTACGACTTGGGCAGCCCCAGCGTCTGGTGGGAGACGAAGTTGAGGATCATCTCCCGGCTGACCGGCGCGATCCGCGCCACCCGCGCCGCCGTGATCAGCTTCGCGAGCCCGTACTCCTCCGTCAGGCCGTTCCCGCCCAGCGTGTGCACCGCCTGGTCCACGGCCTTCACGGCCGCCTCCCCGGCCGCGTACTTCGCCATGTTGGCCGCCTCCCCGGCGGCCGCGTCGTCGCCCGCGTCGTACAGGTACGCCGCCTTCGCCATCATCAGCCGGGCCAGCTCCACCTCGATGTGCGCCTGCGCGAGCGGATGCGCGATCGCCTGGTGCGCGCCGATCGGCTCCTTCCACACCTGCCGGGTCCGCGCGTAGTCCACGGCCTTCGCCAGCGCGTGGCGTCCCATCCCGAGGGCGAACGCCGCCGTCATGACGCGCTCCGGGTTGAGCCCCGCGAACAGCTGCGCAAGACCCGCGTCCTCGTCACCGACGAGTGCGTCCGCCGGGAGCCGTACGTCGTCCATGACGACCTCGAACTGCTTCTCGTTCGCGGCCAGTTCCATGGGGATATGGCGGTACGAGAAGCCGGGGGTGTCGCGCGGGACGATGAACAGGCACGGCTTGAGCTTCCCGGTGCGCGCGTCCTCGGTGCGGCCGACGATCAGGGTCGCGTCGGCGATGTCCACGCCGGAGATGAAGACCTTACGGCCGCTCAGCACCCACTCGGCGCCTTCGCGGCGGGCGGTGGTGGTGATCCGGTGCGAGTTCGACCCGGCGTCCGGCTCCGTGATGCCGAACGCCATCGTCACGCTGCCGTCCGCCAGCCCCGGCAGCCAGCGCGACTTCTGCGCCTCCGTGCCGTACCGGGCGATCACCGTGCCGCAGATCGCGGGCGACACGACCAGCATGAGCAGCGGACAGCCTGCCGCGCCCAGCTCTTCGAGCACGATGGACAGCTCGGCTATGCCGCCCCCACCGCCCCCGTACGCCTCCGGGAGGTTGACGCCGAGGTAGCCGAGCTTGCCCGCCCTGGTCCACAGGTCGGGGGTGGGAGTGTCGAGGTTGTCCCTGCCGAAGGCCGCCACGGCGGCGCGGAGGTCGGCCTGCTCCGGGGTGTCGACGGGAGTGTGCGCCTGGGCCTGGCTCATGTGCGGCTCCGTCCGGGGTTCGTGGTGGTGGGTTCTTCCTCCTCCGCCGCGACGACCGCGAGCAGCGCCCCGACCTCGACCTGACGGCCCTCGGCGGCGTGCAGCGCGGTGAGCACCCCGGCGGTGGGGGCCGTCACGCGGTGCTCCATCTTCATCGCCTCCAGCCACAGCAGCGGCTGGCCCGCCTGTACGTGGTCGCCCACGGCGACGTCGGCGATCCGCACCACCGTGCCGGGCATGGGCGCCAGCAGGGAGCCCGGCGCGGTGCGCGCGGTGGGGTCGGGGAAGCGGGACAGAGGGGTGAGGGCGTGCGAGCCGATCGTCGCGTCGACATATATACGGTCGTCGTGCCGCGAAACGTCGAATTGCCGCCGCATTCCGTCTGCTTCGAGGACGACGTGACTCGGGGTCGCCTTCAGCAGCCGCAGGTCCGGGAAGCCCTCCGCGGCGAGGCCGTCGCGGGTGAGCCGGTAGCGGACCTCGTGCTCGGTGCCGTCCGCCGCGCGGTACGTCTTGATCTGCGGCTGCGACGGTACGTTCCGCCAGCCGCCGAGCCGCCCCGCCACCGTCGCGGGCCGATCCGATGCGTCGGCCAGCGCAGCGGCGAGGGCGGCCAGGGCCAGGCCCTCCCCGGTGTCCTGGGTGAGCGCGCCGAGGTGGCGTTCGAGGAAGCCGGTGTCCATGCGTCCGGCCTCGAACTCCGGGTGCCGCAGGGCCCGTACCAGCAGCTCACGGTTGGTGGCCGGGCCGTGGATCCGGGCGCGCTCCAGCCCGTGGGCCAGCCGCCGCAGCGCCTCGGCGCGGGTGGGCGCCCAGGCGATGACCTTGGCCAGCAGGGGGTCGTAGTGGACGCCGATCACGTCCCCGTCCGCGATGCCCGAGTCCACGCGCGGGCCACTGACATCAAGGCGGTGCATCACGCCCGCCTGCGGCTGCCAGCCTCGGCCCGGGTCCTCCGCGTAGAGCCGCGCCTCGACCGCGTGGCCGCGCGGGGATGGAGGCTCGGCGGCCAGGGGCTGCCCCTCCGCAACCCGCAGTTGCAGCGCCACCAGGTCCAGCCCGTACACCTCTTCCGTCACCGGGTGCTCGACCTGGAGGCGGGTGTTCATCTCCAGGAAGTACGCCCGGCCCGCCGACGAGACCAGGAACTCCACGGTGCCCGCGCCCTCGTACCCGATGGCCCGCGCCGCGCTCACCGCCGACTCCTCCAGCAGCCGCCGCAGTTCGTCGCCGAGCCCCGGCGCCGGGGCCTCCTCGACGACCTTCTGGTGGCGGCGCTGGAGCGAGCAGTCGCGGGTGCCGAGGGACCAGACGGTGCCGTGGGTGTCGGCCAGCACCTGGACCTCGACGTGCCGGACGCCCTCGACGTACGGCTCGACGAACACCTCGCCGTCCCCGAAGGCCGATGCCGCCTCCGCGCGGGCGGAGGTCAGTTCGGCGGCGAGCGCTTCCAGGTCCCGTACGACGCGCATGCCGCGCCCGCCGCCGCCCGCCGCGGCCTTGATGAGGACGGGCAGGTCGTCGGCGGTGACCTCGGCGGGGTCGAGGGAGTCGAGGAGCGGCACGCCCGCGTCGCGCAGCAGCCGCTTGGCGCGGGTCTTGGAGGCCATGGCCTGCATCGCCGCGGGCGGCGGCCCGACCCACAGCAGCCCGGCGTCGCGGACGGCCTGGGCGAAGGCGGCGTCCTCGGAGAGGAAGCCGTAGCCGGGGTGGACGGCGTCGGCGCCCGCCGCCAGGGCGGCCTTGGTCAGCAGGTCGCCACGGAGATACGTATCGGCGGGGGCGTCGCCCGGCAGCCGTACGGCGGTGTCGGCCTCCCGTACGTGCGGGGCGTCGGCGTCCGCGTCGGAGTGGACGGCGACCGTAGCGATGCCGAGTTCGCGGCAGCTGCGGATGACGCGGCGGGCGATCTCGCCGCGGTTGGCGACGAGGAGCGATCGAATCACGGGTTCCTCACTCACATCCGGAAGACGCCGAAGCCACCGCGCGCCCCCTCGACGGGCGCGGTGTGGAGGGCGGAGAGACAGAGGCCGAGGACGGTGCGGGTGTCGCGCGGGTCGATGACGCCGTCGTCGTACAGCCGCCCGGAGAGGAAGTGCGGCAGCGACTCGGACTCGATCTGCTGCTCCACCATGGCGCGCAGGGCGGCGTCGCCGTCGTCGTCGTACGGCTGCCCCTTCGCGGCGGCGGACTGGCGGGCGACGATCGACAGCACCCCGGCCAACTGCTGCGGGCCCATGACGGCGGACTTGGCGCTGGGCCACGCGAAGAGGAAGCGGGGGTCGTACGCGCGGCCGCACATCCCGTAGTGGCCCGCGCCGTAGGAGGCCCCGATGAGGACGGAGAGGTGCGGGACCCGCGAGTTGGAGACCGCGTTGATCATCATGGCGCCATGCTTGATGATCCCGCCCTGTTCGTAGGCGCGGCCGACCATGTAGCCGGTGGTGTTGTGGAGGAAGAGGAGGGGGATGTCGCGCTGGTTGGCGAGCTGGATGAACTGCGCGGCCTTCTGCGACTCCTCGCTGAACAGCACCCCCTGGGCGTTGGCCAGGATGCCGACCGGATAGCCGTGGAGCGTGGCCCAGCCGGTGGCCAGGCTCGCCCCGTACAGCGGCTTGAACTCGTCGAAGTCGGACCCGTCGACAATCCGGGCGATCACCTCGCGCGGATCGAAGGGCACCTTCAGGTCGCCGGGGACGATGCCGAGCAGCTCATCGGCGTCGTACTTCGGCGGCTCGGCCGGGCCGGGGTCGGGGTGCGCCTTGCGCCAGTTGAGGCGGGCGACGACGCGGCGCGCCTGGTGGAGGGCGTCGGGCTCGTCGGTCGCGAAGTAGTCGGCGAGCCCGGAGGTGCGGGCGTGCAACTCGGCGCCGCCGAGGGATTCGTCGTCGCTCTCCTCACCGGTGGCCATCTTGACCAGCGGCGGGCCGCCGAGGAAGACCTTCGACCGCTCCTTGACCATGATCACGTGGTCGGACATCCCCGGGATGTACGCGCCTCCGGCGGTGGAGTTGCCGAAGACCACGGCCACGGTGGGGACTCCGTCGGCGGACAGCCGGGTCAGGTCGCGGAAGATGGCACCGCCGGGGATGAAGATCTCCTTCTGGGAGGGGAGATCGGCACCGCCGGACTCGACGAGACTGACGACGGGGAGGCGGTTCGTACGCGCGATCTCATGGGCACGGAGGATCTTCTTCAGCGTCCAGGGGTTGCTGGCACCGCCCCGTACGGTCGGGTCGTTGGCGCTGATCAGACACTCGACGCCGGAGATCACCCCGATGCCGGTCACGACGGAGGCGCCGACCGGGTAGTCGCTCCCCCAGGCGGCGAGCGGGGACAGCTCCAGGAAGGGCGTATCGGGGTCCAGGAGGAGTTCGACGCGCTCCCGGACGAGCAGCTTGCCGCGCTTGCGGTGCCGCGCGGTGTACTTCTCACCGCCGCCCGCCAGCGCCTTGGCGTGTTCGGCCTCCAGCGCGGTGAGCTTGGCGAGCATCGCCTCGCGGTGGGCCGTGTAGTCGGCGCCTGCGGGGTCGAGCGCGGACGCGAGCACGGTCACAGCAATACCTCCGGTATGTCGAGGTGGCGCGAGCGCAGCCATTCGCCGACGGCCTTCGCCTGGGGGTCGAAGCGGGCCTGCGCGGCGACGCCCTCGCCGAGCAGGCCGTCGAGGGTGAAGTTGAGGGCGCGCAGGTGCGGGAGTTGGTGGCGGGTGATGCGCAATTCTTGTGTTTCCGGGAGGAGTTCCCGGAGCCGATGGACGGTGAGGGTGTGCACCAGCCAGCGCCACGCCTCGTCACTCCGCACCCACACGCCGACGTTCGCGCTACCGCCCTTGTCGCCGCTGCGCGCCCCGGCGACGGCGCCGAGCGGAGCACGGCGGGTGGGGCCGCTGAGGGGTGGCGGCAGCGGGGGTTCGTCGGTGGGCATGAGGTGCCGGGTCTCCGGGGCCGGGGGGATCGCGGTGCGGGTGCCGTCCGGCAGGACGGCGATGTGCGGCACTGCGGCCTGTGGGACATACGCCGCCTCGAACACCCCGTACGGGGTGCCCCTCCCGGGCGGGGCGGTGACGTGGAAGCCGGGGATGCTGGCCAGCGCCAGCTCCACGGCCGCGCCGCTGACCGCCCGCCCCACGGTGTCGGGGTCGCGGTCCCGCACGACGAGCCGCAGCAGGGCGCTCGCCTCCTCCTGCACGGCCGCGTCGGCGTGATCGGTACGGGCGAGTTCCCACCGCACCTCGGCGGGGCGGCGCTTGGCGAGCGCCGCCTCCATCTGTTGTTGTACGAGCGCGGCCTTGGCGTCGATATCGAGCCCGGTCAGGACGAACACCACCTCGTTGCGGTGCCCGCCGAGCCGCGTCAGCCCGGCCTTGAGGGTCGGCGGCGGCGCCTCACCCCGTACGCCGTCGATCCGCACCCGGTCGGGGCCGTCCGGGGTGAGCCGTACGGAGTCCAGGCGGGCTGTGACGTCCGGCCCGGGGTAACGGGCGCCCGCCGTCTCGTACAGCAGCTGGGCGGTCACGGTGCCGACGGTGACGGCGCCACCGGTGCCGGGATGCTTGGTGATCACGGCCGACCCGTCCGGATGGATCTCCGCGAGCGGAAACCCCGGGCGGCGCAGATCGCCAATCTCATTAAAGAACGCATAATTCCCGCCGGTCGCCTGCGTCCCGCACTCCAGCACATGCCCGGCGATCACGGCCCCGGCCAGCGCGTCCCAGTCGTCCGCCGCCCACCCGAAGTGCGCGGCGGCGGGCCCGGTGACGAGCGCGGCGTCGGTGACCCGCCCGGTGACGACGACGTCCGCCCCGCCTCGTAGGCACGCGGCGATCCCGCCGCCCCCGAGGTAGGCATTGGCGCTGACCACCCCGGGCCCCCAGTCCCGCGCCCCCAGCAGATCGTCCCCCTCCACATGCGCGACCCGGCACCCGACCCCGACCCGCTCCGCGAGCCCCCGGATGGCGTCGGCCAGCCCGCCCGGGTTGAGCCCACCCGCGTTGACGACGATCCGCACCCCGCGCTCGACGGCGAGCCCGAGGGTGTCCTCCAACTGCCGCAGGAAGGTGGTGGCATAGCCCCGCGCCGGATCCTTGGCCCGGTCCCGGCCGAGGATGAGCATGGTCAACTCGGCGAGATAGTCCCCGGTCAGCACGTCGAGTGGCCCGTCGACCAACATCTCGCGCACGGCGTCGAATCGGTCCCCGTAGAACCCGGAAGCATTACCGACCCGAAGCACCCCTGGCCCAGTCACGCGGGACCCCCGCCCGGCCGCCGCCCGCGTCCCGGCGGGCCCGCGAAGGCCTGGGCGATGTCCAGCCAGTGGTCCGCCTCCGCGCCCTCGGCCCGTACCGCCACGTCGTCACGGTGTACGCGCTGGGTCACCAGCAGGCAGAAGTCGAGCGCCGGGCCCGTGACGCGTTGGGGCGCGTCCTCGGGGCCGTACGTCCACACCTCGCCGCCCGGCGCGGTGAGTTCGACGCGGAACTCCTCGGCGGGCGGCTCCAGGCCGTGCGCCGCATAGGCGTACCCCCGGGCCCGTACGCCGATGCGGGCCACGTGGCGCAGGCGGGCGGTGGGGGTGCGGCGTACGCCCAGCGCGTCGGCGACGTCCTGGCCGTGCGCCCAGGTCTCCATCAGCCGGGCGGTGATCATCGACATGACGCTCATCGGCGGCCCGTACCACGGGAGCCGGGCGCCCGGCGGCTGCGCGGCGAGCACCCGCGTCAGCCGCTCCCGCCCCTCCCGCCACCGCCCCAGCAGCGCATCGGGCGCATCGGCCGCGCCGCGCTCGGCGCCCTCGTCCACGAACCGCTCCGGCGCGGCAAAGGCCTTCCGCACCTCGTCGGCGAACCCCTCGGGGTCCTCGGCCGCCTGCACGGCCCGCGCGTCGGTCCAGGCGAGGTGGGCGATCTGGTGCGCGATGCTCCACCCGGCCGCCGGTGTCGGCGTACGCCACGCCTCGGCTGGCAGCCCGGCCACCAGACCGTCCAACTCCTCGCCCTCGGCACGCAGATCGCCGAGCAGAGCTTCCGTATCGGACACGCGGGACTCCCGGTCGTGATGCGGCGGTGCGGAGCGTCGGGAGTGAGCGTGGCAGTCCCGCACAAAACAATCAAGCATGCTTGCATGATTTTTGACGGGCTGGGGGTTTATCAGAAGCGAGCCTCGTGGATGAGCCTCCCGGACGCGAAGACAGCACCCTCGGGCCGCCAGCCGGTGCGGTAGTCAGGGGCATCGGCGAAGCGCAGGGCCAGTTCCCGGACGGGCTCGCAGGGCCACGCGGGGACGTCGATGCGGCCGTAGTCCAGAAAGAGCGTGTACGGCGGAATCCGCGAGCACGCAGTGCAGCCAGTGAAGGACATCCCCCGCGTCTCCGCACGCCCGCCACCCCCTTCGAAATACGCGGCATGCATCCGCCGTGGTTCATGCGCGACCAGGCGCGCGAGGCCGTCCTCGTCCACCCGCGTCAGCAGGAAATCGAGCAGCTCCTCGACGAAGCGGTCATAGCGGGGCACCCCGCGAGCCTGCCACGGCGCGCCCCGGTTCGACGATCCCTTTCCGGATCTCCGTCCGGGACGACGTCCGCACGACCGGTTGCGCGGCACCCATGGTGACTGGCCGACACTTCGCCGCGTTTGACCAGGGGTACACGTCACCGTGTCAAGGCAAGAAGGGAGTTGAGGATGGCCGACAACGGCCCAGACCACATCGGAGAGCGGCTACGCGACATCCGGAAACGTCGACGGCTGACGCAGCACGGCTTGTCGGAGGCCTCTGGGGTCTCCGTCTCCTGGATCAGGAAGCTGGAACAGGGCGAGCAGCAGGACACGCGCCTTGAAACGGCTCGGAAGCTCGCTGCGGCGCTGGGCGTGTCCACCACGCGGCTCATCGCCGGACACCTCGAAGACGAGGCCGACGAAGCCACGATCGAACGCTGGGAACCAGTACGCCACGCACTGACCGCTCCGGTACCCGATCGCGGTGCCGACCAGGCCCCCACCGTGGAGGGGATCAGCGCAGCGCTCACGGCCGCACTCCCTCTCTTCTCCGGCGACCGGTTCACCGACCTGCGTCCCGTCCTCCCCGCGCTCCTGCGCGACGCTGACGCGCTTGCCCGTCTCAATCCACGCGGTCGGCATCTGCGGGGGCGGTTACTGCAGCTCACCGGATGGCTCATGGTGCAGACGCGCCAGTTCGACGCTGCCGAAGCGGCCCTCACCAGAGCGACGGACGACGCTGTGGACCGCCTCGACGGTGCCGCCATCGCGAGCACGCGCTGCTGGCTGCTGCTGCGCCGAGGGCAGCTCGCTCAGGCTCGCGCCGTGGCGGAGCGCGAGGCGGACGACGCGGAGCCGCGCTTGTCCCGTGCCACGCCCGCTGAGCTGAGCGCATGGGGATGGCTTCTCCTGCGCGCGTCCGCAGCCGCGGTGCGGGACAACGAGCCCGACATCGCGACAGACACTCTGCGGCTCGCTCACTCGGCCGCCGTCGCGATGGGCCGCGAGTTCGCCCCTGACGGCGACTTCCTCCGAGCTTTCGGCCCTGTCACCGTCGCCCTCAAACGGGCGGAGAACGCGATGATCGCGGAGGAGCCCGATCGCGTCCTGAGCTTGGCAGCCCGCATCCCCGCCGGAGGTCTGCGTCCGACGTCCAACAACCGGAACCGTCATCTGCTGGACGTGGCCAGGGCTCACGTGATGAAGCGGCGGCACACCGAGGCCTTCGGGGTACTGCAGGGCGTCTGGGCCGATGCCCCGGAATGGCTGCCCAACCAGCACTACGCGCGGGACATCCTCGGCGACATCATCGCCAAGCGGAGGACAGTGACCCCAGAGATGCAGAGCATGGCGGACGCGCTCGGGCTACCGGTGTGACGCCGGGTGGTACTTCCGCGAAACCGCAAGCGAGAGTGCCATTGATCGGCTACTCAGAGCGATCCTAACGTCACGACACGGGACTGAATATCACCGAAGGAGCCGTGACGTGTTCACCAAGTCATCCGGAACCCCGGCGGGGACTGCCCTGCGCCTGCTGCCGTGGTCTGGTCCGGACGGCAAGCCGTGCTATCTGGCACCGGGCGACGGCTACAGCCCTCTGAGTCGGCGGGCCGACGAAGTCGAGGCCCTACAGCTGAGCATGGGCGCTCAGCTCCTCGCCCATGCGTGCGCTTTACTCGACGACGGAAAGGCGAGCGCCGGGGAACTGCGCTTCCTGGCCGCCCGGCTGACCGAGGCCCTACGCGATGTCCTACGAGTTGCCGAGAGCCGGGGCGAGCGCCTACCCGCGTACGACGACGGCGACGACACCGAACCAGGTGGCCATCCTGCGCCCTCGGAGGCGGCGGAGTCGTCATGAGCGCCCACACCCGCGTTAGCCGGAGGTTAGCGGGACGGCAGCCCTTCGGTAGCGGCCCCGACCAGAGTGGGTGGACGTACCGAAGAGACAACGACACCGACTGCCCGGGGGGACCCGAAATGCGCTCCAACACCACTGCCCGCACCGCTCGTAGCCGCACCCTGCGCGTCGCCGCCGCGGCCCTGATCGCCGCCGCCGGTCTCAGCCTGACCGCCTGCTCCGGCTCGGACACCGACCCGAAGCCCGCGGCCGCCGAGTCCTCCGCCGGGGCGCAGGGCACCGACGCCAAGGTCGAGAACAAGGCGGGCACCGCGAACAAGGCGGCCTCGCCGTCCCGCACCCAGAAGCTGGTGGACGGCAGCACGGCCAAGATCTACAAGCTCGGCGACCTGCACTACCGCGTCGAGATCGTCAACGACGGTGCCGAGCTGGCCACGATGGAGGCGAAGGAGGGCGACGCCGGGCTCGACGCCAACGGCATGTACGTCGTACTCACGGCGGGCGGCGAGGTCCGCTCCTGGATGGGCGGCGAACACCAGGGCCCGGGCACGTTCAAGCTCGCGGGCGGCTGGACGGCCAAGGTCACGAAGGTCGGCGAACTCCACTACCGTGCGAAGATCATCGGCCACGACGGCGAGGCCGCCACGATCGAGGCCAACCAGAAGGACGCCGGTCTCGACGCCAACGGCAGCTCCATCGTGCTCAGCTCCGGCGGCGTGATCAGCTCCCACGCGTAAACGCCCACCCCACTGCGACGGCGGAGCTGCCTCAGGCGGCTCCGCCGCCGCAGGTGCTCCCTACGGCCACTTTTTCTCAATGCGGTCCTCATAGACGGCATAGATCGCCGCCTCGCCACGTGTCGCAGCACGGTAAATGGCCGCCTGTTGGCTGTGGAAGCGCCGCGCCTTGTCCGCGATCAGCAGATCCTTCTTGCTCAGATAGAACAGCGGCTTGTCGCCGTCGGCGAGAGCCCCACGCTCATGTGCGCGGTAGCGGATGCGCTCGTCCTGGGTCAGCAGAGCCCACCCCTGGGCCAGTCCGTGAGCGATCCACTCCTCATCCGGAATGTGCTGCCCGTCATCGGCGTAGACCTCGCTGAGGTGGCGGACCAGCCATCCGGCCTCCCGTAACAGTGCGACCGTACGGCGGCCCAAGGAACGGTCGGCGAGGAACTCAGGCGGCTCGTCGGCGGGCGGTCCGGCAGATCGATTCGACCTGGTCACGTGTCAGCCCGTACTCGTCCGCGACCGCCTCCAACGGCTCCCCGGCCTCCCACAGGGAGACGATCGCGTCCACCTGGACCTTGTTCTCCGCGACGACCGGTGCGCCCCAGCCGAAGCGGGGATCGATGATCACGGGGGCGACGTCCGGGTATTGCCGCAGGCGGAGCCGGTAGGGATATTGATCGCCCGTCTCCCAGGCGATGTAGCGCAAATAGCCGGTGATGACTTCCCTGATGGGGCGCTGACCATCCCGGGCACGAGCCAAGTCGCCGTCCGCGTACTCGACGAAGATGTCCACTCCATCGGTGGCGATCCGGCGGGTGGCCAGCCCGTACTCGTCGCCGAACGCCAAGCGCACCGCTTCGGCCGCCTCGCGGATCTTGGGCATGCTCAGGTACCCGCGTAGCGACCGCAGCACATACGCCTCGACGATCGCTACGAACGGGATCGAGGGCCAGCCGCGCTTCACCGGCTGGACGCCGTGCACCAGCGGGGATCCAGCGGCGCTCTCGTGGTGCAGCCAGCGCTGGAGCGTACGGTCGGGAATGTCCAGGTGCCGGGCGGTGTCCTGGACGCTCAGAAGCGCGTCGCTGAAGCGATCCACCATCGCCGATGCCCTCCCGTTGCTGGCCGTATCCGAACATAGCGCCTGTTCACCCCCACGGTAGGCCGAGCCTCGGACACTAGCGAGGACGACCTACCGCGGGCCGTACGTCAGCTCATCGTTCACCCATACGAGCGTCGCGGCGCATGGCACAGCCGGTCAGGACAGCCGCTCCGCCAGGATTTCGGCGAGGTGGCGGGCCGGGCGGCCGCCGTCGAGCTGGTCGAGCTGGGTGCGGCAGGAGAAGCCGTCGGCCAGGACTTCGGCGTTCGGTTCGGCGTTGCGTACGGAGGGGAGCAGCTGGTCCTCCGCGCAGGCCACCGAGACGTCGTAATGGCCCGCCTCGAAGCCGAAGTTGCCCGCCAGGCCACAGCAGCCGCCGCTCAGTTCGCCGGTCAGGCCCGCGCGTTCGCGGAGGCGGCGGTCGGCGGCGTCGCCGAGGACGGCGTGCTGGTGGCAGTGGGTCTGGCCGACGACCGGGCGGTCGACCTTCGGGGGCTGCCAGTCGGGGGCGTGGTCTTCCAGCGCTCCGGCGAAGGTGGTGACCGAGTCGGCCAGGCGGGCGGCGCGCGGGTCGGTGGCGCCGAGGAGTTCGGGGAGGTCGGTGCGGAGGGCGGCCGTGCAGCTGGGTTCGAGGCCGACGATGGGCAGACCGGCGTCGAGGGCCGGGGCCATGACGTCCAGGGTGCGCCGCATGACCGCGCGGGCGCGGTCGAGTTGGCCGGTGGAGACCCAGGTCAGGCCGCAGCAGACCGGTTTGGGGGGTACGACGACCCGGAGGCCCGCCGCCTCCAGTACCGCGACGGCGGAGCGGCCGACCGACGGGGAGAGGTAGTTGGTGAAGGTGTCGGGCCAGAGGACGACGGTACGGGCCGGCTCCGGGGCGCGGGGCGCCGTGCGGGCGTGGCCGCGCCACCACCTCGTGAACGGCTCGCGGGCCAGCTCCGGGATGTCGCGCTCCGGGGCGATGCCGCCCATCCGCTTCGCCAGGGAGGAGAGGAAGGCGACGCCGGACGCGGCGTTGGCCACCGGGGCCGCCCGGAGGGAGGCGGCCGCCCGGAGCCATACCGGGAGCCAGCCCATCGAGTAGTGGCCCGCCGGGCGCACCCGGCCCTCGTAGTGGTGGTGCAGGAACTCGGCCTTGTACGTGGCCATGTCCACCCCGACCGGGCAGTCGCTGCGGCAGCCCTTGCAGGACAGGCACAGGTCGAGCGCGTCCCGGACCTCCTCCGAGCGCCAGCCGTCGCGGACCACCTCGCCCGCGAGCATTTCGTGGAGCAGGCGGGCGCGGCCGCGGGTGGAGTGCTGTTCCTCGCCGGTCGCGCGGTACGAGGGGCACATGACGGAGGCCCCGGACACCGACTCGTTGCGGCACTTGGCGACGCCGACGCAGCGCCGCACCGCGGCCGAGAAGTCGCCGCCGTCGTGCGGGTAGCCGAACTCGACGTCGACGGGGCGCCTCGGCAGGACGTCGAAGCGCAGGTCCTGGTCGAGGCGGCGGGGGCGGGCGAGGACGCCGGGGTTGAGGCCGTTCGCCGGGTCCCACAGGTCCTTGAAGCGGTGGAAGAGGCCGACCATCTCGTCCCCGTACATGCGGGGCAGCAGCTCGGCGCGGGCCAGGCCGTCGCCGTGTTCGCCGGAGAGCGAGCCGCCGTGGGTGACGACGAGGTCGGCGAGGTCGGTGGAGAAGTCGCGGAAGACCCGCACCCCGGCCTCGCGCATCAGGTCGAAGTCGATGCGGACGTGGATGCAGCCGTCACCGAAGTGCCCGTACGGCGTGCCGCGCAGCCCGTGCTGGCCGAGCAGGGCGCGGAAGTCGCGGAGGTACGCGCCGAGCCGGGCGGGCGGCACCGCGCAGTCCTCCCAGCCGGGCCAGGCCTCGCTGCCGTCCGGCATGCGGGTGGCAGTGCCGGAGGCGTCCTCGCGGACCCGCCACAGCGCGCGCTGCCCGGCCGGGTCGGCGACCACGGTGTGGTCGGTGGTGGCGTGCGCGGCGGCGCGCGCTATCTCCTCCGCGCGGGCGTACGCCTCCTCGCGCCCCGAACCGCCGACCTCCACGAACAGCCAGGCGCCGCCCTTGGGCAGCCCCGACGCGCCCGCGACCAGGTCGGCGGCCATGCCCTCGACGGTGAGCGGCCCGTACGGCAGCAGTGTGTGAGCGGCCTCGGCCGCGGCGGACTCGTCGGGGTAGCCGAGCACGGCCAGCGCCCGGGCGGCGGGCGCCTCGACGAGCCGTACGGTCGCCTCGGTGAGCACACCGAGCGTGCCCTCGCTGCCGGTGAGGGCGCGGGCGACGTCGGCGTTCTTCTCGGGCAGCAGCTCGTCCAGCGCGTAGCCGGAGATGCGGCGGGGCAGCTCGGGGAAGCCGGTGCGCAGCAGCGCCAGGTGCTCCCCGGCGAGGGAGCGCATGCCGTCGCGGAGCCGGGCGGGGAGCGCGTCGAGGCCCTGCGCGGCGCGGACGCGCTCGCCGCCGTACGTCACGACGTCCAGCGCGTGGACGTTGTCGGCGGTGGTGCCCCAGGCCACCGAGTGGGAGCCGCACGAGTTGTTGCCGATCATGCCGCCGAGGGTGCAGCGGCTGTGGGTCGACGGGTCGGGGCCGAAGGTCAGGCCGTGGGCGCCCGCGGCGGACCGCAGGTCGTCCAGGATGACGCCGGGCTGGACGACGGCGGTCCGCTGCTCCGGGTCCAGGGACCGAATGGCCCGCATGTGGCGGGTGAAGTCGAGGACGACCCCGAGTCCGGTCGCCTGCCCGGCGATGGACGTCCCGGCGCCGCGCGCCACCACCGGCACGCCGTGCTCCCGGCAGACGGCCAGCGCCGCCGCCACGTCGTCCGCGTCGCGCGGCGCGACGACACCGGTCGGCACGCGCCGGTAGTTCGACGCGTCCATGGTCATCAGGGCCCGGCTCGCCGCGTCGAAGGAGACGTCCCCGTGGACGGCCCGGCGCAGCGCCCGCTCCAGCTCGCCTGCCTGTGCCTCGTGTGCCTGTGCCTCGTCCGCCTGTGCCTCGTGCTCAGCCATACATCCCATGTTCCCCGGCGAGGTTCCCCAAGAGAACGTCCAATCTGTGTTTCCCGGACGTGATCACGGATCACTTTGCACGGACCCGATGACGGCCGCCGCGTCAACATGAGAGCGCTCACTGTCCCCATCCGTGGACGGTTCGTCTCAGCGAATGGACCCTCCGCTGAATGCCGGGTTCCGACGGATTAGGCTTCGGTCGTGGCTGAGATCCGGATTCCCGAAGACATCAAGCCCGCCGACGGTCGCTTCGGCGCGGGCCCCTCCAAGGTACGCACCGAGGCGCTCAGCGCCCTCGCCGCGACCGGCAGCTCGCTGCTGGGCACCTCCCACCGGCAGGCCCCGGTCAAGAACCTGGTCGGCCAGGTGCGCGACGGCGTGCGCGAACTGTTCCAGCTCCCCGAGGGCTACGAGGTCGTCCTCGGCAACGGCGGCTCCACCGCCTTCTGGGACGTGGCGACCCACGGCCTGATCGACAACAAGTCCCAGCACCTGTCCTTCGGCGAGTTCTCGTCGAAGTTCGCGAAGGCGGCCAAGCTCGCGCCGTGGCTGGCCGAGCCGACCGTGATCTCCTCCGACCCCGGCACCCACCCGGAGCCGCGGGCCGAGGCGGGTGCGGACGTCTACGCCCTGACCCACAACGAGACCTCGACCGGTGTCGCGATGCCCATCCAGCGGGTGGCCGGGGCCGACGAGGGGTCGCTGGTGCTGGTCGACGCGACGTCCGGCGCGGGCGGTCTGCCCGTCGACATCGCCGAGACGGACGTCTACTACTTCGCGCCGCAGAAGTCCTTCGCCTCGGACGGCGGGCTGTGGATCGGGATCTTCTCCCCGGCCGCGCTGGAGCGCGCCGCCCGGATCCACGGGTCCGGCCGCCACGTCCCGGAGTTCTTCTCGCTGCCGACCGCGATCGACAACTCGCTGAAGAACCAGACGTACAACACCCCGGCGCTCTCGACGCTCTTCCTCCTCAACGACCAGCTGGAGTGGATGAACGGGCAGGGCGGCCTGGACTGGGCCGTGCGGCGCACCGCCACCTCCTCGCGCACCCTGTACGGCTGGGCCGAGGAGTCCAAGCACGCCACCCCGTTCGTCACCGACCCGGCCAAGCGGTCGCAGGTCATCGGCACGATCGACTTCAGCGAGGAGATCGACGCCGCCGCGATCGCCAAGGTGCTGCGCGCCAACGGCATCGTGGACACCGACCCGTACCGGAAGCTGGGCCGCAACCAGCTGCGGGTGGCGATGTTCCCGGCCGTCGACCCGGCCGACGTCGAGGCGCTGACCGCCTGCGTGGACTACGTCATCGAGCACCTGTGAGGCGTACGTAGCCGAAGAGGGCCCGGGCGTTCGCCTCGGGCCCTTTCCCTACGCCTACTTCGGGCGGCGGCGGACCAGCCGCTTCAGCCCCAGGAACAGCGCCATCGCGGCGCCGAAGGTGAGCGCCCCCTTCAGCAGGGTGCTGTTCTTCTCGTCCTCGGAGCCCTGGTCCTTGCCGTCGGGGCGCGAGGAGTACTCCCCGTCCTTCTTCTGCTTCTTCGCCGTCGCGTCCGGCAGCAGCTCCCCGCCCAGGTCCACCGCGGTGACCTTGCTGCCCGGGCCCTCCGTGCCGTACATGAGCGTGCCGCCGTCCGGGGTGAAGGTCACCGACTCGCCCTGGCGCTGGATCGGCAGCCCCGGCTCGTCCTTCAGCTCCTTCAGCTCCTGCGGCTTGCCGTTCGTCCAGCGGTACTCGGAGGCCGCGAAGTAGCCGCGCAGCACCAGGCGGCTGCCGTCCGGGGCGAACGCGCCGTCGGTGACCTCCATGTCGAGGTCGGCGACCCGGCGGAAGACATTGGTGCCCTGCGGGGAGAGCGTGGCGGGCGCCTCGTACAGCCCGGGGTCCTCGTCGCTCTTGCTGGCGATGTAGACCCGCCCGGTCTTCGGGTGGACCATCATCGCCTCGGCGTTCCGCGCCCCGCCCTCGTATTTCACGGTGAACTGGGTGGCGGTGACCGTGGTGTCCTTCAGGACCTTGGGCTCGGGGAAGCGGTAGATCCATACGTGCGGCCAGGTGCCGCCGAGGTTGTCGCCGATGTCGCCGACGTACACATTGCCGTCGGGGCCTATCGAGATCGCCTCCACGTCCCGGGGGCGGCCTATGCCGCGCAGTTCGACCCGGGCGACCGTCTTCCCGGTCTTGCTGTCGACGGCGTAGACGAACGCCCCGTCCGAGCTGTCGTTGTGCGTCCAGTAGACGCCGGGATGGGCCCGGCTCGCGGCGAGCCCGCTGGACTCGGTGATGCGGGGGTCCTCGATGGTGAACGAGGACGGGGACGAGTCGTCGGCCGCCGCGGGAGCGGGAAGGGCGACGGGCAGAGCCGCCAGCACGGCGGCACCGAGGACGTACGGAAACGGACGCATGGGCCCAAGCCTGCCATCCCGGCGGGGCGCCGACAGCGCGTTACGGCCGCCCGGGGCGCGTTGCCACGGTCCGGCACGCCCCCTCGTGAATTACGGACGGATCACGTACGTAAATAATTCGTGGCGGTCGGAGCGCGTAAATAACCCGCGGATTATTTGAATCCATCCCGGGATTACGTGCGACAGAAATTTATCGGGCATTGACGGCAAAGCGGGCGGCGCCATTGCTTTCAAGAATGGCCACCTCTAACGTCTCTACCCATGAGCGAATACAGCCATTCCTCTTCTGCGCAAACCGCGCCACCGCCGATGCATTCCGCCGGAAACCCGGGCGGAGGCGCGGCGGCCGCACCGCCGAAGAAGTTCGCGGTGCTGGGGGCAGTCGGTGCGGTCATCGCACTGGCGGGCTCCTGCGTCAACTGGGTCGTGTCCACCTCCGACAGCGCCGACGGAGGCGTCAAGGGCATCGACGGCGACGGTGTGATCACGCTGATCATCGCCGCTGTCGGGGCGGTGCTGATGCTCGCCGCCATGGCCACCAAGAAGGGGGTCGTCTATCTGATCGGCGCGGCCACCGGGCTTGCCACGGCGATCATCCTCGCCATCAACATGGCATCTCCCGAGCGGCTGCTCGCCCAGAAGCTCCAGGATGACGAAGGGGTTTCCGCGAGCGTCGCCGAAAAGGCGGCCGAGCAGGCGGCCAAGCTGTACGACCTCACGCCCGGACCCGGAATCTACATCGCCCTGATCGGTGCGCTGATGATTCTCGTCTTCGGCATCCTCGGATTCCTGAAGACCCGCTCCGGACGGTAATTCAATCCACATTCCGGAGATTCCGGTAGCCCGCTTTTTGACCGCGACGGGGGGCCAAAAAGCGGGCCTCCGGTTTTTCCGGAACCCGGAAGGGCACTTGATTAGAGCGCACTCCAAGGGATTGGCTGGGTCTCATGGAGTACACGCAGCTCGGACGTACTGGTCTCAAGGTCAGCCGACTGGTCCTCGGCACCATGAACTTCGGCCCGCAGACCGATGAGGCGGACAGCCACGCGATCATGGATGCCGCGCTCGACGCGGGCATCAACTTCTTCGACACCGCCAATGTGTACGGCTGGGGCGAGAACAAGGGCCGCACCGAGGAGATCGTCGGCAGCTGGTTCGGCAAGGGCGGCGGACGGCGCGAGAAGACCGTCATCGCCACCAAGGTGTACGGCAACATGGCCGCCGACGGCGAGGGGCCCTGGCCCAACACCGACAAGCTCTCGGCGCTCAACATCCGCCGGGCCGTGGACGCCAGCCTCAAGCGGCTGGGCACCGATCACATCGACCTCTACCAGTTCCACCACGTCGACCGCGCGACGCCGTGGGACGAGATCTGGCAGGCCATCGACGTCCTCGTCCAGCAGGGCAAGATCCTCTACGCCGGGTCCTCCAACCACGCGGGCTGGCACATCGCCCAGGCCAACGAGACGGCCCGGCGCCGCACTTCGTACGGCCTGGTCAGCGAGCAGTGCCTGTACAACCTGGCCGAGCGGCGCGCCGAGATGGAGGTCATCCCGGCCGCCCGGGAGTACGGCCTCGGCGTCATCCCCTGGTCCCCGCTGCACGGCGGGCTGCTCGGCGGCGCGATCCGCAAGGAGCAGGCGGGCGGCGCCGGTGCCCGCACCTCGGGCGGACGGGCCGCCGACGCGCTGAAGAACCCGGCGGTGCGCGAGCAGATCCAGGCCTACGAGGACCTGCTCGACAAGCACGGCCTGGAGCCCGGCGAGGTGGCCCTGGCCTGGCTGCTGAGCCGGCCCGGGGTCACCGGGCCCATCGTGGGTCCGCGCACGGCCGAGCAGCTGGCCTCGGCGGTACGGGCGTCCGAGCTGACGCTGAGCGACGAGGTGCTGGCCGGGCTGGACGAGATCTTCCCGGGCCCGGGGCCGTCGCCCGAGGCGTTCGCCTGGTAGTCCCACCGCGCCCTGGTAGTCCTGCCAGGCACCGGCAGGCAGTACGCAGGGGGTGTGACCGTGTGCGGTCACACCCCCTGACGGTTCGGGCCGCCCCTGCGGCTCATCCTCCGAAGGCGGCCGCGACGGCCACCACGACGAGGATCATCACCAGGGCACCACTCATGATCATGTTTCGGGTCTTCGGATTCACACTCCGAGGTTAGCCGGACCGCTCAGCCGCCCAGCGGCCAGGCCGCCACCACCTCGTACCGGGGCTGCGCCCCGGGCACCCCGGGGGTCGGCGGATGGCTGCGCACGAGGCTCAGCTCCCCCACCGTCCAGCCGCGGCCCTCGAAGCCGGTGAGGCCCTCGGCGAAGGGCGCGAGGCGGGTGGCGGAGGCGCCGGAGCGGTTGCGCGCAATGGTGAGATGCGGGTGGTACGGGCGGTCCCGGTTCGTGGCGATCCCGGACCGCCGGGCCCCCGCGGCGACGGAGTCGGCGAGCCGCCGCAGCGCGGTGTGATCGCCCGCCACCCCCGCCCAGAGGGCCCGGTCGGCGAACCGGCCGCCGCCCGCCAGCCGCACCTCGTGGGGGTGATGGCGGTGGGCGGCGCGGGCCAGCCGGGTGTCCAGCTCGGGGCGGACGTCGTCGGTGACCTCGCCGAAGAAGGCGAGGGTCAGATGCCAGCCGGGGCGCTCGGTCCAGCGGAGGGTGTCGGCACCGGGCAGCCGGTGCAGTGCGTCGACGTACGTCCCCAGCTCGGCCAGGGCCGGTTCGGGCGGCAGCACGGCGGCGAAGAGTCTCATCGGTGTCACGCCGCCGGAGCCAGCTGTTCCTCCTGCACCCTGGGCACGAAGCTCAGATGCGGATGCCCCCGGCGCAGGTCCACCTTGAGCCGCAGACCGCCCGCGCGGGCCAGGGCGAGGCCCACCACGACCGCCGCGATGGCGGAGATCAGGCCGCCGACGGCGAAGCCGACCCGGGCGCCCCAGGTGTCGGTGACCCAGCCGATCAGCGGGCCGCCGATGGGGGTGCCGCCCACGAAGACCATCATGAACAGGCTCATCACCCGGCCGCGCATCTCGGGGTCGGTGGCGAGCTGGACGCTGGAGTTGGCCGTGACGTTGAAGGTCAGGCTGAAGATCCCGACCGGCACCATCAGCGCGGCGAAGAGCCAGAAGAACGGGGTCACCGCAGCGGCCATCTCCAGCACGCCGAACAGCAGCGCGGCGCCGACCAGCAGCCTGCGCCGGGTGGTGACGCGGCGCGCGGCGAGCAGGGCGCCGGTGACAGAACCGGCCGCGATCAGGGTGTTGAGCAGGCCGTACGTACCGGGCCCGGCGTGGAAGACATCGTCGGCGAAGGCGCTGAGCCAGATCGGGAAGTTGAAGCCGAACGTGCCGATGAAGCCGACGAGGACGATCGGCCACAGCAGATCGGGGCGGCTGCCGACGTATGCCAGACCCTCGCGCAGCTGGCCCTTGCCGCGCGGCGCGCGCTTGACCGGGTGCATTTCACCGGTGCGCATCAGCAGCAGGCCGATGAGCGGGGCACCGAAGGAGAGGCCGTTGATGAGGAAGGCCCAGCCGCTGCCGACGGCGGTGATCAGGACACCGGCGACGGCGGGGCCGATCAGCCGGGCGGACTGGAAGTTCGCGGAGTTGAGGCTGACCGCGTTGCGCAGGTCGCGGGGGCCGACCATCTCGTTGACGAAGACCTGGCGGGTCGGGTTGTCGACGACGGTGACCAGGCCGAGCAGGAACGCGATCAGGTAGACGTGCCACACCTGGACGTGGCCGCTCAGGGTGAGGGCGGCGAGCGCCAGACCGCACAGGCCCAGCGCGGCCTGCGTGAAGAGCAGCAGCTTCCGCCGGGGGTACCGGTCGGCGATCACGCCGCCGTACAGCCCGAAGAGCAGCATCGGCAGGAACTGCAGCGCGGTGGTGATGCCGACCGCGGTGGAGGAGCCGGTGAGGCTCAGAACCAGCCAGTCCTGGGCGATCCGCGACATCCAGGTGCCGGTGTTGGAGATCACGGCACCGGTCGCGAAGAGCCGGTAGTTGCGGACCCTGAGTGAACGGAACATTCCGCCCTTGGCGGGGCCCGCCGTGGTTCCGGCGGAAGGTGAGTCGGTGTTCGGTGCGGGTGCGGAGTCTGCTCCGGGTCCCGTACTCAAGTTTCGTTCGCCTCCTGGCTGCTCGACCTGCTCTTACATATGCGCGAGCTTCTCCAGGACGGGCGCGGCGGCGCGCAGCGTCTCCCACTCGTCCTCGGACAGCTGCCCGACCATGTCGCTCAGCCAGGCATTGCGCTTGCGCCGGCTCTCTTCGAGCATGACCTCGGCCCGCTCGGTCGGCGACACGACCTTCTGCCGCCGGTCCTCCCGGTGCGGCTCCAGCCTGACCAGTCCCTTGGCCTCCAGCAGCGCCACGATGCGCGTCATCGACGGCGGCTGGACATGCTCTTTCCGCGCCAGCTCGCCGGGGGTGGCGGAGCCGCACCCGGCGAGGGTGCCCAGCACCGACATCTCCGTGGGGCTCAGCGACTCGTCGACGCGCTGATGCTTCAGCCGTCGTGACAGACGCATCACGGCCGACCGCAGAGCGCTCACCGCGGCCGCGTCATCGAGGGGCGCTTCCGTCGCGGACGACGGAAGGCGGGACGGATCCGGCATGGTCTTTAGCATAACTCATTACCTCGTCTAATGAAAACCCCGATACGGGTGTCCTGGGCCACTCACCCATGCGAGTGATGGGTGAACGGCGGGACACACCCGGATCACACCGGATCACACCACGCCGAGCGCCTGCTCGATCGGGTGCAGCAGGAAGTAGACCAGGAAGCAGAACCCCACGGCGGCCAGCAGCCACGGGATGTCCCGGACCCGCCGGGTCGCGACGCGCAGCAGCAGGTACGACAGCACGCCGAGGCCGATGCCGTTGGTGATGCTGTACGTGAACGGCATCGAGATCATGGTCAGGAAGGCCGGGACCGCGATCGTGGAGTCGCTCCAGTCGATCTCCTTGACGTTCGCCGCCATGATCATGAAGCCGACGACCACCAGCGCGGGGGTCGCGGCCTGCGAGGGGACGACCTTGGCGAGCGGGGTGAAGACCAGTGCGAGCAGGAAGAGCCCGCCCGTCACCACGTTGGCGAGACCGGTGCGCGCACCCTCCCCGACGCCCGCCGTGGACTCCACGAAGCAGGTGTTGGCGGAGGCCGAGCCGAAGCCGCCGCCCGCGACCGCGACGCCGTCCACCATCAGGATCCGGCCCATGCCGGGCAGCTGGCCGCGCTCGTCCGTGAGCCCGGCCTCCTCGCCGACGCCGATGATCGTCCCCATCGCGTCGAAGAAGCCGGACAGCAGGACGGTGAAGACGAAGAGGCAGCCGGTCAGGACGCCGACCTTCTCGAATCCGCCGAACAGGCTGACCTGGCCGACGAGCCCGAAGTCCGGGGTCGACACCAGCGTGTCCGGGACATTGGGCACGGTCAGGCCCCAGCTGGCGTCCGGGGTCTTGGTGACGGCGTTGATCGCGATCGCGGCCAGCGTCATGACCACGATGCCGATGAGGATCGCGCCCCGGGTCTTGCGGACGACCAGCACGAACGTGAGCGCCAGACCGGCCACGAAGATCAGCACCGGCCAGCCCTGCAGCTTGCCCTCGATGCCGAGGCCCAGCGGAACGGTGGTGTGCGCCGCGTCCGGGTTACGGGTGACGAAGCCGGAGTCGACCAGTCCGATCAGGGCGATGAACAGGCCGATACCGATCGCGATCGCGCGCCGCAGCCCGCCGGGGATCGCGTCCATCACGCGCTGCCGCAGGCCGGAGGCGACCAGGATCATCAGCACCACACCGGCGAGGACGACCATGCCCATCGCGTCCGGCCAGCTCATCTTGGGGGCGAGCTGGAGCGAGACGACCGCGTTGATGCCGAGGCCCGCGGCGAGGGCGATCGGGACGTTGCCGATGACGCCCATGAGCAGCGTGGACAGGCCCGCCATCAGGGCGGTCGCGGTGACCAGCTGGCCGTTGTCCAGATGGTGCCCGTACATGTCCTGACCCGATCCGAGGATGATCGGGTTCAGCACGATGATGTACGCCATCGCAAAGAAGGTGGCCAGGCCACCGCGGATCTCCCGGGACGGGGAGGAGCCGCGCTCGCTGATCTTGAAGTACCTGTCGAAGAAGGCAAGGCGGTTCATGGGAGGTGTCGGTGCCTGCTGTGCGGCATCGACCGGCTCGCTGGCCGAGGGAGACATGGAGGGACCCCAGAGGTGGTGAACTTCGGGACGCGGGCCTCTTGGAGGATCGCACAGGACATTCCACCCAGACCCAGAACGGTTCAGTATGAATATATGAATCGCGGAACGCCAAACCGCGCACCCGCCCCCGTCGGCCCGAAGGCCCCGAACAGCGCCCCCGTAAGCTGGCCACATGACGAAGTGGACACCCCGGCACGAAGCGCCTGCACCCCTGGAGGGCAATGTCGTCGCCACCATCATCGGCGGCACCATCGTGTGGTTCGTCCTCTTCCTCGTCCAGCTCCCGTTCTACGGCTGGTACGCCGACCACGGCCATCTGTGGTGGCTGTGGACCTGCCTGGCCGGGGCCGGACTCGGACTGATCGGCATCTGGTACGTACGGGCGCGGGACGCGGCGATCCGGCGCACCTCGGAGAACGGCGCCGACTGACCCGCGCCCCGCGCGCTCGTCGCGTGTGTTACTTCACATCCACGTAGTCGCCACCCGCCTTCACCGGCGGGGTGGTGCTGGTGCCCGCGAAGTTCCAGCGGAACCAGCCGTCCTGGGCCGCCTTGACGGTCGTCTTGAGCGCACCGCCGCTGCCGGACTTCACCGTCTTCACGGCGGTGTACGTGGAGCTGTTCGCCTTCCGGAACTCAAGCTTCACCTGCTGGACGGTGTAGCCGCCGTACTTTCCGGTCTCCCAGTTGGCGCGGGTCAGGGCGCCGGTGACCGTGATGGTCTTCCCCTTCTTGACCGGCTCCGGCGCGGCGTTGACGGTCAGCTTCGCGGCGCGCTGCACCGCGAAGGACCCGGCCTTGTCGGAGGTCACGTAGTCGCCGTCCTTGGCGTCGACCCACACGGCGGCGTACCACCGGCCCGCCACGCTGTTGTCGATGAAGTCGACCTGCGGGTCCAGGATGAAGGTCGCCTTGCAGGTCGAGGTGGTCGGGTCACCGGCCACGGCGGCGCACTTCACGGCGCCGGTCGGGGTCGCGTACCCGTACGACGGGCCCTCCAGGTACAGGTCGGCGCCCTGGATGCCCGAGTCATCCTTGGCCGTCACCGAGACGGTGAAGGTCTTGGCGCCCGTGGTGCCGAGGACGGCGTTGCCCACCGACACCTTGGTGATCGTCGTGTCGCCGGAACCGGCCGCCTGTGCCGCCGGCGCGGCGAGCCCCCCGAGAGCGGCCGCGGTCGCGGTGGCGAGCACGGCGAAGGTCATGCGATTGCGCATCTGTATCCCCCACAAGATGAAGCGGCTCCGCCGCGTTGACCTGCGTCGAGATGGACACCGACGCGAACTTGGAGCCGAGTGTGGCGCAACTGTACGATTTTCACCTGGTGTTCACAACATCATCGGAGCTCCACAGAGGCTTGAAGTTGAGGGAACGTCAGCTACGCCGCCCAACCGCTCAGTAACATTGCGCGGTATGACCGGTCACCGTTTTCGCTCCGCCGAAATCGACACCAGCAAGCCGCACTCGGCCCGCATGTACGACTACTTCCTGGGCGGCAAGACCCACTACGCCGCCGATACCGAGGCCGCCCGGCAGGTCGAGGCCGTCTGGCCCGCCGTCAAGCCGTGGACCCGTGCCAACCGGTCGTTCATGCACCGGGCGACGCACTGGCTGGCCGCCGAGGCGGGCATCCGGCAGTTCCTCGACGTCGGCACCGGCATCCCCACCGAGCCCAACCTCCACCAGATAGCCCAGCAGGCGGCCCCGGACGCGCGGATCCTCTACGCGGACAACGACCCCATCGTGCTGGCCTACGCCCAGGCCCTGCTGCTCTCCTCCGCCGAGGGCCGCACCGCGTACATGCACGCCGACATCACCGACCCGTCCGGCATCCTGGCCGCCGAAGAGCTGCACGACACGCTCGACATGAGCCAGCCGGTCGCGCTGTCGCTCAACGCGGTGCTGCACTTCATCGCGAACGAGCAGAAGCCGTACGACATCGTGCGGCAGCTGGCCGAGGCGCTGGCCCCCGGCAGCTATCTGGTCCTCTCGCACGGCTCGCTCGACCCCCGGGGCGGGGTCTCCGACGCGGTCACCCGGCTCTACCGGGCCAGCGGCATCCACGTCCAGGGGCGCACCTACGAGGAGATCCTGCCGTTCTTCGACGGCCTGGAGCTGGTCGAACCCGGCGTGGTGATGCCGCACCGCTGGCGCCCGGAGAACGAGCGGTCCAGGGCCTCGGCAGAGGCCCTGGACCTGTGGATCTACGCGGGCGTGGCACGCAAGCCGTAAGGCTCGTCGTAGCTCTAGCTCTAGTCGAACCAGCGGGCCCGGGCCAGCCAGCTCCTCGATACGAGCCTGGTAGCCCTAAGAGTCAGTCGAACCAGCGGGCCCGGGCCAGCTCCTCCGTACGGCTCAGGTCCTCCAGCAGCGCGGCCACCTCGAAGCGGCGGGACCAGTGGCCCGCCGCCCAGGACAGGCCCGCCGCCACGCCCTCCACCGTCGAGGCGTGCAGGACGGCATCGGGTCCGCTCACATACCGCCAGTCCAGTTCGGTGCCGCCCTCGATCAGCAGCTCCTCGTGCTCGACGTACGACAGCGGCGCGTCCGGCAGCAGTTCGCGGACCGCCGCCGGGACCTCGTACGTCTCGCCCTGCGAGGTCACCCGGGCCGGGTACGCCTCGCTCAGCCGCCGCACCTGGAACAGCTCCGCCAGGTCCGCCGCCCGCGCCGGGCGCACCGGCAGCAGGGCGCGGCCCTCCGCCTCGGCCAGCGGCATCAGGTCCGGCGCGTCGGCGACCAGCACCCCGTCCGCGTCGACCACCCGTGGCTCGCCGTCCACCACGGCGCGCAGCTCGTCCGGCAGCGTGACCTGCTCGGGGTCGAGGTCGGCCAGGTAGCCGTAGAGCGCGTGCAGCTGGGCCGGGGTCACCGGGCGGTCCGGGTCGGCCAGCCGCGCCAGCAGTTCGGCCGCGCCGCCCGGTTCGTCCAGCAGCGCCGCCACGGACGTCCGTACGCCGAGCGCCCGCAGCACCTGCTCGTCCTCAAACCCGGCCGCGTCCACCGGCTCGTACAGCCCCGCCAGCAGCGGGTCGCCCCCGGCGGCGCGCAGCCCGGCGGGGCGGCGGCCGTCCAGCACCGGGTGGCCGCGCAGCCACCACGCGGTGTACGAGCGCACCGACTCCGTCGTGCCGTCCGGCAGCAGCACCCGCACCCGCTGGGTCAGGGCGTCGCGCAGCGGCGGCTGGGCGAGCATGGCCAGGGCGCGCGGCCAGGCGTCGTCGTCCACCAGGTCCAGGTCGCGCACGGCGACGATCTCGGTGGCCACCGGCGGAACCGGGGTCTCCGGCAGCCGGTCCAGCGCGTCCTCGCACCACACGTCCACGGCCTCCAGCACGCCGACGTCGTCCGGCTCGGCGAAGTCGCCCTCGCGCGGCTCCAGTTCGTCCGGGTCCAGCACCACATCGGTGGCCCGGACCAGGGTGAAACCGGCCAGCACGCCGACCGCGGACAGCGGCTGCTCGCCCCAGCGCTCGGCGAGGTCCGCGTCGCACGCGGCCAGCTCGCCCTCCCGCATCACCTGCTCGAAGGCGCCGCCGGGGAGGACCAGTTCACCGGCGGGCGCCAGCTCCCCGTCCTCGTCCGGCAGGGCGAGCGCGGCCAGCCACGGCTCGTCGCCGGGCGCCAGCCGGGCCTGCTGGACGAGGCCGAGGACGGTGTCGGCCAGGGTGTCCGGGTCCAGCGCGGCGCCGGGCGCCCCGCCCTCCTCCGCGAACGGGTCGTACTCGTCCTCCGCCTCCAGCGAATGCGCGACGGCGGCCCGCACCTGCGGGGTCCGCAGCACGGCGCGCGGGGTGGCGGGGGTCGCGCCCAGCTTCTCCAGCAGCGGATGCGCGGCCTCCGGATGCGCGACCTTGAGGCCGAGGCGGGCCAGCGTGCGGTGGGTCTCGCCCGCCGAGCCGTCGCCCGCGCCTTCGGTCTCGCTGTCGACGTCTCCGGGCAGCGGAAGCAGCACCTGCCGGGGCCCGATCGTCGTCCGGCCGTCCGCCAGCGGCACCGGCAGCCCGCTCAGCCGGTCCGGGTCGGTCCCGGCCAGCGCGTCGTACAGCCGCCGCCACCAGACCGGGGCGCGCTCGACGCCCGCCAGCCGGTCGATCACCTCGCCCAGCGGCACCCGGGCCACGTCCAGCGCCCGCAGCTCCTGGCGCCGCTCAAGCCCGGCGGGCAGGAGCGTCGGGAACAGCTCGGCCAGCACCTCCACGGTCTCCGCGCCCGCGCCCTCCACGATCTCCGCGTCGCGCGGGCGCAGCGCGTACGGCTCGCCCTCGAAGGTGCCGCGCGCGAGGATCGCGTCGTCCCAGCCGAAGCCCGCGTCCGCCTCGGCCGCCGGGGACTCCGGTTCCAGGGTGTCCGGCGCGGCCGCGCTCGGCAGGAACGGCACCCTCGGCAGCCGCTCCAGCACCCGCGCCCGCAGCTCCCCGTCCAGCTCGCCCTTGCCCAGCGGGCCCGGGACCAGGCCGATCGTGCCCGTCCCCACCGGATGCCAGTCGCGCAGCAGCGTCGCGTACGCCTCGGCCGCGCGCTCCACCAGGAACGCGGTGAGCGGACCGGGCGCGGTGTGACGGCGGGTGGGCTCCAGCGGGAACGAGGCGATCAGCAGCGCGGGCAGCCCCAGCGGCTCGTCGGTCGGCGTCGGCGCGTGCACGACCGGGGCGGTCGCGGGCCGCACCGGCGCGCCCTCGGCGTCCACCGGCACCGCCCAGGTCACCGACCACACCGGGCGCAGCCGCTCCTCCACCGGGCGGTCGGCGAGCAGTTCCGGGTCGAGCTGCCCGCTGGCGCGCTCGGTGCGCCAGCGCGTAGTACGCCGCTCCGTGCCGTTCTGATCCTCAATGACCGCGTACGGGCCCTCCTCGCCGCGCCGCAGCGTCCGTACGCCCTCGACCGTCTCGACCACGACCTCCGCCAGCCCCGGCAGGGTCAGCAGCAGCGCGTCGTCGACCGCCGCCAGCAGCCGTTCCGCCACGTCCAGCGCGGCGCCGTCGCGCAGCGGCAGCACCACGACCGTGTCGTACCCCTCCGGCGCGGAGCCCTCGGCGGGCAGCGGCAGCCGCAGCAGCGGTACGTGACCATCGCGGCGGCGCAGCTCATCGGCGAGGCCGGGGCTGCGCAGCGCCGCCTTGTGGGCCAGCTCGCGGGCCTCCGCCAGCGACCAGCGCACCCCGCCGGAACGGCCCACCACCGCGGGCTCGTCGCTCACCGCGAGCACCGCCGCGAACCCGACGCCGAACCGGCCCACGGCCCGCCCGGGGTCCTCGTCCCGCTTGGCCGACGCGCGCAGCGTGGACAGCGACTCGGCCCCGGCGGCGTCCAGCGGGGCCCCGGTGTTGGCGGCGACCAGCACGGCCGGTTCCCCGTCGGTCGCCGGACGCAGCGTCAGCCGCAGCCGCCCGGGCACGCCGAGCCGGGCGGCGGCGTCGGCCGCGTTCTGCGCCAGCTCCACGACCAGCCGGTCCCGGTGCCCGCCGAGCGCCAGGTCCTCCTCGGCGTTGGCGTCCTCCCGGAACCGGGCGGGCGACGCGGCCCAGGCGTCCAGCACGCCGCGCCGCAGCCGCGCGGTCCCGAAGGGATCCGCGTCCTCGGTCGCGCCCCGCACCATCGCCGTGCTGCTCACGTATCGCCTCCGGGTCCTGTGGGTGCCGCCACATTCCACATTGCTAGACCGCGAACGTACCCCCATCCACCCCCCGCACGCGTCCCGCCCTCCCCGGGAGGGCGGGCACACGCGCGACGGCCGCGCCCCCGGGCTCGGCCGGGCGCCACTCTCCGGACACGCGCCGAGTGCTGGTCCACGACCCCGCGCGGCGGGCGCTGGCGGGTACGCCGTGGGGCAGACGCCACCGGGACGGCCGAGCCCCCGGCCCAGCGGACGCGAGCAGCCCGGCAGTTGCGGCCCCCGGGCACGCGCCGGGGCAGGCGGCAAGCCGGTGGTCGGCCGGGTCGGCCGGGGGCTCAGCGCGGTGGACGCGGACGGCGCTACGTCCGCTGCCCCGCGCCCGGGGCGGGCGCGGGCGCCGGGCGTCACGGGGCCGGTGGGCGGCCGGGTCGGCCGGGTCGGCCGGGGGCTCAGCGCGGCGGGACGGCGGTTGGGCCCCGGCCCCACGGCAAGCGCGCGCCCCGGGCGCGGGGCGCGCGCGCCTTGCGGACACGCTGGGGCGGTTCGCGGCGGCGCGCCGGTAACCGGGCATGGCCGGGTCGGCCGAGGGCTCAGCACGGTGGACGCGGACGGCGCTACGTCCGCTGCCCCGCACCCGGGGCGGGCGCGGGCGCCGGGCGTCACGGGGCCGGTGGGCAGCCGGGTCGGCCGGGTCGGCCGGGTCGGCCGGGGGCTCAGCGCGGCGGGACGCCAACGGGACGGCGGGCGTGGGCGCCACTATGCCCGTTGCCCCGCGCCCGCAGCGGGCCGATGGGCACCGCGGTACGGGCTACGCGACCGGCTCGCCGGGGGCCGGGGAGCCGGGGAGCCGGGGCCGACCAGGAACTCCGGGAGTCAGGCGGCCGAGAGAGGCCGAGGCGGCCCCGGGCCGGGAAACCGGGCGCCCGGGAGACGCGGGAGGCGAGGTGCCCGGGCGGCCCGGAGGGCGCCGGGTCCGGGGCTCAGGAGTGGCCCAGTTCCTCCGCCGGGGCGTCCGGTTCCACCGAGCCGCCTGTGCGGTCCGGGTGGAGGGGCATGGGCTCGACCAGGGTCTCGTCGATCACCGGCTCGGCCGGGCGCGGGGGCTTGGGCATGACGGCCGCCTCGGAGTGGGCGCCGCAGCCGTAGGCCAGGGAGACCACCCGGCCGTCCGCCGGGCTGAACTCGTTGGCGCACACGCCGAACGCCTGCCGCAGCGAGCCCGCGAGCGGCATCAGGAAGCCGCAGGTCACGCACGTGCCGGGGGCTGCCTGCGCCATCGGGGCCTTGGCGCCGTACGCCTCGTCCCAGCGGTCGGCGGCGACGTGCAGGCCGTAGCGGGAGAGCACCCGGGCGCGGCGCATGCCCAGCTCCTCGGCGAGGGCCGCGATGGTGCCGGTGACGGGCGCGGCCGGTTCGGCGGACGGCGGACCGGCCGTCACGTCGGCCTCCTCCACCGCCGCGAGCTGCTGCATCTCCTCGGAGACGGCGGAGTTGGGCGGCGGGGTGTCCTCGCCCGTGTAGCCGGGCTCCAGGCGCAGATCCTCGGCCTCGGTGGGGAGCAGATCGCCGGGGCCCATGTCGCCGGGGCGGAGCCGCTCGCTCCACGGCACCCACTCCGGGGCGAGCAGCGCGTCGGAGCCGGGCAGCAGCACCGTCTCGGCCAGGGTGACGATCTTCGCGCGGGAGGCGCGGGTGACGGTGACCGCCCAGCGCCAGCCGCGATAGCCGGGTTCGGCGCTCTCGAAGAAATGCGTGACGACGCGGTCGCCCTCGGCGACCGCCTCCACGTACGCGCCGACCGTTCCGGGGTGGGCCGCTTCCGCCGCCGCCTCGCGGGCGAGTTCGACCGCCTCGGCGCACAGGCGGTCGGGGGTACGGCTCCGCATCGCAGCACTCACAGGATCGATTCTCTCTTCCACGCCGTCTCAGCCGTCGTTTGACGAGTGCGCCAGCCGTACGGCCGGACGGCGGGACTGCGGACGGAGCGGACCGTAGGACCGCGTCGACGTCCACACCCGATCCGGCCTCGGGCGCACCTTGTACGTCCCATTCTGCGGGACAGCGACTCGGCGCATGGCCAGGAACGACCGTGGGTGGCGCGTAAAGCACGCTACCTTGTCCGGCCGCGCCGCCCCCACCCCCGTCTCATGTCCGGCGTTCGTGGAAACACCCGCCTGAAGGTCGTTTTCGCTGGCCAGAAGGGGGATGCGCGGGTGAGAGAAGAGGACGCCTTGGCCGGAAAGCCGTCGTAGGTCTCACGTTGCGGGCAGCTTGGCGGCACCATGGTCGGGTGGCAGGAACGCGGTTCCACGATGGCGGTCCGATCAGACGATCGGGCCGCCTGCTCGGCCGCGCGCTCCACTTGCCGTTCACCGCGACCGGCCGCGGCATCCGGCGGGCGACGCACGCGCACGGCGCGGGCGAGTCCGGGCTCGGCAAGCTGATCGAGCTGCACGCGGTCAACTCGGCCGGTGACATGATGATCACGGTCGCCCTCGCCTCGACGGTCTTCTTCTCCGTCCCGACGGACGAGGCACGCGGCCGGGTCGCCCTCTACCTGGCGATCACCCTCGCCCCGTTCGCCGTCCTCGCGCCCGTGGTCGGCCCGCTGCTGGACCGCGTCCCGCACGGCCGCCGCGCGGCGATGGCGGGCTCGATGCTGACCCGCGCGCTGCTGGCGCTGACCATGGCGGGCGCGGTGGCGGACGGCGACCTGGAACTGTATCCGGCGGCGCTGGGCGTGCTGGTGGCGTCCAAGGCGTACGGGGTCGTCAGATCGGCCGTCGTACCGCGACTGCTGCCACCCCGCTTCTCGCTGGTCAAGGCGAACTCCCGGGTGACCCTGGCCGGGCTGCTGGCGACCGGCGTGGCGGCCCCGGTGGGCGCCGGGCTGCATCAGCTGGGGCCGGGCTGGCCGCTGTACGGGGCGTTCGTGGTCTTCATGGGCGGGGCGTTCCTGTCGTTCACGCTGCCGCACAAGGTGGATTCGTCGAAGGGCGAGGCCAAGGCGCGGCTGACCTCGGGCGAGCACCACCACTTCGGACACCGAGGGGGCGGGCACCGGGCGGGCGGGCACCGGGCGGCGCGGCCGAAACCGGTGCCCGGCGTGGTGACGGTCGCCGCCCCGAACCCGAACCCGAATCCAGGTGAGGACAGGGGGCGGTTCAGCCGGTGGTTCAGCGGGGCGTTCGGCGGGCGCGGCGCCCGGAAGCCGGGGCTCCGGACCGTCGGCCCGTCCGTCCTGCACGCCCTCCAGGCCTGCGCCTCGCTCAAGGCGCTGTCCGGATTCCTCACCCTCTTCCTCGCCTTCCTGCTCCGCGAGCATCCGGTGGGCGGGCTGTCCCCCGAGTTCTCGCTCGGCCTGGTCGTCGTCGCGGCGGGCGGCGGCAACGCGCTGGGCACGGTGATCGGCGCCTGGCTGCGGGAGCGCGGCCCCGAGCGGATCATCGCGGTGGTGCTGACCTCGGCCCTCCTCGTGATCATCTTCTCGGCCGTGCTGTACGGCGTGGTGACGGTCACCGCGGTGGCCGCCACCGCGGGCGTCTCGATGGCGCTGGGCAAGCTGTCGCTGGACGCGCTGATCCAGCGGGACGTCCCCGAGGAGGTCCGTACGTCGGCGTTCTCCCGCTCCGAGACCACCCTGCAGATGGCGTGGGTGGCCGGGGGCGCGGTGGGCATCTCGCTGCCGCTGAGCGGGGTGGTGGGCATGGCGGCGGCCGCGACGATGATCGCCCTGGGCGTCGCTCTGAGCGTCCGGGGACTGCTGTCCGCCGCCCGGCACACCACCGCGCACCCCCGGGTGGCATGACGCCCCGGGGCGGGGTGGGCCTACGCCGCCGATCCGCCACCCCGGCGCCGCGCGGCCGGGCGGGCCCGATAACCTGCCCGCATGACCGCTGCGCTGTTTTCCAGGGGCAAGGGCCGCCGGGCCACCACCGCCGCCTGCGCCGTTGCCCTCGGGCTCATCGCCCTCTCCGCCTGCGACAAGCCGACGCCGCTGGCGACGGTGACGGTCGGTTCCAGCACCGTGACGGCGGAGGCCAGCAAGGGCTGCTTCGGCGACGGCGAGAACCTCTCTCAGGCCACGTTCAAGAAGTGCCTGACCGCCAAGCCCGCCCACACCGTCAAGGTGGGCGCCGGGGACAAGGTGCGGCTCGGGGTGGACCCGGAGATCGCCGAATCCAGCTGGGGTCTGATCGCCAACAGCCCGGTCATGGCCGAGGCGAGCAAGGAGACGTACCGCAGCTTCGACAGCGACCAGCTCTTCGCGCAGCAGAACCCGCAGACCGGGCAGACCACCATGTCGAAGAGCGTGACCATCACGGTCGCCCAGCTCGGCGGCGGCAGCCAGAGCGTGAAGGGCATCTGGCGCTTCAAGCTCGAACGGGACAGCTGAGGTCTCCGCGGCATCGGCACGACAGCCGGGAGGCGCTGATGCGCGTACTGATCGTCACCGCCGTCCCCGCCGAACGGGACGCCGTGGTGCGCGGATGCGGTGCGGCGGACCAGGCGGCTGAAGCGGCCGAAGCGGCTGAAGCACCCGTGCCCGGCGGGGTGCTGCACCGGCTGCGGGCGGGCGGCCCCGGCGGGCCGCCGCTCACCGTCGACGTGCTGGCCGCCGGGGTCGGCCCGGCCGCCTCGGCGGCGGGGACCGCCACCGCGCTGACCGTCGCGGCCGTCCAGGGGACGCCGTACGACCTCGCCGTATCGGCCGGTATCGGCGGCGGCTTCGCGCCCCACGCCCCGCTGGGCTCGGTCGTGGTCGCCGACGCCATCGTCGCCGCCGACCTGGGGGCCGAGACCCCCGACGGCTTCGCCGCCGTCACCGACCTGGGCTTCGGGGCCGTCGAACACCGGCCACCGCCCGCGCTCGTCGCCGCCGTCGCCACAGCGACCGGGGCCGGGGCCGGAGCCGTACGCGGCACCGTGCTCACCGTCTCGACCGTGACCGGCACCGCCGAGCGCGCCGCCGCGCTGCTGCGGCGCCATCCGCTCGCCGCCGCCGAGGCGATGGAGGGCTTCGGGGTGGCCGAGGCGGCCGCCGCCCAGTCCGTCCCCGTACTGGAGGTACGGGCCGTCTCCAACGCGGTCGGCCCGCGCGACCGGGCGGCCTGGCGCATCGGCGACGCGCTCGACGCCCTGGCGGAGACGTTCACGCGTGCCGTACCCGCGCTCGCCACCGCCCTCCGCACCCCGTCGCACGTGGAAGGAACCCAGCAGTGACCCCCCAGTCGGCAGCACAACCGCTCTCGATCGCCTACTCGCCCTGCCCGAACGACACGTTCGTCTTCGACGCCTGGGCCCACGGCCGCGTCCCGGGCGCGCCCTCGCCGGACGTCACGTTCGCCGACATCGACATCACCAACGGGATGGCCGAGCGCGGCGAGTCCGACCTGCTGAAGGTGTCGTACGCGGTGCTCCCCTGGGTGCTGGACGAGTACGCGCTGCTGCCGTGCGGCGGCGCGCTCGGGCGCGGCTGCGGTCCGCTGGTGCTCACCCGGGAACCGGGTGCGGCGAAGGACCTCGCGGGGAAGACGGTCGCCGTGCCGAGCGAGCGCTCGACCGCGTATCTGCTCTTCCGGCTGTGGGCCGCCGCCGAGGTGCCGGGCGGGGTCGGGGAGATCCGGGTGCTGCCGTTCCACGAGATCATGCCCGCGGTACGGGACGGTCTGGTCGACGCCGGACTCGTCATCCACGAAGCCCGGTTCACCTATCAGAACTACGGTCTGCACCGCCTCGCCGACATGGGCGAGCACTGGGAGCTGACCACCGGGCTGCCCATCCCGCTCGGCGCGATCATCGCCAAGCGCTCGCTGGGCGCGGAGCGGCTGCGGGAGCTGGCCGAGACGATCCGTACCTCGGTCCGGATGGCCTGGGACGACCCGGAGGCGTCGCGTCCGTATGTCCTGGAGCACGCCCAGGAGATGGACCCGGCCGTCGCGGACCAGCACATCGGGCTGTACGTGAACGAGTTCACCGCGGACCTCGGCGAGGACGGCTACGCGGCGGTGCGCGGACTGCTCACCCGCGCGGCGGCCGAGGGACTCGTACCGCCCCTCGGCCCGGACGCGCTGGAATTCGCGTAATTCCGTTCGCCGCTACGCTCGCCGCCGCGTTCGCTTCTACGTTCGTTTTTACGTCGCTCAGCGGATGCGGTGACGCTTACGGCTCATACGCCTCATACGTCGAGCTGGTCCGCCACCGCCCGCAGCATCCCCGCGATCTTGTGGCCGTGTGTCTTGTCGGGATAACGGCCGCGCTCCAGTTGCTGCGTCACGTTCTCCAGCAGCGTGGTCAAATCCTGGACGATCGACGCCAGCTCATCCGGCTTGCGCCGCTGGGCGGCCGCGACGGACGGTGTCGGATCGAGAAGCGTTACCGAAAGCGCCTGGTCACCGCGGTTTCCCGCGACAACACCGAATTCAACGCGCTGCCCCGGCTTCAGCGCTTCCACGCCTTCCGGAAGCACCGACGAGTGCACGAAGACGTCGCCGCCGTCATCGCGGGAGAGAAAGCCAAAGCCCTTCTCACTGTTGAACCACTTGACCTTGCCGGTAGGCACGTCTGTCCTCGTCCTCGTCGCTCGTCGGAAAACACGGAAAACAGCTCTGGATAGCACTACAGCGGGTCGTAAGACCCGCCACCACCAAGGCTAATGGTCCCGAGCCTGGTGACAAGACGTACCCGGGTGGTTCCGGGTAGTTGGTATGCGCGCTCTGGCACCGATCTACCCTGGTGCGGTGAGCAACGAAACCCCGCGCCCCGGAACCACCGACAATGCCCCCGGCGACCGGCTCGTCCGCATCGGCGTGATCGTCTTCGCCATCGGCGCGATCGCCACCCTCGCGACCGTCGCGCCCCTGTTCCTGGGCGCCGATCCGCTGCCGTCGGTGGCGTACTTCGTCTGCATGCTGATGGGCGTCGGCTTCGCCCTCGCGGCGGCCGGGATGCTGAAGTCGATCGCGGCGCAGCGGCGGGAGTCCGCACGGGTCAACCGCGCGGCCCAGCAGTAGTCAGAGGTACTACTTCGCGGTGTGGCCCGCCAGCCACGCCGGGAACGCGGTCAGGTCGTCGAGCACGACGTCCGCCCCCGCCGCGCGCAGTTCCGCCGCGGCGCACGGCCCCGTGGCGACCGCCACCGACAGCGCCTCCGCCGTCCGCGCGCCCCGTACGTCACCGGTGTGGTCCCCGACGTACACCGACGCCCCGTACTCGCGCAGCGCCTCCGCCTTGGCCTCCGCCCACAGCCAGCCGACGACCGCGTCCGCCTCGATGCCCAGGTGGGTCAGGTGCAGCTTGGCGTTCGGCTCGTGCTTCGCCGTGACGACGATGGCGCGCCCGCCCGCCTCCTGCACCGCCGCTATCGCCTCGCGGGCGCCGCGCATGGCGAGGGTCGGGGCGATCGCGAAGTCCGGGTAGAGCGACCGGTACAGCTCGCCCATCTCCTCGATCCGCTCGTCCGGGAACCAGTGCGCCAGCTCCTGTTCCAGCGGCGGGCCGAGCCGGGTGATCGTGAGGTCGGCGTCGATGTAGGTCCCGGTCCGGGCGGACAGTTCCTCGTAGGCGGCCTTGATGCCGGGGCGCGAGTCGATGAGCGTCATGTCGAGGTCGAAGCCGACGGTCAGGGCGGTCGGGGCGGGAGTGCTCGATACAGCCATGCCCGTCATTGTGCCTGCCCCTTGCATACACTAAGCGTCGCCTTACCTGCGCCGATCTCACGCGTGAGAACCGAACGAACGAACTAGCGAACGAACGGACCGAACGGAACCGATGTCTGCCGACCGGGCCAGCAGCCGAAGTCCCCGAGCCGCGTTGGTCCGGCGCCGCGTCGGCTGGACTGCCGCGGCCGTCGTCGCCCTCCTCTTCGCGGTGCTGCTCAGCCTCGCGCTCGGCAGCCGCCCGATCGCGCCGAGCCAGGTCGTGGACGCGCTGCTGCACGGGGGTACGAGCGACGCCGCCGACATCGTCCGGTCGCTGCGGCTGCCCCGTACCGTCGTCGGCCTGATGGTCGGCGCCGCCCTCGCCATGGCGGGCACCGTGATGCAGGGCGTCACCCGCAACCCGATCGCCGACCCCGGCGTGCTCGGCACCAGCCAGGGCGCGTCGGTGGGGGTCGTGCTGGCGATCGCCTTCGCGGGGGTGCACACGCTCTCCGGGTACGTGTGGTTCGCCTTCGCGGGCGCGGGCCTCGCCTCCGTCGCCGTCTACGCCATCGCCGCGGGCGGGCGGGGCGGCGCGAGCCCGGTCAAGCTCGCGCTGGCCGGGGCCGCCGTGAATGCCTTGCTGGTGTCCGTCACCTCGGGCGTGCTGACGACGAAGGCGGCAGCGCTGGACGAGTTCCGGTTCTGGCAGATCGGCTCCCTCGCCGGGCGCGACGCCGACATTCTCGGCCAGATCTGGCCGTTCCTGCTGGTGGGCACGGTGCTGGTGGCCTCGGTCGCCCGCGGCCTGGACGCGCTCGCGCTCGGCGAGGACGTGGCGAAGGGGCTCGGCCAGAACATCGCGGTCGTCCGCGTCCTCGCGGCCCTCGGCGCGACGGTCCTCACCGGCGTCGGCGTCGCCGCCGCGGGCCCGATCGCCTTCGTCGGCCTCGCCGTACCGCACATCGCGCGCGCGATGGTGGGGACGGACCACCGCTGGGTGCTGCCGATGGCGGCCCTGATCGGCCCGGTGATGCTGCTGATATCGGACGTGGTGGGGCGGCTCGTCTTCCCGCCCAGCGAGGTCCCGGCGGGTGTGATGACGGCCCTGATCGGCGTCCCGTTCCTGGTCACGCTGGTGCGGCGCAGGACGGTGACGGCATGAGCGCGGCTGAGAGCACCAGCACCCGTCCCCCCGGCTACGGCCTCCTCCGCACCGGCCCCCGCGCCTCGTTCCTGCTGCACCGCCGCGCGGCCGTCGTCGCGCTCGCGCTGGCCGCCGCCACGGCGGCCGTATGCGTCGCGTACCTGTGCCTCGGCGAGAGCTTCATCGCCCCCGGCGACGCCGTGCGGGCCGTCCTGCACACCCAGTACGGCATCGGCCAGCCCACCCCGAACGACCTCGTCGTCGGCACCCTCCGCCTCCCCCGTATGACCCTCGGCCTGCTGGTCGGCGCGGCCTTCGGCATCGCGGGCGCGCTCATCCAGACCGTGGCCCGCAACCCGCTCGCCAGCCCCGACATCATCGGCGTCACGCAGGGCGCGAGCGCGGTCACGGTCGGGGCGATGACGTACGGGGTGACCGCCTTCGGCGTGCTGCCGTACGTCTCCGTCGCGGGCGGCCTGGCCGCCGCCGCCCTCGTCTACGTCTTCGCCTGGCGCGGCGGCCTCCAGGCCACCCGCTTCGTCCTCATCGGCATCGGCGTCGCCGTCGCGCTCCGCTCCATCACGCAGCTGTTCCTCACCAAGGGCGACTATCTCGTCGCGCAGCAGGCCAAGGTGTGGATGACCGGTTCCCTCAACGGGCGCGGCTGGGACGTGGCCACCCCGCTGGGCTGGGCGCTGCTGTTCCTGCTGCCCGCCGTCCTGTGGGCGGCGCGTGCGCAGCGCACCGTCTCGATGGACGACGACACGGCGACCGCGCTGGGCGTACGGCTCGGGCGGGTCCGGCTCGGGCTCGCCACCCTCGGCATCGTCCTCGCCGCGATGGCGACGGGCGCGGCGGGCCCGGTCGACTTCGTGGCGCTGCTCGCCCCGCAGATCGCCCGCCGGATGACCCGTACCGCGCAGATCCCGCTGCTCTGCTCGGCGCTGACCGGCGCGTTCATCGTCGTCGCCGCCGATCTGCTGGCGCGCAAGGCGTTCGCGCCGACCGAACTGCCGGTGGGGGTGCTGACCGCCGCGGTCGGCGCCCCGTATCTGATCTACCTGCTGCTGACGTCCGGCGGACGGCGCCGCAGCGGCCGCAACGGAGGCACCACGGCATGACCGCAACACCCTTCGCGTCCGGCAGGCTCGCCGCCCGCGAACTGACCCTCGCCTACGAGGACCGGACCGTCGTGGACGGCCTCGACCTGGTGATACCCGACGGCGAGGTCACGGTCATCGTCGGCCCCAACGCCTGCGGCAAGTCCACCCTGCTGCGCGCCCTCGGCCGCCTCCTCAAGCCGCGCGGCGGCGCCGTGCTCCTCGACGGGACGGACCTCGCCCGCATCCCCACCAAGAAGATCGCCCAGTCCGTGGGGCTCCTCCCGCAGACCCCGGTCGCACCCGACGCGATCACCGTCGCCGACCTCGTCTCACGCGGCCGCCAGCCGCATCAGCACTGGTGGCAGCAGTGGTCGGACGAGGACGAGCGCGCGGTCGGCGACGCGATGGAGCGTACGGACGTGGCGGCGCTCGCCGACCGGCTGGTGGACGAGCTGTCCGGCGGCCAGCGGCAGCGCGTCTGGATCGCGATGGCGCTCGCGCAGGAGACGGGTCTGCTGCTGCTGGACGAGCCGACGACGTACCTGGACATCTCCCACCAGGTGGAGGTGCTGGACCTGGTCCGCCAGCTCAACCACGAGCGTGGCCGCACGGTGGTGGCCGTACTGCACGACCTCAACCAGGCGGCGCGGTACGCGGACCACCTGATCGCGATGAAGGCGGGGCGCGTCGTCGCGCGCGGGCGCCCGTCGGAGGTGGTCACGGCGGAGCTGGTGCGGGAGGTGTTCGGGCTGGAGTCGGTCGTCGTACCGGACCCGGTGACGGGCAGCCCCCTGGTCGTCCCGGGCGCACCATGGCGGGCGGCGGATGACGCCGTGGCGGACGCGCCGACCAAGGCGGAACACGGCTGACGGCAGGGCGGGCGGTCTGGCGGTCTCGCGGACGGTCTCACAGGCTGACGGCCGGGCTCGCGGCCGGGCGGGCGAGCTGGGAGGCCGGGCTCGCGGCCGGGCGGGCTCACGACCGGGCGGGCGGGCTCACAGCCGGGCTGGCGGCCGGACGGCCGGGCTCACGGCCGGGCGGGCGGGCTCACAGCCAGGCCGACCGCCGGACTCACGGGCTGGCCACCGGGCTGGCGGCCGGACGGCCGGGCTCACGGCCGGGCGGGCGGGCTCACGGACGCGCTGACAGCCCCAGGCGGCCAAGCTGGCGACCGGGCTGGCAGGCAGGCGGGCTCACGGCCGGGCTCACGGCCGGACGGCCGGGCTCACGGCCGGGCGGGCGGACTCACGGCCAGGCTGACGGGCTCACGGCCGCGCTGACAGCCCCAGGCGGCCAGGCTGACGACCGCGCTGGCAGGCAGGCGCTGGCGGCCGGGTGACCAGGCTGACCGCCGGACTCGCGGGCTCGCGGGCGGGCTGACCGCCGGACCGGCTGACCGCTCAGCCTCTACGGCGGGCCCGCCACACCAGGAACAGCACCGTGGCGACAGCCGCGCCGCGCACGACCACCGGCCACGTCTCGGTGAGCACGTCCTTCATCCCGTCCTCCGGGATCCGGTCGCCCCACTTGCCGCTGGCCCGGCCCCACAGCCAGACCATCGCCCCGGCCGCCACCAGGCCGGGCATGCCCATCACCGCCCACTTGGCCTCGGCGCGGGACAGCTTGCCGGTGGCGTACGTGAGCACCCAGCCGAAGGCGAGCACGACGACGTTGCCCATCACGGCACCCGCGATGAGCAGCACGATCGCGAGCAGCAGCACCGGGCTGAGCCCCGCCGCCCAACCGGCCCGGGCCGCCTTGCCGGTGTCGCCCTCAGCGGCGGCGGACTTGCCGGGGCCGAGCAGGGCGCGACGCATCAGTCCGCGCCGCCGAGGCCCCTTCCCCTTCCCCTTCTCCGCTTCGGCGGCCTCTTCCGCCTCGGCCGCCTCCTCCTCCGCCGCCCGCTTCTCGGCCTCCTCCTTCTCCCTCTTCTCCCGCTGTTCCTGCTGCTCCTGCTCGACCGTCTTGCCGTTGCCGAGCAGTTCGGGCAGCTCGATGCCGCCGACGAAGCCCTCGACGAAGCCGAACTGGCCGTCCTGATGCTCGGGCTGGGCGAACGGACCCGGCTCCACGTGCCACCAGTCGGGGTTGGACTCGCGCGGGCCCAACTCGTCCTGGCCCGCCAGGTGGGGCCCGGACCAACGGCGGGGGGCCGGGGGCGCTTCGGGGGTGTCGGGCGTGACGGGCGTGACGGGCGTGTGCTTGGCGAAGGAAACAGGAGTGTCCTGCGTACCGTCCGAGCGGTTCGGCTCGCGCGGCGAGGGGACCTTGTTGCTGAGCCCGGTGCGCTCGGCGAGCCCGGCCAGCTTGTCGCGGGCGGCCCGCGCCGCGCCCGAGGTACGCGTACCTCCGCCGACCGATTCGCCGCCGTCCCCGCCCGGGGCACCGCTGGCACCCTCCCCGCCGGACGGCCGCCCGCCCGCGGCGGCGACCACCTCGGCGGGCGTGCCCAGCTTGGACAGAATCCGCTTCACCCCGGCCGCGCTGTCCGAACCGCCCGTCGACCGCCGGTGATCGATATCGGCCCGCAGCCCGGAGACCAGCCGCATCCGTTCACCGGACGGCAGCCCCTGCTGCTGAGCCAGGTCCCCGACACGGCTCAGATAGTCGTAGACGAGCTTTTCGCTCTCGATCCCCACCAAGACCCCTGAGAATGCGCACGGTCGGCCTGCCAGACGGCTCCGACGGTACCGTGCGGAGGCTGGATTCCGCCGCACCCCCGACGCCCGGCACCCCCCGGGTACTGTGGATCGAATGAGCAGCTCGCGTAATCGGGAGGCATGCGTGACCGCAGGGACCGGCCCAGACGCCAGCGGCCGCGCGGCGCCCCGCACCCTGGCCGAGGAGCTGCGCACGCGCCCCGACGAGGCGCTGGCCGCCCTGCTGCGCGCCCGCCCCGACCTGCTGTCCCCGGTCCCGGGCGACCTCACCCAACTCGCCACCCGAGCGGGCACCCGCGCCTCGGTCGTACGAGCGGTGGAACGCCTCGACCGCTTCGCCCTCCAGACAGCCGAGGCCCTGGCCGTAGCCCCGGACCCCTGCCCGTACGAAACCCTGCACGCCCTGATGACGGGCGACCCCACCCCGGAGCGCGAGGACACCGCCGCCGCGCTCCGCGACCGCATCGCCGCCGAGCTGCCGCGGGCCGTCGCCACGTTGCGGGCGCAGGCGCTGGTCTGGGGTGGGGACGACCGGTTGCGGCTCGTCCGTACCGCGCGGGAGCTGCTGGCGCCCTCGCCCGCCTCGCCGTCGCCGACCGGGCTCGGGCCCACCGTGCACGAGGCCACGGCGGGGATGTCGCCGGGACGGTTGCAGGAGCTGCTCGCGGCGGCCGGGCTGGCGGCCACCCACGATCCGGTGACGGCCGTCGCCGCGTTGACCGAGCTGTTCAACGACCGCGACCGGATGGCCGCCCTGCTCGCCGGGGCACCCGACGACGCGGCCGCCGTGCTCGCCAAGCTGACCTGGGGCCCTCCGTACGGCGAGGTGTCCGTCGCCTCCCCCACGCCGCCCGTCGCCTGGCTGCTGGATCGCGGGCTGCTGCTCCCGTCCGGGCCGCGCAACGTCGTCCTCCCCCGCGAGGTCGCCCTGCATCTGCGCGGCGGCCGCGCCCACCGCGCGCCCGAGCCGGTGGCCCCGCCGCTGGCGTCCGCCGCGCAGCACGATCCACAGGCTGTGGACAAAGCCGCGGCGGGTCAGGCGTTCACCGCCCTGGCCACCATCGAGGAGCTGCTCGGCGAATGGGAGAGCGCCGGTCCGCCCGTGCTGCGCGCGGGCGGGCTGAGCGTGCGCGAACTCAAGCGGACCGCCGTCGCGCTCGACGTCTCCGAGCCGGTGGCCGCCTTCTGGATCGAGCTGGCGTACGCGGCCGGGCTGCTGGCCTCGGACGGCGAGACCGACGAGCGGTACGCGCCCACCCCCGCGTACGACGACTGGCTGCGGCTGCCCGCCGAGGAACGCTGGGCCGCCCTCGCCACCGCCTGGCTCGCCGCGACCCGTACGCCGGGCCTGGTCGGCGGCCGTGACGCCAGAGGCCGTACGCTCTCCGCCCTCGGCGCCGACCTGGACCGTTCCCCGGCCCCCGAGGTCCGCCGCCGGGTCCTCGGACTCCTCGCCGCCCTCCCGCCCGGCGCCGCCCCCGACCCGGACGCGCTGCTGACCCGCCTGCGGTGGGAACGCCCGGCCCACCGAGGCCCAGTGGGCGCGGCGAGCCCGGCGGGGGCCAGGCCCGCCGGGGGTACGGGGGCAACGGGCTCTGCGGGCGCCAGGGGCGCGGGAGCTGCGGGGCGCGCCGGATCGGGTGCCGCAGCCGACGGGGTTACGGGAGCCACCGGGACCTGGGCCGCCGGGGCCGCCGGGGCCGCCGGAACGGCCTCCGTCACCACGGGAACTGCTGCGGGCTCTGCGGGCGCCAGGGGCGCCGGGGTTACGGGAGCCACCGGGACCTGGAGCGCCGGGACCTGGAGCGCCGGGAGCTGGAGCGCCGCCGGAGCGGCAGAACCGGCCGCCCCCTCCCCCACCACCCGGGACGATCTACGGTCGCGGCTGGCCCGCTGGACCCTCAGCGAGGCCGAGATGCTCGGCGTCACGGGCCGCGCCGCGCTCTCGGCCCACGGCCGCGCGCTCCTGGGCCCGGCCGCCGAAGCGCCCACCGGGCCGCCCGCCACGCCCACCGCCGGGGCCACCGCGCCCGGGGCCCTCAGCGCGGAGCCACCCGCCGACGCCACCCCCGGGGCACCCGCCACCACCCCCGCCGAGGCCGCCGCACTCGCCGCCCAGGCGGCCCGGCTGCTCGCCCCGCTCCTCCCCGAGCCCCTCGACCACGTACTCCTCCAGGCCGACCTGACCGCCGTCGCGCCCGGCCCGCTGGAGCGGCCGCTCGCCGACGCGCTCGGCATCCTCGCCGAGGTCGAGTCCAAGGGCGGCGCGACCGTCTACCGGTTCACCCCCGCCTCCGTACGCCGCGCGCTCGACGCCGGGCAGGCCGCCGACGACCTGCACACCTTCCTCGCCGCGCACTCCCGCACCCCGGTGCCGCAGCCCCTCTCGTACCTGATCGACGACGTCGCCCGTAAGCACGGCCACCTCCGCATCGGCGCGGCCTCCGCCTATCTGCGCTGCGACGACGAGGCGCTGCTCGCCGAGATCCTCGCCGACCGCCGCTCCGCAGGCCTGCGGCTGCGCCGTCTCGCCCCCACCGTGCTGGCCGCCCAGGCGCCGCCGGACGCGCTGCTGGAGGGCCTGCGCGCCATGGGCTACGCACCGGCCGCCGAATCCGCCGAGGGCGACGTCCTGGTCACCCGCGCCGAGGCCCAGCGCACCCCGCCCCGCACGGCCCCCGCCCCGGTGCCGGACGGTCCGCCCGTCCCCGACACCACCCTGCTGGGCGCGGCGGTACGCGCCATCCGCGCCGGAGACCTCGCCGCGACCGCACCCCACAAGCCCCCGGTCACCGCTGCCGAAGAAACGTCCGGCCGCCTCCCCCGCACCACCTCCGCCGACACCCTCGCCACCATGCAGGCCGCGGCCCTCACCGGCTCCGCCGTCTGGATCGGCTACGTCAACGCGGACGGCGCCGCCAGCCAGCGCGTCATCGCCCCGGTCCGGGTCGAGGGCGGCTACGTCACCGCGTACGACCACACCGCCGACGAGGTCCGTACGTACCCCCTCCACCGCATCACGGGCGTCGCGGAACTGGCCGACGAACCAAGCTAGGCAGAGCGCCCCCGCTGCCACCAGTGGCGGCGGCGCGGGTGGAGGGCGTGACCGAGGCGGCGGCCGATCAGGAAGTAGCCGAGCAGCGCGCCCGACGTGTTCAGGATGACGTCGTCGATGTCGAAGGCCCGGCCCTCGACGATCGCGCCCTGAGCGATCTCGACCAGCACCATCACCAGCGACGTCACCAGCACCACCCGCACCGCGCCCCGCGCCTTCGGCACGAGCATCGGCAGCAGCACGCCGAAGGGCGCGCCGAGCAGCACGTTGCCGCCGATCTGCTTCACCGTGTCCCGGATGGCGGGCTGGTCGAGGTAGGCACGCAGCGAATCGCCCGGCCGCAGATTGGTGTGCACGAGGTCGCTGGACCCCGGCGACGGCACGAGCGTGGCCTTGGCGAGCGCCGCCGCGAACCCGACCATGCAGACGAACGCCAGCAACATCACCAGCGTGCGGGCCACACGGGACCCGAACGAATCACGCTGCAACGGCGCCGCGGGCGCCTTGGGCACCTTCTTGCGGGGGACGCTCTTCGCCCCGCCCTTGGCCCCGCCCTTCGGGACGGCCTTGGGCTTGGGCTTAGCCGTGGCCTTGGGCTTAGCCGTGGCCTTGGGCTTAGCCATGGCCTTGGGCTTGGCCGTACTCTTCGCCCCGCCCTTCCCTGCCCCCTTCGGCGCCGCGCTCTTCGGCTTCGCCGCACTCTTCGGCTTCACACCCGTCGCACTCCGCCAGCTCTCCCACCAAGCGACGCTGACCACAGGGACCGACCTCCCACTGTCGTTCTGGCCCTCCTGTGCACGCGGTTGCCCCTAGCCATGCGGAGTATCCCTGTGACCCTCCGCCCGGCCCGGCCGATGAGGGACACTGGGGCTTTGGCCCCCGGCGGCCGGTTCACCGGCAGCACCAGTGGCCCCCGGCGACACGGAAGGACTCAGGCGCGTGAACGGACCGCTCATCGTCCAGAGCGACAAGACGCTCCTGCTGGAGGTCGACCACGAGCAGGCACAAGCGTGCCGCCGCGCCATCGCGCCGTTCGCCGAGCTGGAGCGCGCGCCGGAGCACATCCACACCTATCGGCTGACCCCGCTCGGCCTGTGGAACGCCCGCGCTGCCGGGCACGACGCCGAGCAGGTCGTGAACGCGCTCGTGGAGTACTCCCGCTACCCCGTACCGCACGCCCTGCTCGTCGACGTCGCCGAGACGATGGCCCGCTACGGGCGGCTGCGCCTCCTCAAGCACCCCACCCACGGCCTGGTCCTGGAGACCAGCGACCGCCCGGTGCTGGAGGAGATCCTGCGATCGAAGCGGGTCCAGCCGCTGGTCGGGGCCCGTATCGACCCGGACACGGTCGTCGTCCACCCCTCCGAGCGCGGTCAGATCAAGCAGACGCTGCTCAAGCTGGGCTGGCCCGCCGAGGACCTGGCCGGTTACGTGGACGGCGAGGCGCACGCCATCGACCTCCACGAGGACGGCTGGGCGCTGCGCCCGTACCAGCAACAGGCCGTCGAGGGGTTCTGGCACGGCGGCTCGGGCGTCGTCGTCCTGCCCTGCGGCGCCGGAAAGACGCTGGTCGGGGCGGGTGCGATGGCCACCGCCAAGTCGACCACGCTGATCCTGGTCACCAACACCGTCTCGGCCCGCCAGTGGAAGCACGAGCTGGTGCGCCGCACCTCCCTCACCGAGGAGGAGATCGGCGAGTACAGCGGTACGCGCAAGGAGATCCGCCCGGTCACCATCGCCACGTACCAGGTGCTCACCACCAAGCGGAAGGGCATCTACCCGCATCTGGAGCTGTTCGACTCCCGCGACTGGGGGCTGATCATCTACGACGAGGTGCATCTGCTGCCCGCGCCGGTCTTCAAGTTCACGGCCGACCTCCAGGCGCGGCGCCGCCTCGGCCTGACCGCCACGCTCGTACGGGAGGACGGCCGCGAGTCCGACGTCTTCTCGCTCATCGGCCCCAAGCGCTTCGACGCGCCCTGGAAGGAGATCGAGGCGCAGGGCTACATCGCGCCCGCCGACTGCGTCGAGGTCCGCGTCAACCTCACCGAGACCGAGCGGCTGGCGTACGCGACCGCCGAGACCGAGGAGAAGTACCGCTACTGCGCCACCACCGCGTCCAAGCAGCGGATCACCGAGGCGCTGGTGGCCAAGCACAAGGGGCAGCAGACGCTGGTCATCGGCCAGTACATCGACCAGCTCGACGAACTGGGCGACCATCTGGACGCGCCCGTCATCAAGGGCGAGACGACGAACGCGCAGCGCGAGAAGCTGTTCAACGCCTTCCGGGAGGGCGAGCTGTCCGTCCTCGTCGTCTCGAAGGTCGCCAACTTCTCCATCGACCTCCCCGAGGCCACCGTCGCCATCCAGGTCTCCGGCACCTTCGGCTCCCGCCAGGAGGAGGCCCAGCGCCTCGGCCGGGTGCTGCGCCCGAAGGCCGACGGCCATCCGGCGGTCTTCTACTCGGTGGTCGCGCGCGACACCATCGACCAGGACTTCGCGGCCCACCGCCAGCGGTTCCTGGCCGAGCAGGGGTACGCGTACCGCATCGTGGACGCGAGCGCGCTCCTCGCGGACGAGGACGTCTGACGCAACCAGGAAAGCTAAGCAGCAGCCGGGACGAGCGCGGCGGCGGCGCGGCGGGCCTGGCGGGCGGCTTCCGGTATGCAGCGGGTGGCGGCGGAGACGGCGACTCCCTCGTGGAGCAGCATCAGCGTCCTGCCGAGGTGCTGCGGCTCCGGGGCGCCCGTCGCGGTGGCCAGGTCGGTGAGGTAGCCGAGAAGCCACGTCTTCTGCTCGACGACGATGGCGTGCCCGGGATGTTCGGCCGCGGGGAGTTCGGCGAGGGCATTGACGAAACCGCAGCCGCGCGGGTCCTCCCGCTCGATCCACTCACCCATGGCGTCGAAGGTGGCCAGCAGCCGGTCCCGAGGCGACTCGGCATGCCCGTCGACCCATTCGGTCAGCCAGCCGCGCCAGCGGAGATCCCTCTCCCGCAGGTAGGCGGCCACGAGCCGGTCCTTGGAGCCGAAGCAGGCGTAGAGCGTCTTCTTCGTGACACCGGCCGCGGCGGCGATCGCCTCGACCCCTACGGCGTGGATGCCCTCGCTGTAGAAGAGCCCTGAGGCGACGCCGAGCACCCGACGCCCCGCAGGGGTGAGCGATTCCGACGGGCTCGTTTCCGACGGGCGTTCCGACGGGCTCATCGCTGCCTCCCTGAGCACTATACCGACCGGTGTGTTGACTATACGCGAAGCCGGATGTAACCATACCGGTCGGTATACCCATGGCCCATGCATGACCTATGGAGGAGGCGAAGTACATGCGTGCTGTGCTGCTCACCGGCTTCGGCGGTCCGGAGAAGCTCGTCTACCGGGAGGACGTACCCGAGCCGAGGCCGGGACCTGACGAGGTGCGGGTCCGCGTCGGGGCCACGGCGTTGAACAACACCGATATCTGGACCCGCGAGGGCGCCTACGGCTCGGCCGACGACCCGGGTTCGAGCGCCGGTTGGCGTCGGGAGCCTCTTGCGTTCCCCCGCATCCAGGGCGCGGACGTCGCAGGCCGCATCGACGAGGTCGGTGCGGGCGTTCCGGCGTCAAGGGTCGGCGAGCGGGTCCTCCTCGACCCGATGATCTACCAGGGTGGCGAGCGGGAGCTGGTCACCACCGAATACCTGGGCAGCGAACGCGACGGGGGCTTCGCCGAGTTCGTGACCGTACCCGCGGGCAATGCGCACGCCGTGGACACGCCGCTGAGCGACGCCCAGCTCGCGACGTTCCCCACCGCCTACGCGACCGCCATGCGCATGCTGAACAGGGCCGGGGTGCGGCCGGGCGAATCGATCCTCGTCACCGGCGCCTCGGGCGGCGTGGGATCGGCACTGATCCAGCTGGCCACGATCCGGGGTGCGCGGGTGGTGGCCGCCGTGAGCGGCGGCAAGCGGGAGCAGGCCCGTGAGCTGGGCGCCGACGCCACGATCGACCGCGAGAAGCTGAGCACCGAGCTGCCCGCCACCTCCGTGGACGTCGTGGCCGATGTCGTGGCCGGGCCGGGCTTCCCGTCACTTCTGCGAGCGCTGCGGCCGCTGGGCCGTTACGTCGTGGCCGGAGCCATCGCCGGACCCCTGGTGGAAACGGACCTGCGCACGGTCTACCTGCAACAGCTCCAGCTCATCGGCTCCTCCTTCGGCAGCCACGAGGACTTCCGCGCGCTCCTGGCCCACATCACCGGCGGCGAGCTGCGGCCACTGCTCGCCGCGACCTATCCGCTGCGTGAACTCCGGGCCGCGCAAGAGCACTTCGTCAGGAAGAACTTCTTCGGCAAGCTCGTCGTGACCCCCGGGGAGCGGTAGTCGTGTCCTTCGACATCGCGCCCTTCGACGGCATCCGGGTCCTGACCTTCGACGTGGTCGGCACCCTCATCGACTTCGAGACCGGAATCCTGGACTGCCTCCGGCCGGTGGCCCGGGTCGGCGACGGCGAGCTGCTGGAGTCCTTCGCGCGCGGCGAGGCCATCCAGCAGCGCCTCACGCCGGAGCTTCCGTTCACGCAGATGCTGGCGCCGATCCAGCAGCGCATGGCCGACGAGCTGGGATTCTCCTCCGGCGACGTCGGGCTGCGCGAGTCGATTCCGCGCTGGCCCGCCTTCCCCGACGCGCCGCCCGCGCTGCGCTCGCTGGGCCGCCGCTTCCGGCTCGTCGCCCTGACCAATGCCGACAACTGGGCGCAGGAGCAGATGGCCGTCACGCTCGGCTCGCCGTTCGACGACGCGGTCACCGCCGAGGACGTCGGCGTCAACAAGCCCGACCCGCAGATGTTCGCCTACTGTCTCGGACGGCAGAGCACCCACGGCTACACCCGGGCCGAGTGCGTGCACGTCGCACAGAGCCAGTACCACGACATCCGGGTGTCCAAAAGGCTCGGCTACCGGACCTGCTGGATCGAACGCCGCCACGGGCTGCCAGGTTTCGGCGCGACGCCCCGCCCCCACGAACTCACCACGCCCGACCACCACTTCACCTCCCTCGAAGAACTCGCGAGGGAGGCGGCGTGAAAATCCGCGCCGCCGCACGCCCGACATAAATCATTCGCGGCCCGTCCACGCACTGGCTACAATCCCCCGTCTTGCCGCCTCCCGCTCGGGAGAGCCGTCGGCCGGACGGAAACCGGCTGGCATCTCGTCCGTACCGCACCTCTGCTTCGTGTACCCGCCGGAGGCTACGCCGTGCCCTCGCACGCCCCTGACCAGCCAGAACCACCCCTGACCGACCCCCTCGCACGCGAACGCGCCCACCTCGCCGCCTCCCGCGCCGCCCTCCGCGCCATGCGCGCCGACGTCGAAGCCCTCGACCTCCGGGACGTCGCCGCGAACTGGGTCAACGCCGAGGCCCTGCACCACCAGGTCAGCGAGCGCATCAAGGCCCTCGCCGACCTCTCCCACACCCCGCTCTTCTTCGGCCGCCTCGACTATCTGCACGCGCCGGACGCCCTCGCTGCCATGTCGGAGGCGGCGGAGGGGGCCGAGGGGGAATCGTTCTACATCGGCCGCCGTCACGTACACGACGGTGACGGCGACCCCATGGTCATCGACTGGCGCGCCCCCGTCTCGCAGCCCTTCTACCAGGCGTCCAAGAAGGCCCCCATGGACGTCGGGCTGCGCCGCCGCTTCGGCTACACCGGCGGCGAGCTGACCGCCTACGAGGACGAGAAGCTCTCCGACCCCACCGAGGCCGAACAGACCAGCAAGCTCCTCCAGACCGAGATCGAGCGCCCGCGCGTCGGCCCCATGCGGGACATCGTCGCGACGATCCAGCCCGAGCAGGACGAGATCGTCCGCGCCGGAATCGGCGGCACCGTCTGCGTCCAGGGCGCACCGGGCACCGGGAAGACGGCGGTCGGCCTGCACCGGGTCGCGTACCTCCTCTACGCCCACCGCGAGCGGCTGGCCCGCTCGGGCACCCTCGTCATCGGCCCGAACCGCTCCTTCCTCCACTACATCGAGCAAGTGCTGCCCGCGCTGGGCGAGTTGCAGGTCGCCCAGGCCACCGTCGAGGACTTGGTGGCCCGCCCCGCCACGGGCGTCGAGGTGCGCGGCGCCGACTCCGCCGACGTGGCCCGTATCAAGGGCGACGCCCGCATGGCGGAGGTGCTGCGCCGGGCCCTGCGCTCGCACGTCACCCCGCCCACCGAACCGTGCGTCGTGGTGCGCGGCTCGCGCCGCTGGCGGGTCCCGGCGTACGAGATCGAGGAGACCGTGGCGGAACTCCTGGACCGCGACATCCGCTACGGCGCCGCCCGCGACGCCCTGCCGCAGCGCATCGCGCACGCCGTGCTCGTCCGCATGGAGCAGGCGGGCGAGGCCCCCGACGACCGCGTGCAGGACGCGGTGGCCCGTAACCCCGCCGTGAAGGCGGCCGTCAAGGCCATCTGGCCGCCCGTCGACCCGGCCAAACTCGTGCTCCGTCTGCTCTCCGACGCCGACTTCCTGGCCGCCCACGCGGACGGCGTCCTCGACGCCGACGAGCAGAAGACCCTCCTGTGGGCCAAGCCGCCGCGCAGCGTGAAGTCCGCGAAGTGGTCCCCGCAGGACGCGGTGCTCGTCGACGAGGCCGCCGACCTCATCGAACGCACCCATTCCCTCGGCCATGTGGTCCTGGACGAGGCGCAGGACCTGTCCCCCATGCAGTACCGCGCCGTCGGCCGCCGCTGCACCACCGGCTCCGCCACGATCCTCGGCGACCTGGCCCAGGGCACGACCCCCTGGGCGACGTCCAGTTGGGACGAGGCCCTGACCCACCTGGGCAAACCCGGTTCCACCGTCGAGGAGCTGACCCAGGGCTTCCGGGTGCCGCGCGAGGTGATCGCGTACGCGTCCCGGCTGCTGCCCGCCATCGCGCCCGGCCTGTCGGAGGCCACCTCGATCCGCGAGGCGGCGGGCGACTTCGCCGTACGGGCCGTTGATCCGCCGGAACTCGATGCGGCCGTGATCACCGCCTGCCACGAAGCCCTGACCCACGAGGGCTCGATCGGCCTGATCGCGGCCGAAGCCCGCCTCCCGGCGCTGTCCACCGCCCTCGCGGAGGCGGGCCTGCGGTATCTCTCCCCCGGCGAGGAGACCAGCCCCGAGGCGAGGCTGACCCTGGTGCCCGCGACGCTGGCGAAGGGCCTGGAGTACGACTACGTGGTCCTGGACGAACCGGCCGCCGTGGTCGACGGCGAACCCGACGAACGTACGGGCCTGCGCCGCCTGTACGTGGCCCTGACCCGAGCGGTCTCGGGCCTGAAGGTGATCCACGCGGCCCCGCTCCCGGAGGGCCTGGCGTAGCCCCATGTCTGCTCATGCCTACGCATTCCCGCGAACACGGGACAGAACGGCGGCGAGGAGGAGCGTGGTGAGGGCGGTGAGGGCGACGCCACGCCAGCCGAGGGTATGGAGCATGGGGGCCGCGAGGGCCGTGCCGACGGCGCCGACCGTGAAGTACAGCACCAGGTAGACGCTGCTGAGGCTGCCGGAGCGCTCGGGGTCGAGCGCGATGACGCGGCTCTGGTTGGCGGCCTGGGCGACGAAGCAGCCCGCGTCGAAGACGGTGAGCCCGAGGGCCGTGGTCGGCGGGGTGTTGAGGCCGGTGGCCAGCAGGGCGGCTCCGGACGCGGCGGTCAGCATGCCAGCGGTGATCACAGTGTGAGGGGTGTACCGGTCGGTGAGGTGTCCGGTGAACGGGAGTACGGCGAGGCCGAGCAGTCCGGCCAGGCTGTACAGGCCGATGGCGTTCGGGCCGAGGGAGTGGGGTGGCTGGGCCAGCGCCAAGGCGAGGGCGACCCAGATGAGATTGAAGGCGAAATACCACAACCCACCGGCGGCCACCGCGCGGCGCAACTGAGGTTGCTGGCACAGGAGTTGGGGAAGCGCGGTGAGCGTGGCGCGGTAGCCGCGATGGGGCTGTGGTGATTGCCGGGGCAGGAGCGCGGCGGCGGCCGCGCCGAGCAGGGCGAGAGCGGCGAAGACGAGGAGCATTCGCCGCCACCCGAGGAGGGCGGCGAGTGTTCCTCCGGCCAGGCGGCTGAGCAGGATACCGGCCGACATGCCCGCGGCCACGGTGGCGACACCGATTCCGCGCCGCCCGGGCGGGGCGTGGCGGCCCGCGATGCTGCTTGCCTGGGCCGCGACACTGGCGGCCGCGCCGATGAGCAGATAGGCGGCCAGGAGCACGGGCGCGCCCGGTGCGGCAGCGGCGAGGGCGAGGGCGGCGGCCAGGGCGATGAGCTGCGCGGCGACCAGGCGGCTGGGGGCGAGGTGGTCGGTGAGGGGGAGCAGGAGGGCGAACCCGGCCACGCAGCCGACGAGCGCGGCGGTCGGGACGAGGCCGATCACGGAGAGCGGGACGCGCAGGTCGGCGGCGACCGCGGTAAGGGCGGGCTGGATGGCGTAGTTGTTCGCGATCGCCATTCCGGCTATCGCGGCGAGGAGGGGCGCGCGGCCTCGGGTGAGGCGGCGGGTCACGGTGTGGTGCCGCGGGTGAGGATGACAGCGTAGCGGCACCCGGTGTCGGTGTTGTTGGCGAAGACGCGCTCGGTGGGCTCGCCGAGTTCGATGGTGTCTCCGGCGTCGAGTTCGTGGACGGTGTCGCCGTCGTGGAAGGTCAGGCGGCCGTCGAGGACCCAGACGACTTGGCGGATGAAGGCGAAGGCGGCAGCCGGATACGGGACGCGCGCCTCGGGGGGCAGATGGATCTCGGCGATCTCGGCCGGGAAGTGGGGGCTGGTGATCTGGCGGCGGCGGTAGCCGGTGGCGGGGTCGTACCACTCGGCGGCGTCGGTCTGGCGGCGCACTTCCGCGCCTCCGTCGGCGTCGTCCGGGGAACCTTCGGCGAGGGCGAGCAGGGAAGCGACGCTGAGCTGGAAGGCGGCGGACAGCTTGCCGAGGACGACGGCGGTGGGGCTGCTCTCACCGCGCTCGATCCGGTTGATCATGGCGCGGGAGACCCCGGAGGCATCCGCGAGCTGGGCCAGGGTCCACTTGCGGCGTGCGCGTTCGGTGCGGACGCGGGCTGCGATCCGCTCCACCAAGGGGTCTACTATGTTGGACATGAATCCAATATACGAGAGAGGCGGGGCTGTGGAGGTGCGCCCGGCCCGTACCGGCGACGCGGAGGCCATCCGCGCGATCCGCAACCACGCGATCGAGCATTCGACGGCCCTGTGGACGCAGACCGCGCAGTCCCCTGCCGAGGGGGCCGACTGGCTGGCCGGGCACCTGGAGCGGGGGTCGGCGTTCGTGGCCGAGGCGGAAGGCGAACTGGCCGGGTTCGCGGTCTACGGTCCGTGGCGGGAGCTGGACGGCTACCGGCACACGGTGGAGGACTCGGTCTACGTCCGCGAAGACCGGCACGGGCTCGGCATCGGCTCCGCGCTGCTGGCCGCCCTCATCGCCTCGGCGCGCGAAGCGGGCCACCACGTGATGATCGCCGACATCGAAGCCGAGAACACCTCATCGGTCCGGCTGCACGAACGGTTCGGGTTCCAGCACGTCGGCACGGTGTCGGAGGTCGGCACCAAGTTCGGCCGGTGGCTCGACTTGACGATCATGCGCCTGCCGCTGACCTGAGCCGCCGATGCAACTCAGCCCACCGGCACCGGCACCGGCGCGTCGAGCGCCAGGCGCCACTGCCCCACGGCGGCCGCGTCCACCGGGCCGTGCCAGCCGCCGGGGCGGGCCGCGCTGCCGATGTGGAAGGCAGTGATGCCCGTGGCGCGCAGTTCGGGGAGGTGGTCGAGGCGGAGCCCTCCGCCGACCATGATCCGCGCCTCGTAACCCGCCGCCCCGGCCCGCGCGGCCTCGGCCTGGAGCGTCGGCAGGCCGTGGTCGACGCCCTGGGCCGAACCAGCGGTGAGGTAGGTGTCCAGGCCCGGGAGCCCGGCCAGCTGCCGACGGAGCACGTCGCGGTCGGCGGCGCGGTCGATGGCCCGGTGGAACGTCCAGCGGCTCTCGTCCACGCCCGCCCCGGCGCCGATGACCTCGACCAGCGTGGAAACGGCGGCGAGATCGGCCAGCCCATCGGCGGCGAGGAAGCCGAGCACGAACTCGTCCGCGCCCTCCGCGTACAGCGCGGCGGCCTGACGGCACAGCGCGTCGACGGCTGCGGCATCCCCCGCCGCGAACCCATCGGCCGCGCGGAGCATCACCCGCACCGGCAGATCCACCGCCGAACGGACGGCGGCGAAGGTCTCCCGGGAGGGCGTCAGCCCGTCGGCGGCCATGTCGGTGACCAGCTCAAGACGGTCCGCCCCTCCGGCCTCTGCCGCGATCGCGTCCTGCGAGTGGAGGGCGATAACCTCCAGAATTGGTCTAGACATGCTGCATAGCTTGCCACACCCCACAGAATGGGGCCATGTCCGACCACCCCGCACTGCTCATCCGCTGGGCGCTGCTCCTCAACGGCGCCCGCGACACCACCACCCCCGACCCGGACCCCTACGGCCGCGACCTGCTGTCCCGCTGGGCCGAACCCCAGCGGCGCTACCACACCACCGACCACCTGATCGCGGTGCTGGACCGGGTCGACGAGCTGCTCCCGCATGTCCAGGCCCCCGACCCCGACGCGATCCGCCTCGCCGCCTGGTTCCACGACGCGGTCTACCTCCCCGACCGCTCGACCAACGAGGACCGCAGCGCCCGCCTCGCCGAACGTGCCCTCCCGGAAGCGGGCGTCCCGGAGGCCCGCGTAGCCGAAACCGCCCGCCTCGTCCGCCTCACCACCGACCACGACCCCGCCGATGGCGACACCAACGGCGAAGTCCTCTGCGACGCCGACCTGGCGGTACTGGCGGGCTCACCCGAGGACTACAGCGCGTACGCGGCGGCGGTCCGCGAGGAGTACGCCTTCGTCCCGGACGACACCTTCCGCGAGGGCCGCGCAAACGTCCTCCGCCACCTCCTGGGCCTGCCCCGCCTGTTCCGCACCCCGATCGGCCACGACCGCTGGGAGCCGGCGGCCCGCCGCAACATGACCACGGAGCTGGAGCTACTGGGCGCATGACATGTGCCGTCCCGTCGCGTTTCGGCAGGCCGAGGGGGCGATACCTGCCGTCGCCCGGGCCCTGTGTCACCGGGGGCACGGTCTACGATCAACGCTGCCGAGGGAAAACCGCTTACCACCGGGGGACGTGGGGCTGTGGACGACCGGAATCTGATACTCGCTGACCGCTACCGTCTGGTCCGCCCGCTGGGGCGCGGCGGAATGGGAGAGGTGTGGGAGGCGCGGGACGACAGTCTCCGGCGGCCGGTCGCGGTCAAGGTGATCTCGGTCCTCGCGGGTGGCGGCAGTCGGGCCGACGAGGCGCGTGCCCGGTTTCTGCGCGAGGCGCGGATCACCGCCGCGCTTCAGCATCCCCATATCGTGACCGTCCACGACCTCGGTGAGGCAGCCACCGGCCAGGGCACGACGCCGTTCCTCGTGATGGAACTGCTCCGGGGCGAGGGCCTGGACGCCGTTGTCCGGCGCGGACCTGTCGACGAGGAGGACGTGGCGCAGTGGGGGGCGCAGGTGTGCGACGCGCTGGGTGAGGCGCATGCCGCCGGCATCCTCCACCGCGACATCAAGCCCGCGAATCTGTTCGTCATGGCCTCGGGCAGCCTGAAGGTGCTCGACTTCGGTATTGCCCGCGCCGCCGACCCCTCGGCCACCGGTGACCGGCTGACCCACACCGGGTTCATGGTGGGCACGGCCGCGTACATGGCACCGGAGCAGGCACGCGGGCGCCCCGAGCAGCGCAGCGACCTGTACTCCCTCGGGTGTGTGCTGTTCGAACTGCTCACCGGGCAGCTGCCGTTCGACGCCCCGGATACCCTCGCGTATGTCACGGCACACCTTCACGATCCGCCCCCCGCGCCGAGCAGCCTCGTACCCGGCGTCTCCGCTCCGTGGGACCGCCTGGTCGATCGGCTGCTGGCCAAGGACCCGCGGGAGCGATACGAATCGGCCGCCGCGCTCGCCGATGAGCTGCGGCGCCTCGGTGGTGTGCGGCAGGCCGTACCCGCGGCCCGTCGCTACACCCCCACCGTCGCCGACCGTGAGGAGCACGGAGCGGACTCACCGCCTCCGGCTGCCTCCGGGTCCGACGATCTCGCGGCGGCGTCTACGGTTCAGGCGCCTGCCGGGCCGTCCGGTGGAGCAGGCATGAGCCGGCGCAGCCTGCTCCGGCGCGGCGCGGGCGTCGCCGCGGTCGCGGTCGCCGGAGGGGCGGCGGCGATGTACCTGACCGGCGACCCCGAGCGGGACCCGGTCGCCTGGTCGCAGAAGATCGCGGACGTCGACGTGATCAACTCCGACGGTCCGGACGTCGTCCTGGCCGACGGCCGGTGCCATGTGGCCGCCGGCCACTACTACAAGGACACCGCCGCGCTCCACACCTTCGACCTTGCCACCGGTAAGCGTCTGTGGAAGGTGTCCCTGAACGTGGCCTGGTCCCGGGAGACACGCTTTGCGGTCGTCGGCGGCACGGTACTCGCCCTGACCCAGGACTCCAATAACAAGGGCGGACTGGTGCACGCCTTCGACGCCGCCACCGGCGAGCGCCGGTGGCAGCATCCGGTCTCCATCAGCGCCATGGGGCTGGAGGTGCACCGACCCAGCGGCCTGCTGATCACCGAAGAGGACGGTCGGGTGAGCGGAATGGATCCGCGCACCGGCGACGAGCGTTGGGCGATCGACGTGTCCTCCCCCTACGACGCCACGTGGATGCTGGCCGGTGACCTGATCCTGTGCGGCGGGACCGCCGTAGTCGGCAAGACGGGCAAGAAGCTGTGGACACGCTCCAACTTCCAGCCGCAGGGCGACCTGGCGCACCCCCTGGGTGAGGGCCTGCTCTGCTACGAGGACGGCAAGACAGTCCCCGTCGACCTCGTCTGCCGCAAGGCGGACACAGGTGAGGTGATGTGGCGTAGCCCGTTCCAGAAGACCAAACCGGACGCCTTCGTCACCGGGGCCTTCCAGCCGCTCGACGAGCTGGTGTCGGGCACCACGGTGTTCCTTCCGCTGGCTGCGGGGTCCCGCCGGAAACCGACCGCACTGAACGGACTCACCGGCGAGCCGACCTGGACCTACGGCAGTACGTACCAAGAGGCCGATCTGGAAGAACAGGGGACGACGAGCGTGGCGGGCGGGTTCGTCCTGCCCACGGGATCGGGACCGGTGTGCCTGGCCGCCGACGACGGCACGAAACGCTGGCACGCCGATACTCAGAGAGTGGAGACCACCAGCGAGTACGCCCTGCTCTCCGGGACAGAGCAGGCGCGAGTGTTCCAGCGCTGGACCAGCGCGCGGATCGTCGGAGTGGAGCACGGCCGCACGCTCTGGACGGGCCAGTTCGACAGCACGGCCATCAGCGAGCCTGCCGCGAGCGGCGACTCGATCGCGCTCCTCGACGGCAACGGCACACTGTGGGCGATGCGTGTGTGACCCCAGGGGTTATGCCGCAGGGAACTCGCCGCGTATGAGGGCGGAGACGAACGACGACCAGCCCTCTGCCGGGAAGATCAGCGCTGGGCCGTGCGGGTTCTTGGAGTCGCGGACCGGGACGGCGTCGTGGGTCTGGGCAAAGGTGCGGGAAAACTCCACGCACTGGCCGCCGTTGGCGCCACTGTACGAAGACTTGACCCACTCGGCAGCGGTGAGATCCAAGTCGGCACTCATGTGCGGTACTCCTTCGCCAGAGTCTTGATCAGGGCCTTTGATCGATCCGGGGACAGCGCACTTGCCCTGAGCAGATCGTAGTCATCCAGGGCGGCAGCGACCGTCTGAGGAGAATCGTGCATTCTCCCTCCTACCCGGGTCTCGGTGTAGAGCACCGTGGGCGAGTCCGGGAAGCGCAGCACGGTGAAGGGCTCCGGGGAGGAAGTCGGAACGCCTGCCGAGAACGGCAGGACCTGAAGCGTGACATGAGGTGACGCGGCAGCCGTCAGCAGATACTCAAGCTGCCCACTCATGACCTCGGCACCGCCGACGGCCGTTCGCAGGCACGCCTCGTTCAGGATGGCCCAGAGGTACGGCGGAGCCTCTCTCTCGAACACCTCACGCCGACTCAGCCGCGTGGCGACCTTGCCCTCGATTGCCTCGGCTTCCTCCTTCGAGAAGTAGCCGCGGAAGACGGCCTCCGCATAGTCCTCCGTCTGCAGGATGCCGATCACGAGGTTCGCCGAGTAGTCCAGCACCCGCGACGCCTTGCGCTCCAGGTTCAGATAAGGGGTGAACCACGAGGGGTGGTCGCCCTCGTCGATCCTCCGGAGCATGTCCGCGAACAGGTTGGCCGTGCCGAACGCGGTGTCGCAGCCTTTCGCGAACTTGTCGCTGGGCCTGGGCAGGAGCTTCCCCGCCTCCACCCTGCTGACGTACGCCTCGGAGTACCCGGCGGCCTGACCCAGACGCTTCTGCGTGAGCTTGCGGGCGAGACGGACCTGTTTGACGTCACGGCCGAAGCGCTGGAGCGGATTCAAGTTCGCGGATGGGGTCGTCTCGTCCAATGCTGTGACCTCTCGCTATGTGATCACGGCCAGCATCGCGGCAGCTCGCAGACTTGCGCAGTGCGGCTAAAGGCGTCTCATTCTATTGGCCGGAGCGTTCCCCTGGTGACCAATTGACTACATACGGTGCCCGCCCAGGGTGTCCAGGGAACAGCTGAGTGGAGCTGATGTCATGAACGGCCTACGCCTCCTGCCGTGGTCCGGCCCGGAGGGCAAGCCCTGCTACTTGTCGACGGACGACGACAACAGCCGGTTGAGCCGGAAGGCAGACCAGATCGAGACACTGCAACTGGGCATGGCGACCCAACTGCTGGAGCACTCCAAGGCGTTGCTCACCAACGAGAAGGTCGGCGTCGTAGAGCTTCGCTTCCTGGCCTGCCGACTGACCGAAGCGCTGCGGGATACGTTGCGCGTCGCTGAGAGCAGGGGTGGGCGGCTCCTCGCGTATGTCGAGGACGGCAGCGACGAGTTGGACGAGGGTCATCCCGAACGGCGGCCCGGGTAGCGGATCGGCTTGCGGCACTCGGGGGCGACGGTGGGTGGCGACTGGCCGTCGAGCGCGTAGCACAGGGCCGCGTGCAGGTGCTCGGCAGCGGTAGGGCTCAGCCGCAGTTCGGAGGCGCCGAGGAGCTGGTCGCCTCTGCTGATCTGGAGCGGGAGGGTAAGGCTGCCGTCGTCCAGGCGGCGCACCTTCCACTCCGGGGCATGGTTGATCTGCCAGTCCGCCATGAAGATCACTCACCGGTAGTCGTGAGGGTGGTTGGTGTAGGTGTGACCGGTCGGGGCGGTCCAGGTAGTGGTGCCGGACTCAGAGTCGCGTTTCAGGGCCCAGCCGGGGTGGTGGGTCTTCATGAGGTGGTGGCGTCTGCAGAGAGTGGTCAAGTTGTCGGGTGTGGTCGGGCCACCTTTGGCGGGGTCGGCGTGGTTGAAGGGTTCGACGTGGTCGAGGTCGCAGCGGTGGGCGGGCATGCGGCAGGTGGGGAAGGAGCAGTGGGCGTCGCGGGCGATGACGTGGCGCTCCACTTCGGCGGTGGGCTTGTAGGTGGTGGGGTCGGTTTTGATCAGCATCCCGGTATCGGGATGGGTGATCAGGCGGCGCCATACGGTGCCTTCGGCGAAGGCGACTCCGCGGGCCTGGTCGGCGGTGATAGGGCCGTAACCCTTGAGGTAGGCGGGGTCGTCGGTGTCGCCGATCAGGACGTCCAGCGGAACAGTCACCTGGACCACCGCCGCTGAACGGCCGCCCGAGGATTCGGAACTGCTTACGGTGCGGTTGACGATGAGGTCGTAGAGGGCGTCGACCCGCTTCTGCTCCAGGGTGCGGCCCTCGTCGGGGAGGGTGGCGGCGTGGGTGTCGACGGCGGCGGTCATGGCCGCGGCCTGTTCGGCCGGGAGGATCGCGCCCCACATGGCCATGCCGTCGTCCTGCGGGTAGTGGACCATCTGCCGCTGCCGCTTGCGGGCCTGGTGCCGCTCTTCCGCGCCGTCCGGATCGGCTCGGACGATCTCGCGGGCCAGGGCGCGGCGGGTCTGGCCGGTGGTCATGGTAGGCAGCTTGTGCAGTAGGGCCATTTCGACCTGCTCCGCGACCTCGGGATTGAGGACGGCGCAGGCTTCGGTGACTGCTGCGGCCTGTGAGTAGGAGATCTCGCCCTGGGCCAGGAGAGCGCGTGTGGGTGGGTAGCGGCTGGCCAGCTCTCGGGCGACTTCCAAGCGGCGGGCGGCCGTCGTGCCGGACAGCTTCAAGGCACAGGCCACTTCCTCGCAGGTGAAGTTCCACGCGGCCTCGGTGTTGCGGTCCCATCCCGCCGGTGGGCCGTCGGCCCAGGCATCGGCTTCCAGTGCGGCGAGGATGTCTGCCTGCTGGGCCTGGATCCAGGCGGTGTGGCGCTCCAGGGCCTTCAGGGCGTCGATGCGGCCGGTGTGCGACAGCTTCTCCGCGCGCAGGGTCGGCAGGACAGCTGCGGTGTGCGGACCCGGTGCGGTGGCGGCCAGCTGGGCGGCCCATTCGTCCGACGTGATCGGATCGTTCGGGTCGCCCGGGTCGCTCAGTTCGTTTGTCGCGTTCTCGATCGTGTGCGCAGTCGTGTTCTCGGTCGTGTTCTCGGTCGTGTTCTCGGTCGTGGCGATTGGCATGGCGATCACTCCCCCGTGATGCCTCAACACCCGCCTCCCCTCGGCGGGTTCACAGCTCGATTCTTCATCACTCTCCGTGACCACACCAGACCGCAGCCGCCAGGCCACTATTTCGAGTGAACGTTCGGGAGATGGGGAACGCCCCCGGGCGAGGAATGGCGGACCCCACCGAGGCGTTGACGTCGGCATGCCCATCGCCGTTTATGTCCTTGGCCTGTCCGTCTTCGCTCTCGGGACCTCGGAGTTCATGCTGTCCGGGCTGCTCCAACCCGTCGCCCGGGACATGGGGGTCACGATCCCCACGGCCGGACTGCTGATATCGGCGTTCGCGATCGGGATGGTGGTCGGGGCGCCGGTGCTGGCGGCGGCCACGCTGCGGTTGCCAAGGCGGACGACGCTGATCGCGTTGCTCGCCGTGTTCGGGCTCGGGCAGGTCGCGGGGGCGGTGGCGCCGTCGTACGGGGTGTTGTTCGCGTCGCGGGTGGTGAGCGCGCTCGCGTGTGCCGGGTTCTGGGCCGTGGGGGCGGCGGTGGCCGTGTCGTTGGTGCCGGTCAACGCGCGGGCACGGGCCATGGCGGTGATGGTCGGCGGGCTCAGCGTCGCGAACATCGCCGGGGTTCCGGCCGGGGCGTTCCTGGGACAGAACGCCGGATGGCGCGCCGCCTTCTGGGCGGTGGCCGGGCTGTCGGTGCTCGGGCTGATCGGCGTGATCGCGCTCGTACCGCGTACGGAGGTGCCGACCGGCGAGGACCGGCCGCGGCTCCGCGCCGAGCTGCACATCTACCGCGACCGGCAGGTCTGGCTGGCGCTGGTCACCACCGCGCTGAGCGGAGGCGCGGTCTTCTGCCTGTTCTCGTACCTCTCGCCGCTGCTCACGGACGTGGCCGGGCTGGACGAGGGCTGGGTGCCGACCGTGCTGGCGCTGTTCGGGGTCGGCGCGCTGATCGGTACGGCGGTCGGCGGGCGGATCGCGGACGCGCACCTCTTCGGCACGATGTACGGCGGCATCACCGCCTCGACGGTCGTGCTGACCGTCCTGGCGCTGACCGCGCACAGCCCGATCGCCGCCGTGGGCCTGGCGCTGATGCTCGGCTTCACCGCCTTCTTCACCGCGCCCGCGCTCAACGCCCGTATGTTCAACGTCGCGAACGCCGCCCCGACGCTCGCGGGCGCGACCACGACGTCCGCCTTCAACATCGGCAATACGGTGGGCCCCTGGCTGGGCGGCCTGGTCATCGACGCGGGCTGGGGCTACCCGGCGGTGGCCTGGACGGGCGCGGCCCTGGCCGGTACGGGCATCGTGACGACGGCCCTCGCGGCCCGGCTGCATCGTAGGGAAGGGGCATCCCGCGTGGTCGCGGGCGGTCAGGCCACGACGCCCGCACACGAGACCGTCCGGTAAGACGAGACGGTCCGGTAAGCCCTCAGCTCCGCGCCACCGGCTTACGGCGGCGCAAGCCCGCCGCCGTAAGCCGCCGCAGCAGCTCCTTGCTGCCCACCTCCTCCGCCCCCGCCCGCACCGCCCGCGCGTACAGGTCGCTCGGGACGTCGTAGTGGTCGCGGTCGAAGCCGCGGCGCGGGGCGCCTATGCGGGTGGCGAAGGCGTGGAGTTCGTCGTACGAGACGTCGCTCACCAGGTGGGACCACATCCGGCCGTGGCCCGGCCACGAGGGCGGGTCGATCAGTACGGCCATCAGATCAGCCCGGAAAGAATCAGCGCCGCCATCACAGGGTGGTCCCGAGCGAGCCCACCGGCGCCACCGCGACCGCCGTCTTGCCGCACACCCAGTGCGGATCGGGGCCCAGTTCGGGTTCCACGTCGAGGGCGTGGAGGTCGCCGCCCCGGGTGCAGACGGGGCACAGGGGCCAGCGGCCATAGCGTTCCAGCAGGGCGTCCTGGACGTCCTGGGCGACCAGCCCGGACACGAAGGCCACGCCTTCCGGCCATTGCTCGACCCACCAGCGGCGGTGCGCGATGGCGTCCTCGACGAGCGAGACGATGTCGGCCTGGGCGACGTCTCCCGCCGCGAGGTCGGCCAGGACGAGCGCCCGTGCCGCGTGCAGTGCATGTTCGAGCTTCATGGGTCCCATTGTCACCTTTGCTTCGTCGCGCCGCCTTCCCGCGTACGGAATGGCATCGCGCGCGGTCTTGACTGACCTCGTGGCCGGAAATAGTTTTCAGATGTGAGCAGTAAGTTGAAGGAAACTTTCACTCCCCTCACCGACCCCGCCGTGCCCGCCCCCGCCGCCCTCGCGGCGAAGGTCCGCACCCTGGGCCCGTCCATGACCCGCTCGATGCAGCGCGTCGCCGAGGCCGTCGCGAGCGATCCGGCGGGCTGCGCGGCGCTCACCGTCACCGGTCTGGCCGAGCGTACGGGCACCAGCGAAGCCACCGTCGTCCGTACCTCCCGACTGCTCGGTTACCCCGGATACCGCGATCTGCGCCTCGCGCTCGCCGCGCTCGCCGCGCAGCAGGCGGCGGGCCGGGCACCGGCCGTCACGGCGGACATCGCGGTCGACGACCCGATCGGGGACGTGATCGCCAAGCTCGCCCAGGAGGAGCAGCAGTGTCTGGCCGACACCGCCGCCGGGCTCGACCCCGGCCAGGTCGAGGCCGCGGTCGCCGCGGTCGCCGCCGCCCGCCGGATCGACGTGTACGGCGCGGGCGCGTCCAACCTGGTCGCCCAGGACCTGGTCCAGAAGCTGCTGCGGATCGGCCTGATCGCGCACGCGCACGCCGATCCGCACCTGGCCGTCACCAACGCCGTCCAGCTGCACTCCCGTGACGTCGCGCTCGCGATCACCCATTCGGGGCGGACGACGGACGTCATCGAGCCGCTGCGCGTCGCCTTCGAGCGCGGGGCGACCACCATCGCGATCACCGGCCGCCCGGACGGCGAGATCGCGCAGTACGCGGACCTCGTCCTCACCACCTCCACCGCGCGCGAGAGCGAGCTGCGCCCGGCGGCGATGTCCAGCCGCACCAGCCAGTTGCTGGTGGTGGACTGCCTGTTCATAGGCGTGGCGCAGCGCACGTACGAGAGCGCGGCGCCCGCCCTGTCCGCCTCGTACGAGGCCCTCGCGCACCGGCACGACCCCCGCCCCAGCCACCGCTGAGCCGGGGGCACACGCCACAGAACGCGCCCCACCCCCCACCGTCACGCTTACGTAGGGAAGAGCCGCTTCGCCATGACTTCCGCCGCCGATGAGCAACAGCAGCAACAGGAACGACAGGAGCAACAGCTCCGCGCCCAGCTGGAGACCCTCACCACCGAGGCGTTCCGCCCCGAGCTCGCCGAGATCGACCGGCTCGACACCGTCGAGATCGCCCGCATCATGAACGCCGAGGACGCCGGGGTCCCCGCCGCCGTCGCCGCCCAGCTGCCCCGGATCTCCGCCGCCATCGACGGCATCGCCGCGCGCATGGCGGGCGGCGGGCGGCTGATCTACGCGGGCGCGGGCACCGCCGGGCGGCTCGGGGTGCTCGACGCGAGCGAGTGCCCGCCCACCTTCAACACCCCGCCGGACCGGGTGGTCGGCATGATCGCGGGCGGGGCGGACGCCGTGGTGTCGTCCGTCGAGGGCGCGGAGGACAGTGCGGAGCTGGCCGCCGAGGACCTGGACCGGCTCGGGGTCGGGCCGGGCGACGCGGTCGTGGGCGTCTCCGCGTCCGGCCGCACCCCGTACGCCGTAGGCGCCGTCGAGCACGCCCGCCGCCGGGGGGCGCTCACCGTCGGGCTGTCGTGCAACGCGGGCTCGGCGCTCGCGGCGGCCGCCGACCACGGCATCGAGGTCGTCGTGGGGCCGGAGCTGCTGACCGGGTCCACCCGGCTCAAGGCCGGTACGGCGCAGAAGCTCGTGCTCAACATGATCTCGACCATCACCATGATCCGGCTGGGCAAGACCTACGGGAATCTGATGGTCGACGTCCGCGCGTCGAACGAGAAGCTGCGGGCGCGCACCCGCCGCATCGTCGCTCTCGCGACCAGCGCGACCGGCGCGACCGGCGCGACCGGCGCGACCGGCGCGACCGACGAACAGATCGAGAGCGCGCTGACGGCCACCGGCTGGGAGGCCAAGAACGCCATCCTCACCATCCTCGGCGGCGTCGACGCGCCCACCGCCGAGAAGCTGCTCGCCGAGGCGAACGGCCAGCTGCGGGCCGCCCTCGAAGCGGCCAGGACATAAAAGGCATAAAAATACGGCGGCGGGGCGGCAC
>NZ_JBHWJI010000053.1:0-73734 GCF_042731515.1 Streptomyces sp. NPDC059850
TATATTTTTGGCGCCACCGCCGAAGAACGTGGGGTGGGCCGGGAGTAGGCGCCACAAATACACGTCGTCGTCCAGGCCCCCACCCCTGCGACCCCGCCCCCTCCCGCCGGTGGCCCCAAACCCCGGCCCGGTCCCGTCCCGTTGTGGGCAATCGTCCCGCCGGGGGGCACCTCCCAGCGGTAGCTGGGGGAGGGACGGGTGGGCACAACCCACCCACCGGCCCGCACCCGGCCACGAAACCCCCTGCCCACCCCGGGGCCCGGGGTGCCCCCGGTTTCGGGGAGGGGCGGATCAGGGGAACAGCGAAACCGACCGCCCCCCTGGGCTTAGGGTGGCGGCGTGGTGGGACGTCGTGTGTGGGTGCCTTCCTGCGCGTACGACCTCGCGCGGAACCTCGGTGTGCTGCGGCGCGGGCCGGGGGATCCGGCGTTCCGGGTCGACGCGGACGGGGCCTTCTGGCGGGCCAGCCGGACCCCGCACGGTCCCGGGACCGTGCGGATCGCGCGGGACGGCAAGGGAGTCGAGGCCCAGGCCTGGGGGCCGGGGGCCGAGTGGCTGCTCGACCACCTGCCCGGGCTGCTCGGCGCCGACGACGATCCGTCCGCGTTCACCCCACGGCACCGGCTCGTCCACGAGGCGCACCGGCGGAATCCCGGGCTGCGGCTGATCCGGACCGGGCTGGTGCTGGAGTCGCTGATCCCCTCGATCCTGGAGCAGAAGGTCACCAGCGACGAGGCGTACCGGGCCTGGCGGTTGCTGCTGCAGCGCCACGGTGAGCCCGCGCCGGGGCCGATGGAGCGCATGCGGGTGATGCCCGATCCGCGCGCCTGGGCGCTGATCCCGTCGTGGGAGTGGCACCGCGCGGGGGTGGACGGCAAGCGCTCGGCGACGATCCTGCGGGCCGTACGGGTCGCCCGGCGGCTGGAGGAGGCCGCGTCCATGGATCTCGACGCCGCCTCACAGCGGCTGCGGCTGATCCCGGGCATCGGCCCCTGGACGGCGGCGGAGACCCTGCAGCGCAGCAACGGCACGCCGGACGCGATCACGGTCGGGGATCTGCATCTGCCCCGTATGGTCGGCTACGCGCTCACGGGTGAACGCGGTACGGACGACGCGGCGATGCTGGAGCTTCTCGCGCCCTACGCCGGGCAGCGGCACCGGGCGGCCCGGTTGATCCTGCTGTCGGGCCGGGCCGCGATGCCGCGGCGCGCACCGCGCTTTGCGGTGCGCGACTTCCGGGCGATGTAGCGGCAGGGCACAGCTCTACTGGTCGGACGAGAAGCGGACCGCGCCCGGTGGGATGTCCACGTCGCACCACACCCTCGCGCCGTCGCAGAGTTCGTTGTCCGGGCCCACCAGGGCGCCGTCGCCGACGACCGCGCCGTGCAGGACCGTACGGGCGCCGACCCGGGCGCCCGCGCCGATCAGGGAGTCGCGGACCTCGGCGCCCTCTTCGACCACCGCGCCCTCCAGCACCGTGCTGCCGTCGATGCGCGCGCCCGCGCCCACGTGGGCCTGCGGGCCGATGACCGTGCCGCCGGTGAGCTTGGCGTCGCCCGCGACGGTGGCGGATTCCAGGACGAGGCGGTCGCCGCAGCGGCCCGGGACGGCCGGGGAGGGGGCGCGGCCGAGGACCAGGTCGGCGGAGCCGCGGACGAAGGCCTGCGGGGTGCCGAGGTCGAGCCAGTACGTGGAGTCGACCATGCCCTGGAGGTGGGCGCCCGCGGCGAGGAGGCCGGGGAAGGTCTCGCGTTCGACGGAGACGGGCCGGTCGGCCGGTATGGCGTCGATCACGGAGCGGTTGAAGACGTACGCGCCCGCGTTGATCTGGTCGGTGACGATCTCCTCGGGGGTCTGCGGCTTCTCCAGGAAGGCGGTGACCCGGCCGTGCTCGTCGGTGGGCACGAGCCCGTACGCGCGCGGGTCGGGGACCCGGGTGAGGTGGAGGGAGACGTCGGCGCCCGTCCGGCAGTGGGTGTCGACGAGGGCGCGGATGTCGAGGCCGGTGAGGATGTCGCCGTTGAAGATGAGCACCGGGTCGTCGGGGCCCGAGCGCAGCCGGGAGGCGACGTTGCGGATGGCGCCGCCGGTGCCGAGCGGCTCCTCCTCGGTCACGTACTCCAGGTGCAGACCGAGGGAGGAGCCGTCGCCGAAGTACGGTTCGAAGACCTCGGCCAGGTAGGAGGTGGCGAGCACGATGTGCTCGACCCCGGCGGCGCGGGCGCGGGCGAGTTGGTGGGTCAGGAAGGGAACGCCAGCCGCCGGGACCATCGGCTTGGGAGTGTGCACCGTCATGGGGCGCAGCCGCGTTCCCTTGCCGCCGACCAGGAGGATCGCTTCTGGCGTTGCTGGCGCTTTGGTCACGTAGTCTCTGCTTCCTGCTCGGGCTCGCCGGTCGGCGGACCAGTGTATGCAGAAGCCCGGACCGCGCCTGGTCAGCGCCCCTGGAGCCGGGCGGCTGTGCTGCGTACGGAGCCGAGCTTGCTGTAGAGGCGCTTTCCGGGGCACTCGGTCGCGAAGCCGTCGCGGTGTCCGGAGATGACGCGCAGCTTCACGTTGGCGCCCTTTTTGTACTTGTTGCCGCCGCCGGACACCAGATGGGTGGTACCGCGTGGATTCCGGTTGAAGATGCCGAGTTTCCACGCGGTGAGCTTGGCGATGGCCTTGACGGCCTTGGCGGAGGGCTTCTTGGCGGAGTACGTACCGAGGACGGCGACGCCCATGCTGTTCTGGTTGAACCCGAGGGTGTGCGCCCCGAGTACGGCTTTGGTGACGCCTCCTGAGCGGCCTTCGTAGATGTTTCCGCACTTGTCGATGGTGAAGTTGTAGCCGTAGTCGCGCCAGCCCATGCTCTGGACGTGGTAGCGGTAGATACTGCGCAAAACGGAGGGGACTTGGGCACAGGTGTAGCTGTTGCCCGTCACGGTGTGGTGGATGAAGGCGACTTTGACGGTCTTGCTGTAGACGTGGCCGCTCTCGCGGATCTTCTCGTCGGCGCCCCATCCGGCGCGGGTGACGATACGCGGCCGGGGTGCGGTGTGGCGGGCGGCGCTGGACTCGGACTGGTCGGTGGGGAGTTGGGTGGTCCCGGACGGACGCGGAGTGGGCGCCGTGGGCCGGGGGGTGGGCCGGGCCGTGGGGGACGCGACGTCGCCGGTGGGGTGCGGGTGCGGGTCCGGGTGCGGAACGGCCGTGGGGTGCGAGTGCGGAACGGCCGTCGGGTGCGGATGGACCGGCTGTACGGGGGTGGGGTGGGCCGGGGGCGGGGCCGGGGCCGGGACGGCGCCGGGGTCGACGAGTTCGAGGCGTAGCCCGGCGGGGAGGGTGGCCGGAACCGCTCCGGCGGGTGGTGCGGCGGCGCGCACGCGGGCTTGCACGCCGTCGGAGTCGCCGACCCACAGCGGGGCGGTGCCACCGCGCGGGCCCCCGCCACCGCCGTCCGTGGCACCACCATCGGCGGCACCGCCGTCCGTGGCGCCGGACTCCGCGGCACCGCCGTGCGCGCCACCAGGGGCCGCGGCGGGAGCCGGGTCGGGGCCGTCGTCGTGGTAGACCCGGAGGTCGCGCCAGGCGGACCACACACCGGTGCGGGCGGCGCGGGTGCGCACCTGGATATCGCCGCGGAGGTCGGCGGAGGCGTCGTTCCAGACGACGCCGACGAGGGAGAAGGGGGCCACGTCGCGGGCGGCGAGCGCGCGGTCGCCGCCGGGGGCGGCCAACCCCCGGTCGAGACCGGCGGGTGGGAGGAGGGGCAGCGACTGGGTGCTGCCCACGGGGCCGGTGCGGTCGGCCCGGGCATGTGCGGTGCCCAGGGCGGACGGAAGGGCGAGGGCGGCGGTGCACACGACGCCGACCGAGGACGCAAGGAATCCACGCATGATGAAAATCCTGTGCATATCGTGACACAAGTGTCTATTCGGACGCGCGGTGAGCGCCCGACTGGAAGAGTCGGGCGACCCCCTGGCGCGGCGTGTCGGGCGCGTACCCTTGCGCGGATGAACGCCACCGATCGCGCCCCCGCCGACCTGCTGCGATCCGCGCTCGCCGCGGATCCCGCGCGCCCCCTCGTGACCTTCTACGACGACGCCACGGGCGAACGCGTCGAACTCTCCGTGGCCACGTTCGCCAATTGGGTGGCGAAGACCGCCAATCTGCTGCAGGACGATCTGGCCGTGGCCCCCGGCGACCGGGTCGCGCTGCTGCTGCCCGCCCACTGGCAGACCGCGGTGTGGCTGCTGGCCTGCTCGTCGGTCGGGGTCCTCGCGGACGTCGGCGGCGATCCGGCCGCGGCCGATGTGGTGGTGAGCGGGCCGGACACCCTGGAGGAGGCGCGCGCGTGCTCCGGGGAGCGGGTGGCGCTCGCCCTGCGCCCCCTGGGCGGCCGGTTCCCGCAGCAGCCGCAGGGGTTCGCCGACTACGCCGTGGAGGTGCCGAGCCAGGGTGACCGCTTCGCTCCGTACGCCCCGGTGGACCCGGACGCGCCCGCGCTGGCGGTCGGCGGTCTGGAACTGACCGGCGCGGAGCTGGTCGAGCGGGCGCGCGCGGACGCGGCCGGGCGCGGGCTCGCGCCGGGCTCCCGGGTGCTGTCGGGGCTGCCGTACGACGACTGGGAGGGGCTGTCGTACGGGCTGTACGCGCCGCTGGCGGCGGGCGGCTCGGTGGTGCTGTGCCGCCATCTGGACCAGTTGGACGAGAAGGCGCTCGCGGAGCGCCGGGAGAGCGAGCGCGTCACCCTGTAACGGCCCTTCGTCCCCCACGCCCCCACGGCCCGGCCGTCCGCCCGACCCCCGTCCGGCGGACCGCTGGGCCGAGCCCGCGCGCCCCGGCGTGCACCCCGCGCGATGATCGACGGATACGTACAACCATGTGCGGGGTTCGCATGTCTGTCCCAATGATCGGCCCAGCACGCGATACCGCTCCCGTCCGCTGCCGGGCGGGAGGCGGAGTGGGAGGACGCGGACGTGACGACTGACGGCCAAGAGCCCGCGCCGGGGCGAAGACGCCGCTGGCCGCGCGTGGTCGCGCTGGGCGCGACCCTGCTGGTGCTGTCGGCCGCCGCGACGGGGTGGTGGTTCTACGAACGCCTCGACCGCAACATCCGCACCGACACCCGGACCGCGGACGAGCTGAAGAAGTACGAGGCCGAGCGGCCGGTGTCGGTCGTGCGGGACGCGCAGAACATCCTGGTGATCGGCTCCGACGACCGGAGCGGCAAGGGAAACAGCAAGTACGGCCGGGACACCGGCACCCAGCGCTCGGACACCACGATCCTGCTGCACCTCCAGGCGGGCGGTAAGAGCGCGACCGCGGTCTCCATCCCGCGCGATCTGATGGTGGACGTGCCGGGCTGCGACCGGCCGAAGGGCGGCGGCCGACTGGCGCCCCGATTCGCCCAGTTCAACTGGGCGTTCGAGTTCGGCGGCGCGGCCTGCACGATCCGTACCGTGGAAAAGCTGACCGGGATCCGGGTGGACCACCATGTGATCGTGGACTTCAGCGGCTTCAAGAAGCTGGTGAACGCGGTCGGGGGCGTCGAAGTGTGCCTCACGGAACCGGTCGACGACGACGACGCGCATCTGCGGCTTCCCTCGGGCCGTCAGACCCTGCACGGGGAGAAGGCGCTGGGCTTTGTCCGCGCCCGCTACTCGATCGGTAACGGCAGCGACACGGAGCGCATCGCCCGGCAGCAGGAGTTCCTCAGCTCCCTTGTGAAGAAAGTGCAGAGCAATGGTGTGCTGCTCAATCCGGCGAAGCTGTATCCGGTGCTCAGCGCGGCGACCTCCTCGCTGACCACGGATCCGGGTCTGGACACCCTCAAGGACCTGTACGGACTGGTGCGCGGGGTGCGGGACATCCCGCGCGAGAAGATCCGTTTCCTGACAATTCCGCGACAGCCGTATACGTACAACAAGAACCGTGACGAACTCGTCCAGCCCGATGCCGACCGGTTGTTCAAGCAACTCCGCCTGGATCGCCCGGTGTCGGTGACCCGAGCCGTCACCGCCGGCCGCGGCGAGGACCCCAAGGGCATGGAGCGCACTCCGTACCAGGGGACGACGGCGGCCCGCGACATCTGCGGGTAATGGGCCGCCATAGGGAAGGGCCCGGACTCGTGAAGAATCTCGAAAGGATTGGGCAGATTGCCCAGTTGTAGGGAAGTGGAATTTGTCACCGGCGTCGCTTGACGCGGATCCGGGCGGATAGTGTGAGCGATCCGGTGCGCTCCTAGATGTGACCGCGCACTGTATATGAAGACGGACCGAGCGCCTTGAGGGGGAGGCGCCCGCGTGGCACCGACGGAGGACACAGGCGACCGTGGACGCGCAAGGCCCTGGGCGGGACGGTGACATCGACCCCGCCGACCAGTGGGTGTTCGACCCGAACACCGGCAACTATGAGCTGAGGCTGAACCCTGCGGGGGAGACGGCCTCGGCCGCCGAGCCCCACCCGGCCCCCAGAACCACAGGCCGTCGTCGCACCCCCGAGTCCGAGCCGCGGGGGCGCAGGAGGGCGGCGGGGAAACGGGAGCCGGAGAAGGCGGCGGCTCCCGCGAGCAGGAGAAAGCCGAAACCGAAGAAGACGAAGACGAAGAAGGCGCTGTACTGGGGCAGTGGCACCCTGGCCTTCGTGCTGGTCGGCGGCTCGGCCGCGGCGTACTTCGTCTACCAGCACCTCAACGGCAACATCAGCAAGGTCGACATCGGCGAGAACAACGCCGCGGTCACCGACGGACCGATGAACATCCTGCTCATCGGCACCGACCGGCGCGACGGCAAGGGCAACGAGGGCTACGGTGACGCGGGGAGCGTCGGCCACGCCGACACCACGCTGGTCATGCATGTCTCCGGGGACCGCACCAACGCGACGGTGCTGTCCATTCCGCGCGACATGGTCACCGACATCCCGGACTGCCCGACCGTGCAGAAGGACGGCTCGAAGAAGATCATCCCGGGCCAGTCGGAGGTGCGCTTCAACACCAGCCTGGGCCAGGAGGGGCGCGACCCCGGCTGCACCATGAAGACGGCCGAGAAGATCACCGGGCTGGACATCACCCACTTCATGATGGCGGACTTCAACGCCGTCAAGTCGATGTCCACGGCGGTCGGCGGGGTCGACGTCTGTCTCGCCAAGGACATCGACGACCCCAAGTCGCATCTGAAGCTGTCGGCGGGCAACCACAACATCAAGGGCGAGGACGCCCTGGCGTTCGTACGGACCCGGCACTCCGTGGGCTTCGGCGGCGACCTGGACCGGATCAAGCTGCAGCAGCAGTTCCTCAGCTCGATGATGCGCAAGATGAAGGGGAACGGGACGCTCAGCAGCCCCAGCAAGATGTGGGGCCTGGCCAACACCGCGACCAAGGCGCTCACCGTGGACACCGGCATCGGCACCGTCGACAAGCTGGTCTCGCTGGGGAAGGCGCTCAGCAAGATCGACCTGAAGAACATGACCTTCACGACGGTTCCGGTCGTCGACAACACCGACGGAGCGACGGTGCTGCTCGACCAGACCAAGGCCGAGCCGCTGTTCGAGATGGTCCAGCAGGATGTGTCGCTGACCGAGGTCAAGAAGAAGGAGAAGGCGGCCAAGGACAAGGAGGCCGCCCGCCTCAAGGGACCGAAGGCCGACGCGGCCGAGGTCCGGGCCAAGGTGCTGAACGGCAGCGGGCAGACGGGGGCCGCCCAGGAAACCCTCGACTGGATGCAGAACACCGAGGGGATGCCGCTCACCAGCAACGGCGGAAACGCTCCGGCAGATCTGGAGAAGACCACTCTGGAGTACGCTCCCAACCAGGCGGACCAGGCGCGCCGGCTGGCCGACAGCATGGGGTTGCCCGCGTCCGCGATGAAGGAAGGCACGAAGGACGCCGCCCCCAAGGCGGAGATGACGCTGACGCTCGGCGCGGACTTCAAGGGCGCGGGCACTCCCATCTCCGGTCCGGCCAAGGCGCCGAAGGATATTCAGAAGGTCGAAGCCGACGACAAGAACGTCTGCGCCAAGTGACCACCCCCGGCCCGTCGGAGCGCCCTCGCCCATCGGTCCGGACGAGCGAGGAAGTACGGGGAGGGGCCCGATGCGGCAGAGCAGTGTGCGGGGGGAGGGGCGGCGGCAGGCCGTACCCGAACCCCGCGGCACCGGTGAGGGTGACAGCCCGCCCGGAACGAAAGGCCCCGCGTCCAGTGGCGCGGGGCGCCGCCAGGGCGGTCAGCGGAAGACGGCCAAGGGCGGCCGGGGGTTACGCGTGGTGCGGTGGAGCGCGCTGGCGCTCGCCGTGCTCGTGTTGGGCGCGGCAGCCGGCGGTTACCTGTACTACAACCATCTGAACGAGAATCTGAAGAAGGAAGCGCTCGACCTCGGCGACAGCAAGCTGGGCAAGCCCGAGCCGAACGCCAACGGCCAGACCCCGCTGAACATCCTGCTCATCGGTTCGGACAGCCGTAACACCGCGGAGAACGTACGGCTCGGCGGCGCCAAGCAGGACGCCGACCGCAAGCCGCTGGCCGATGTGCAGATGCTGGTGCACGTCTCGGCCGACCGCAGCAACATGTCGGTGGTCAGCATTCCGCGCGACACCCGGGTGACCATCCCCCGGTGCACCGACCCGGACGGCGGGCGCGTCTACCCGAAGACCGAGGCGGCCATCAACCAGTCGCTCCAGCACGGCGGTCCGGGCTGCACGGTCGCCACCTGGAAGGAACTCACCGGCATATACATCGATCACTTCATGATGATCGACTTCGGTGGGGTGGTCTCCATGGCGGACGCCGTCGGCGGCGTCCCGGTGTGCGTGAAGGACAACGTCTACTCGCACGACAGCAAGGGCCATGGCTCGGGGCTGCGGCTGACCAAGGGCACCCACTCCGTCAAGGGCGTCCAGGCCCTCCAGTGGCTGCGGACCCGCTACGGCTTCGAGGACAACACCGACATCGGCCGGGCCAAGGCCCAGCACATGTACATGAGCTCGATGATCCGTCAGCTGAAGAAGGGCACCAAGCTCAGCGACCCGGGCAAGCTCATGGACCTGGCGGAGGCGGCCACCGACGCGCTGACCGTCGACCACGGCCTCGGCGACGTCAAGAAGCTCTACAACCTGGGCAACGACCTCAAGCGGGTGCCGACGGAGCGCACCACCATGGTCACCATGCCCTGGCAGTACAGCGCGAACGAGCAGTTCGTGGAGCCCAAGCCCGGTGACGCCGAGCAGACCTTCTCGCTGCTGCGCAACGACACGGCGCTGGACGGCAAGGACAAGAAGAAGCCCGACAAGACCCCGGCTCCCACCCAGCCCAAGGGCGAGGTCCCGGTCGTCGTGCAGAACGGCACCGCGTCCATGGTGTACGGGCCGGTCTCCGGCAGGGCCGGTGTGATCACCAATGAGCTGGTACGGCTCGGCTACGGCAAGGCCGCCGCGAACACCGTGCTCATCTCGCAGGCCGACACCACCGTGTCCTACCCGAGCGAGGCCGAGCAGGGCGACGCGCTCGCCGTGGCCAAGGCGCTGGGGCTGCCCAAGAGCGCGGTGAAGTCGTCGAAGTCGGTGGAGGACGTGACCGTGGTGGTCGGCAACGACTGGCGGGCGGGCACGACCTATCCGAAGGCCTCGAAGACCGAGGACGACAAGACGCCGGAGAGCGCCGACGCGCTCAACGGCGAGGACAAGAAGGCGTGCATGACGGTCAACCCGGACTACACGTTCTGAGGAGCTGTACGACGAAGGGGCCGGACCGCCTGGTCCGGCCCCCTGTGCGTACGGCTGTCTAGCCCTGCGCCATGACCGCCGGGCGGCGGCTCGCGATGACCTTCTTGGCGAGCGCCTTCGGGCTGGTCAGGAAGCCCCAGCCCCACGACATGTGCATGGTCGCGAGCGCCAGCGGGATCCGTACCCGGGCCCCCGCCGGAAGCCCCTTGCCCGCCGGGAGCGAGCCCGCGGCGATGGCCGCCAGATAGCCGCCCGGGATCAGGAAGCCCCACGGGGAGACGGCGGCGCCCACCACGGTGCCCACCGCGATGGCCACCACGGCGGTCGGCGGGGCGAGGTAGCGGGCGTTGATCGAGCCCTGGTGGAAGCGGGCGACGACATGACGCCAGCGCCCGTAGTTCCGGTACTGCTTGGCCAGCTCCCGCACGTTCGGCCGGGGCCGGTACGAGACCTTCAGCTCGGGCGAGAACCAGACCAGACCGCCCGCCTCGCGGATCCGGAAGTTCAGCTCCCAGTCCTGGGCGCGGATGAACTCCTCGTTGTAGCCGCCCTGCCGCTCCAGCGCCTCACGGCGGAAGACGCCCAGGTAGACGGTGTCGGCGGGGGCCGCGTCGCCGCCGGTGTGGAAGGCGGCGTTCCCGACGCCGATCTTCGAGGTCATGGCGGCGGCCACGGCCCGCTCCCAGTCGTTCTCGCCCTCGGCGTGCATGATGCCGCCGACGTTCTGCGCGCCGGTCTCCTCCAGGAGCCGCACGGCGGTCGCGATGTAGTTCGGCGAGAGCATGCCGTGCCCGTCGACCCGCACCACCACGGGGTGGCGGGACGCCTTGATCGCGGCGTTCAGCGCGGCCGGGGTGCGGCCGGTGGGGTTGGGCACGGTGTTCACCCGCGGGTCCTCGGAGGCCAGCTGGGCGGCGATCTCTTCGGTGCGGTCCGAGGACGGGCCGACCGCGATCACCACCTCCATCTCACCGTCGTACTCCTGCTCCAGGATGTGCCGCACGGAGTTGCGCAGATGGCGTTCCTCATTGAGCACCGGCATGATCACGGAGACGGCCGGGAGCTGACGCGGGTCCATGGCACCTCGGGGTTTCTGGGGACGGGGCCCCAGGAGACTGCAGTAGCGGGCCCACGGTACCGCGAATGGCGGCACCGGAACGCGCCGCCCGGGTGGCAGCGGGCGGTACGGGCGGCGTGGGGCGCCGGGTCGCTCATCGTATGGCCCTACCGTGACAGCGGTTCCGACCCGCCAGCGCCCCGCCCGGGCCCGTCCCGCCGGGCCCGTTCACGGAGGTCTCCTTCGGTGAGTGCACCGGCCCGATCGACGCGCCCCCGCCCCCGGCCCCGCTCCGGCCGCCGCCGTCGCTGGGGGCTGCGGATCGCCCTGTTCGTCGCGTGCCTGGTGCTGGCCGTCAGCGCCATCGGGCATCTGCTGGTCCGGGAGCTGGAATCCGGCATCCACCGGGTGGACGCCTTCGGCGGCCTGGACAACCGGCCGAAGAGCGCGGGCGGCGGCGTCAACTTCCTGCTGGTCGGCACCGACGGCCGGTCCAAGATCACCCCGCAGGAGAAGGCGCTCTACCGGCTCGGCGGGGCGCCCTGCCGCTGCACCGACACGGTCATCCTGGTCCATCTGTCGGCGGACCGGCGCCGGGCCTCCGTGGTCAGCCTGCCGCGCGACTCGTACGCCGTGATCCCCGCGTACACCGACCGCGCCGGGAAGCCGCACCGCGCCCATCCGCAGCGGCTCAACGCCGCGTACGCCGAGGGCGGGCCCAGCCTGACCGTACGCACCGTCGAGCACGCCACCGGGGTGCACATCGACCACTACCTGGAGGTCGACTTCACCAGCTTCATGAGGACCGTCGACGTGGTCGGCGGGGTGAAGGTGTGCACGTCCCGGCGGCTCAAGGACGACCACACCGGCCTCGACCTGCCGCCCGGCACCCATCTGCTGCGCGGCGGCGAGGCGCTGCAGTACGTACGCTCCCGCCACACCGACGGCACCTCCGACCTCGGCCGGATCCAGCGCCAGCAGCGCTTCCTGGCCTCGGTGCTCCACCAGACGACGGCGGGCGGCATCCTGCTGAACCCGGTGCGGTTCAACGCCGTCGCCACCACCCTGCTCGGCTCGGTCCGCGCCGACCACGGCTTCGGCGCGGAGGACCTGATGGCGCTCGGCCGGGCGATGAACGGCCTCACCCCGGCGTCCTCCGAGTTCGCCTCGGTCCCGGTGATCCTGCCGGGGAAGCCGCTCAAGGGCGTCGGCTCCACGCTGCACTGGGACCGGCCCAAGGCCGAGCAGCTGTTCGCCGCCATCCGCGAGGACCGGCCGCTGACCACGCACCGCGCGAAGCCCAAGGCCACCGTGGTCGACGTGGCCCCGCAGCAGGTACGGGTCCATGTGCTCAACGGCACCGGGACGGCCGGGCTCGCCCGGCGCGCGGACCGGGCGCTGCACGCCACCGGCTTCGCCACCACCGGCTCCCCCGCCGACGCGGCCACCAAGGACCTGGCGCGCACGGTCATCACATACGACCCGGTCTGGAACCGCTCGGTCCGCACCCTGGCCGCCGCGCTGCCGGGCGCGCAGCTGAAGCCGGTGAAGGGGCAGGGCGGAGTCATGCAGGTCACGGTCGGCGCGGACTACAAGGACGTACGCCCGGTACGCACCGAGGACCCGCGCCGGGACCGGCCCGGCATCGCGGCCGTCACCGGCGACGAGGTCGCGTGCGCCTAGCGAAGCACTATTCAGCCGCGTGACGGCTGAAGTACTCTCCGTGTCCTGACCAAGGCGGGGCGCGGGGTACGGGGGTTTACGGGTGAAGGCAGGAGCCGGGGACAGGATCGCGGGCCGGTATCTCCTCCAGGAGCCCATCGGCAGAGGCGGCATGGGCATCGTCTGGCAGGCCCACGATGAGCTGCTGGACCGGCGGGTGGCGGTCAAGTGCGCCCGCCCGGACGACGAGCGCGCGGCGCAGCGGCTGAAGAAGGAGGCGCGCAACGCGGCGCGGCTGCACCATCCGAACATCGTCTCGGTCTTCGACTTCGTCGAGGGCGGCTTCGGTGACGGGGACGACGTCTGCTGGATCGTCATGGAATACGTGCCCGGCGCCAGCCTCGCGGACCTGGTGCGGGAGCGCGGCCCGCTCGCCCCGGAGGAAGCGGCCGCCATCGGCTGCCAGATCGCGGCAGCCCTGGCGAAGTCCCACGCCGAGGGCGTGGTGCACGGCGACGTCACCCCGGAGAACATCCTGGTCACTGCCGACAGGGTGGCCAAGCTGACCGACTTCGGCATCTCCCGGGCGCTGTGGAGCGAGGTCACCATGACCGTGACCGGCGGGGTGCAGGGCAAGCCGCCGTATCTGCCGCCCGAGGTGGCGCGGGGCGGCACGGCCGACCGGAAGTCGGACGTCTTCTCGCTGGGCGCGTCGCTCTTCGCGGCGGTCGAGGGCCAGTCCCCGTACGGGGAGGCCGCGCACCCCATGGCGTACGTGGCACGGGCCATCGACGGCTCCATCGGGACCGCGCACCGGGCCGGGCCGCTCGGCGAACCGCTCGCCGCGCTGCTGGAGGTGGAGCCGAAGCAGCGCCCCGCCGCGACCAAGGCGCTGCGGCTGCTGCGGCAGGCCGCCCCCGGCGCGCAGTTCCCCCCTGCGGCGGAACTCCACGCGCCGCACCGTACTCTCCGCACCCTGCGGCTGCTGTCTCCGGCGGTCGGCCGCACCTGGCGCCGCCCGGGACGCGGGGTGGTGATCACCGCGACCGCGCTTGTCACCGCGGCGGCCCTGGCGACCGGGCTGGCCCTCTTCGGCCCCTGGTCGGGCGGCTCCTCCGACGAGTCCCACGGGTCGCCGGGCGACGGCGGAGGTGGCGAGGCGAAGGCCCCGGCCGCCGGGCGGGCGGGCACCATCGGCGACCCCCGCACGGCCGACCCGTGCAGGCTGCTGGACGCCGCGTCGCTGAGCCGCTTCGGCGAGACCGAACTCGACCCGGACTACGGGGAGGTGGACCGCTGCGACGTCCTCGTCCACGGCGACGACGGCCACGATGTCGCGGACGTACAGATCAACTTCAACGGCGATCCGGCCGAGCCGGGCGACGAACGGCCCGCCAGAAGGATCGGCAATGTCACGGTCATGACGTCCCCGCGCGACGGCGACGTCTGTGAGCGCACCATCGCGGTCGCCGACCGCAAACAGATCCGGGTGATCGCCAAGCGGTTCAGCGCCTCCGCCCCCGACCCGTGCGCCCTGGGCGACGCGGCCACCGATCACGCGGTCTCGGTGCTGGACCGCGGCCAGGTCCCGCGGCGCGCCTCCGTGCCGAACGCGCGCTCCCTGGCCCGGTCGAACGCGTGCGCGCTGCTCGACGCCACCGCACTGCGGCGGATGCCCGGTGTCGACGCGCACCCCTCGGACCCGGGCTTCGGCAACTGGGCGTGCGCATGGGAGGACAGCTCGGGCGACGCCGGAGTGGAGGTGGAGTTCGACCGGAGCGCTACGTTCGACATGGACGACGGGCGGCCCGCAGTCCTCGCCGGGAGAAAGAGCACCGTAACGCCGGACGACTACGGCGACGGCACCTGCGTCGTACGGACCCTCCACCGCTCGTACCGCAACTCCCTCGGAGACCCCACCGTCGAGCTGCTGACGCTGAACACATACGGACCGCAGTCGTCCGCGACGCTCTGCCGCACCGCGAAGGCGCTCGCCGCCGCGGCCGCGAAGAAGCTCCCGAAGCCATGACCGCGCCGAGCCCCCTCCGGGCGCTGCCCGCCACCCACGGCAGCCTCGCCCGCGGCGTGACCTCCCCGGTGCCCGGCACCGTCTTCGCCCTCGCCCTCACCGGCGGCATGCGGCTGGGCCCCGGCGACGGCCGCGAGCTGATCTTCGGCCGCAACCGGCCCGAGGTCCATGTGTGCCTGGGCGAGGACGACGCCCAGGTCAGCCGCCGCCACGGCAAGCTCACCCACCACGCAGGCCGCTGGTGGGTGACCAGCACCGGCCGACTGCCCCTCCGCATCCCGGCCCGGCTGCTGTTCACCGGCGAGGACCCCCTCCCCCTCGCCACCGGCTACACCCCGCTCTTCGTCCGTGGCTCGGGCGACCGCGAACACCTCCTGGAACTCTTCGTCACCGGCCCCGAGGACGCGCCACCCGCCCCACGCCCCGGCGACGTCACCCGCCCACCCCGGGTGTGGGTGCTCACCGAAGACGAGAAGCTCGCCCTCGTCGTCCTGGGCCAGCGCTATCTCCGCCACGAACCCCGCCCCCAGCCCCTCACCTGGAAGCAGACCGCCGAACACCTCGCCGAACTGCGCCCCGGCGCGGGCTGGCGCGAGAAACGCGTCGAGCACCTGGTCAACCGGGTCCGCACCACCCTCTCCCGCGACGGCGTCCCCTGGCTGACCCGCGAGGAGGTCGGCGAACCGGTCGGCAACGCCCTCAACGACCACCTGATCCGAGCCCTGATGCTGTCGACCACCCTGGTCCCCCCGGACCTGACCCTGATCGACTCCGTCTGATCGCAGGCTCTGGTCCACCCATGCGGACGACCCGCCTCCGAATGCCGTGGGGGCGGGCCGTCGTTGTGCGTGTGGCGCCCCTACTCGACGCTGCCGAACTCCCCCGAGGCAGCGGCGGCGGCGAACGCGGACAGCGCCTCGCGGGGGAACAGCAGCGCGGGGCCGTTCGGGCGCTTGCTGTCCCGGACGGCCACCGTCTCGGCATCGACGACGCCGCACTCGACGCACTGCGCCCCGCTGTCGCTGAACGAGGACTTCCACCACGTCACCGGGAGGGCGGAGGCGTCGTCTACATGGCTCATGTGTTCTTCCTTATCTCTGCGATCAGATCAGCCGATGCCTCGACCGAGAGCGCGGCGGAGGTAGCAGTCGTTCGAATCGGCCGGAGTGCGGGCGCCGCCGCGCGGCTCGGGTGCGGCCGCCATCATTTCGCCCACGCGTGAACTGGTCCACCCGCGCCACTGGCTTGACGCGGCGTGCAGCGACACATCGTTCGTGACCCGGGTTTAGCCCGTTACGCGCCGACGACGCCGTCTACGCCGCTTCTCGGATCTGAGATCTGTGCTCCATGCGCAGACGCAGCAATTCCTGATCCCTCAGGTAGCGGACTTCATCACGGATCTTGCTCATGACGAACTCACCAAGCGTCGTACAGAGATCCATTCGCTGAATGCACACACCGACCATGAAGGGGCCGTTCCTCGCCCGGTAGAGTCGGATTCCGTAGTACCCCTCCTGGCAGTCGGTGCCGTTGTTGAAGCGGCAGACCGCGCACGTCCCGGGAAGCCGTACGGGACGAATGGATTTGGCGTAGAGGGTGCGCCCGTCCGGCAGGCGGTACCGCGTGCGCTGGTCCGAGGTGCCCGCCGTGAAGATGTGGCGTACCGGCACGGCACCCAGGGTGTCCAGCACCTCTCGCATCGCAGCCAGTGACGACCCGCCGTCTTCGAGATTGACGAGCATGCGGACCACGACATTCCGCCCATGGTCCTCGATGACCCGAAGGACTCTCGGCACATGGCTCCTGTCCGGCACCACCAGGTTGGCCGACACCTTGATTCCGCATTTCTGCGCAGTCTCAATGGTTGCGTGAAGTGCGGAGATTTTCCGTTGCGCAAGCTCGGCGGAAGCGAAGCGCGGTGCTTGCACGGCGGCCAGTTCGTCGGCGGTCGTGCCGAATACGGACAGGTTGACGCGGTCGAGTCCGGCCTTCGCGCATTCTTCCAGTACGGCTGCACCGTTTTCGCCGTTGGATGTCAGGCCAACGATCAGCCCGAGTTGGCGGGCTCTGGCGACCAGGTCTGGCAGCTTAGGATGGAGAGTAGGTTCTCCGCCGGTGAAGTGGACTTCATTGGTCTCCACGGCGCCTCGTATGGCGGCCAGGGCCAGAGCGAAATCAGCGTCGGGTTCGATCCGTGCGGGCAAGAAGTTCGCCCCGTTGGTGGGCAGGTAGATGGAGACTCGCCCCGTCTTGCCGGACGCACCGCTGAATTCCTCCGGTCGGCGCCCGATATTGTCGGCGGCGACCGGCGTTCCCTCGTTGTGGCAGAAGCCACAGGCCAACCCGCAGGCGTCAATAATCTTCACGCGTACGGTGCGGTCCGGCACCACCGAAACCGGCAGAGCGGATAAGTCTTCCTCGTACACAGGAGTCCTCTCGCAGAGGTGCCCTCAATCCGGGAAACGCAGGTCCTTGATCTGCGTGAGATCGATGCCGTACCGGGCGTAGATCCCGAGGGTGTTCGCGCCGGTGAGGCTGCCCGGGTCCAGCCCGAGAAGCTTGGCCGTGGAGGTTACTTCCTCGGTGCTGTCGCCTTCGATCTCCAAGTAGGGAGGGATGAGCGGCCAGGAGTCGATCTCCAGGCGTACCCCCTCCAGAACGTACGAGGTCCGCCGGTTCTCCTGATATGCCTTTGCGGTGAATCCCATCAGATTCAGGAGAGCGTGGGTGTCCTCGAAACTGGATACGGCCACTTCCTCCTCGCGAGTGCCGTCGATAGCGTCGGACGTGATGTGTTTGACGCAGAGCGTGACCTCGGAGCCGGTGTCTCGTAACCGGATCCATCGCCCCTGCTCGCCGGGGACGATGTCGTACACATGTCGGCGCATCAGACGGTCGGCCACATGTGCACCGCCACGCTGCCTGATCGTCGCGGTGATGGCCGCGACGTCGATGCCCAGCGCCCTGCCCTCGAACTCGGTGGTACCCATGGTGTGGTCGTCTCCGCCTCGTCGCACCAATGCCTCGGTTGCCAAGACGTTAGGAGGCGCGGGAGTCGGCGGGCCATGTTCTTGCATGAGATTGCACACGAATCACCGAAGCTTATTGATCGCCTCAGTGATCAGGGTCCGGGCGTCCGAGCCGTAGACGGCGATCTCGGCCAGTTGGGAGAACGCGTTGGCATACACGGCGATCTCGCTGGGGGCCGACACATTCACCGCGGCCGTCAGCAGTTCGACACTCACCTGATGGTCATCGAACAGATAGAAGGCCTCCAGCGGCCACACGCGCCGCTCGGCGGTGAACGGGATGATGCCGAGGCTGACGTTGGGAAGCGCCATCACCGCCAGCAGATGGCCAAGCTGGCCCGCCATCGTGCCGGAGTCACCGATCCGGTACCGCAGCACGGTCTCTTCCAGGAGCAGCGCGAAGGTGTGGCACCCCTCGTGCACGACCCGTGAGCGCTCGATGCGTGAGGCCGCTGCCTTCGGTGAATCGTCCGGGGTCTCCTGGAAGGCGGCAATCGTGGAGAGCAAGGCCGTCGCGTACGCCTCGGTTTGCACCATGCCGGGGACGACATTCGAGCAGTACACCCGGAAGTTCCGAGTGCGCTCGTACAGCGGTACGACGTCCTCCTGCGCACGGCGCATTCCGTGCCGATGCAGTTTCTTCCACTGCACGTACATGTGGTCGGCCTGGCGGTTCGCCGCGACCAGGTCGTCCGCCTGGTCCTCCGCTCCGCATGCTGTGCACCATGCGCGGATGTCGGCGTCGGAAGCGGGAGTCCTGGCTCGCTCGATGCGAGACGACTTCGCGGGACTCCAGCCGCACCGGAGAGCCAACTCGTGCCCCGTCAGCTCCGCGTCTCTGCGCAACTCCCCAAGGCGAGCGGCCAGAACCGCACGGGCGGCCTGGGCGCTGGAGGAGGGGGACGCGGACATGAGTCGACTCTTCGGTGCTTCGCTGATCAGACCGTGTACTTCTCGTGTGGAATGCCGCGCTCCCAGACCGCCTCGAACGCCGACCCCGCCAACTGGACCACGGCCTGCTCGGTACGTACCTCCCAGCCGGGCTCGGACCAGTTGCCACTCCCGGAGAAGTGATTGAACAGGACGGCCTGGTCGTCGAACACCCAGCAGTCGTTCCCGGGCAGGGCGAGGTCCGACGCCTGCCGCCGGGGAAGCCACCGCACCTGTTCCCCCGCGTGGAGGTTGACAACGGTCCCGGCGTGCTCGTACCGGATGTATTCCGTGACGGGCTCGGAGACGATGCGAGCACGGCGGACGGCCACGCCTCTGGCCACCGTGGAACGCATCAGAGTGGCCCAGGGGGACCAGTAGGCGGACGCGGGGTCCACATCACGTCGCCCGGTACGTTTCCACGTCTCGAAGTCCTCGGCTTCGTCACCCACGCCATACACATCCCGCATCTCCAGGTGCAGGGCCGTGTGCTTGGCAGAGGCCAGCAACTCCTCAAAGCCCGGCTCGTTGAGCGACATCGCACGCCTCCCTCAGCACCGGCACCATGCGGAATGGAATCCGGATCACAGCTTCGTGCGCGGGAATCCCGGGCAGGTGCCCCGGAGCTTCGAACGCGGCGCAGCGCGCCGTCAGCTCCTCGTCCGGCTTCCAGCCTTGAAGCACCAGTTCGCCCTTCTCCTCGTCTACCCAGATGGTGGGGGAGCCCTGCTGACCCGTGTCCGGATCAATCCCGATGAACCGCAGTGCCATGGCTGCCTCCGGTGTCGAGTGGCTTACGCCAACTTGCACGAGCTTCGCTGGGACGGTCACCCCGCGTCAAGAGCGTGCGAACAGCTCAGGGGTTGCCGCCGCGTTCACCGACGCCTGGCTCGGCGGCGTCGGCGTACGCGGGCAGGCGTGCGCCCCGGCTCTCTGCCACCCGAAGTACGTCGCGCAATGCCTCGCACAGCCGCTCCGCCAGAAAGCGGACTTCTCCGGCGTTCGCCTTGCGATCACTCAGCAACGAGGTGGCGTGACCGAGGAGTTCAGAGCCCATGGCCAGTTGCAGGGTCTCGATCTCGTCTGCCCTGCGGCTCAGGCGGGTGTTGCCGCCGTCCGTCGCCAGGAAGCACGGCTTGCCCTCCGGGGTAGACCATGGCAGCAGTCGCAAGCCCTTGATGTCGTTCACGTTTTCGGCTCCTCAATAGCTGTTACGTCATGCTCCGGGACGTGGTCACGTCTCGGATGCTTTGTGCTCAGCTATCGTTGAGTTTCCGCTGCTTACGCGGGAGTTGACCGGCATTGACGATGTCGAGAGGAATCAGTCAATGACAAGGGGTTCACTGTGAGTGACTTTGCGGATCTCGCTCGCCGGGCGCTACGGGACAGTGGCTATTCCATGTGTGCGGCTGCCCGCGCCCTCAATTACGACGTCGCCTACCTCTCGCGTGTCCTGAACGGGAAACAGAGGCCTTCCGAGAAGCTGGCAACGGCGCTTGACCAACTCGTCGGGGCTGGGGGAGCGCTTTCCGAAACCACGCTGAGCCCGGATGACGCCTCGCGGGTCGCCAGGAGTGCCGCTCAGCCGTCCCGGCTGGACGCAGGCACCGTGGACGCTCTCGCGGGCGTGTTGAGTGCGTACCGTCGCCTGGACGACGTAGTCAGACCTGAATCCATGCTCTCCGCAACCCTCGCTCAAATGAACGTGATCACCTGCATGCTGAAGGGCGCACGAGGGCCGCATCGTGGGCAGCTGACAGCGGTGGCATCCGAGTTCGTTCAATTCGGTGGCTGGATGCTGGCTCAGGTGCGCGACGATACCAAGGCGCTGCGCCTCCTCACGGACGCGTTGGAGCTGGCCGACGAAATCGGAGACGGTGCGCTCGCGGCGCAGGCACTCAATTTCAAGGGCTACATTGCCCGGCAGCAGGGGCGGCCCCAGGGGATCGCGCGATGGTTCGCGGCGGCAGCGGACGCTCCAGGCGCTCACCCCGCGCAGCGGCTGGGAGACATCCTTCAATCGGCGGCGGGGTGGGCTGAGCTGGGTGAGACCGACCGCGCGCTGCGCATGGTCGAGCGTGCGGAGCGGCTGACGGACATAGCGGCCCGAGTGCCCCCGCCTGATACGGCCTACTGGCTGACTCCGGAGTTCAACCGTCTGAACCTCGGGTTGGCCACGCTGGCGCTGGGGCGCTACGACCAGGCTGCCGATCATCTGTCCGCCGGGTTGCGGGGGTTGCCGGAAAACCTTCAGGGGGCCGCGTGGAGCGGGGAGCACCGGGAGGCGCTGCGTAAGGCCGAAGCGGCCCGGTGATCGACGGCGGGCCACGATGGTGGTGATCGGGGCGCGGAGCCGCTGGCGAGCTGGCGGCCTTGCCGTGGCCCCGGCGGGGCCACGGCAATCTGGGCGGGTTTCCTCAGCGGTGGCGGCGCGGCCGCCAGATCGCGAAATTCGTCAGGTGGAAGTGGCTGGCGACGGTGCGGAAGCCGAACCAGCCGCTGGTGTACGGCTCGGGGTCCCGGTAGTCGCAGAGGAGCTGGTCGTTGCTCCAGTACTGGACGGTCCGCCCGGCGGAGATCAGGCGGACGCGGTGCGGGGCGTTCGGGGTGAGGAGTGGTTCGGTGAGGTCGAAGAGCAGGGGGCGGTTGCCCGGCTCGCCGGCGTAGCGGCGCATGCGGGTGGTGGTGTTGAGGTTGGCGCCGTAGCCGACGTAGTAGGTCTTCAGCAGGTCGTAGTCGGCGAAGGTGCCGCTGCGGGGGGTGGCGAAGAGGTCGCCGGGGGAGCGGACGTCGCGGGCGTTCCAGAAGGCGTTGAGGTCCGTCACGTGGTCGTTGGGGCCGCCCGCCGAGACCGGGGTGGCCGTGTACTCGATCACGTACGGGCCGGTCAGCTCGCGGGTGAACCAGACCGTGGCGCCGCCCGGTACGTCGACGTCGAGCACCCCGTGCCGGGCCCGTACCGTCCCGCCGCTCTCCAGCTCGGCGGTCCACTGGCGGGTGCCGTGGCGGAAGTCGTCGTGGGCTATCCGGGTCCAGCGGCGGCCTGTGGCAGCGGCCGCGAGGGCCGCCGGGGCGGCTGCGGTCGCGGCGGCCGTCGCGGCGGCGAGGGTGAGCAGGCGTCTGCGGGAGCGGAGGTACGTCATCGTGGTGCGGTTCCTTCCGGGGGAATGGTTGAACCGTTTCAATGCGTAGCGCCCGATGAACTTAACAGACGGCCGCCGCCGGACCCTTCGGGGGCCCGGCGGCGGCCGTCGTGCGGAGATGGCGCGGTCAGTTACTGGAGACCGTGACCTTCTCGTCGTTCTTCAGCTCGTTCACCAGCTGCTTGACCTTGGTCATGTCCCACTGGATCGCGCTGCCCTTGGGGGTGGACAGGCCGGGGTTGGAGACGGGCATGTTCATCTGCTTGCCCTCGCCGCCGGAGACGCTCTTCATCGCGAAGAACATGTCCTTGAGGTCCCACAGGCTCATGTCCTTGTCGACGATCAGGCTGTCGAGCCCGGCGCCCATCATCGGGTAGAGCGCGAAGGGGTTCATGACCGTGCCCGGCGAGGCCGCCTTGTTGGCCAGCGCGGACAGGAACTTCTGCTGGTTCTTGGTGCGGTCCAGGTCGCCGCCCGCGAGGCCGTAGCGCTGCCGGACGAACCCGAGGGCCTGCTGACCGTCGAGGGTCTGCTTGCCCGCCTTGAGGTCATTGCCGGACTTCTTGTCCTTCATGTCCTGCGGGATGTCGATCTCGACCCCGCCGACCCCGTCGACGATCTTGGCGAAGCCGTCGAAGCCGATCTCCGCGTAGTGGTCGATCTTCAGACCGGTGTTGTACTCGATGGTCCGGGCGAGCAGCTGCGGGCCCTCCGAGGAGTACGACGCGTTCAGCTTGTTCTGGCTCGCCGGGATCCGGTTGCCGGTCTCCGAGCCGGTGAAGGCCGGGATGGTGACCCAGGAGTCACGCGGGAGGCTGACCATGGTGTTCCCGTTCTCACCGACGTGGAGCAGGATCATGGAGTCGGTGCGGCGGCCCTCGGCGGAGCCGGTGTGCAGCTTCTTCTTGTCCTCGTCGGACATGCCCTCGCGGCTGTCAGAACCGACGATCAGGTAGTTGGTGCCCTTGCCGCCGGTCGGCCGGTCCTCGACCTTGCTGAGGTCGACCTCGCGCTTGAGCTTGCCGTCGGCCCAGAAGTACGTACCGATACCGACCGCGAGCAGCAGCACCACCAGGGTGACCAGACCGACGGTTATCCGGCGCTTCCAGTTCACGGGGCCTCCCGCGCGCCCGCCGCGCCTGCCGCGGCCGCCGCCGGATCCGCCCGGCCCGCCGGGGCCACGGCCACCGCCGCCGTAGACCTGGCCGGTGTTGTATCCGTCACCGCCGTGGCCGCCGTAGTCGTCGTAGCTCGGGGAGGGCCCCGGTACGTTCCCCCGCGGCGAAAGCTCAGGGGGCAGCGGCGGCTCGCCGCCGCCCGGTGCCGCCCGCCGTACCTGCGGCATCGAGCGGGCCCCCTCTGGCTGGGAGCCACCGCTGCCGCGTCCGTACCGGTCGTTGCGGTCACCGGTGTAACCCTGGGGCCATTCGCTCATGCAAGGAAGTGTGCCTGGTCGGCCCCGCTGTCTTACAGGGCGGGTGCCGGATCGGGGCGTGGCTGTTGCAGAGCTGATAAGAACGTGGTCCGCATATGGTGGACGCCATGACCAAACAGGCCCACAGCGCCGAAGTGGATCTTCCGGGCAAGCCCACCTCCGCCTCCCGCACCACGCTGTCGCACATCATGACCGGCAGCGACACCAACCTCCTCGGCACGGTCCACGGCGGCGTGATCATGAAGCTCGTCGACGACGCGGCCGGGGCGGTCGCCGGACGGCACTCCGAGGGCCCCGCGGTCACCGCCTCGATGGACGAGATGGCCTTCCTGGAGCCGGTCAGGGTCGGCGACCTCGTCCATGTGAAGGCCCAGGTCAACTGGACCGGACGGTCCTCCATGGAGGTCGGCGTCCGCGTGCTGGCCGAGCGCTGGAACGAATCCACTCCCGCCACCCAGGTCGGCAGCGCCTATCTGGTCTTCGCCGCGGTCGACGCCGACGGCAAGCCCCGCCCCGTACCCCCGGTCATACCGGAGACCGAGCGCGACAAGCGGCGCTACCAGGAGGCCGAGATCCGCCGCACCCACCGCCTGGCCCGCCGCCGCGCGATCAGAGACCTGCGCGCCCGGCGCGCGGCGGAGGGCCCGGAGGAGCTGTAGGTCCGTCGCCGAGGAGTTCGGCGCTGAGGAGTTCGGCGCTGAGGAGTTCGGCGCGCGCCTGAGCGGGGCGTATGGCAGAGGGCGGGGGCGCCGTATGCGACGCCCCCGCCCTCTGCCATACGTACCGCTACGGCAGGTTGCGGGCCATGACGACTCGCTGGACCTGGTTGGTGCCCTCGTAGATCTGGGTGATCTTGGCGTCGCGCATCATGCGCTCGACCGGGTAGTCGCGGGTGTAGCCGTAGCCGCCGAGGAGCTGGACGGCGTCCGTGGTGACCTCCATGGCGACGTCCGAGGCGAAGCACTTGGCGGCGGCGCCCTGGTAGGTGAGGTCGGCGTCGCAGCGCTCGGAGGCGGCGGCGGCCTGGTAGGTCAGGGCGCGGGCGGCCGAGATCTTCATGGCCATGTCGGCGAGCATGAACTGGATGCCCTGGAAGTCGGCGATCGCCTTGCCGAACTGCTTGCGCTCCTGGACGTAGCCCTTGGCGTAGTCCAGGGCGCCCTGGGCGATGCCGAGGGCCTGGGCGGCGATGGTGATGCGGGTGTGGTCGAGGGTCTTCATGGCGGTGGCGAAGCCGGTGCCCTCGGCGCCGATCATGCGGTCGGCGGGGATGCGGACGTTGTCGAGGTAGACCTCGCGCGTCGGGGAGCCCTTGATGCCGAGCTTCTTCTCCGGGGCGCCGAAGGACACGCCCTCGTCCGACTTCTCCACGACGAAGGCGGAGATGCCCTTGGACCGCTTCTCGGGGTCGGTGACGGCCATCACCGTGTAGTAGTCGGAGACCCCGGCGTTGGTGATCCAGCGCTTGACGCCGTTGAGGACGTAGAAGTCGCCTTCGCGGACCGCCTTGGTCTTCATACCGGCCGCGTCCGAGCCCGCGTCGGGCTCGGAGAGACAGTACGAGAACATCGCGTCGCCCTTGGCGAGCGGGCTCAGGTACCTCTTCTTCAGCTCCTCGGAGCCGGAGAGGATGACCGGCAGCGAGCCCAGCTTGTTGACGGCGGGGATCAGGGAGGAGGACGCGCAGACGCGGGCGACCTCCTCGATGACGATCACGGTCGCGAGCGCGTCGGCACCGGCGCCGCCGAAGGACTCGGGGACGTGCACCGCGTGCAGGTCATTGGCGACCAAGGAGTCCAGCGCTTCCTGCGGGAAGCGGCCCTCCTCGTCGACCTCGGCCGCGAAGGGGGCTATTTTCGCCTCGGCGAGCGAGCGGACCGAATCGCGGAGCATGTCGTGCTCCTCCGACGGCCGGTACAGGTCGAAGTCTGCGTTTCCCGAGGACGCCAAGGTCTTCTCACTCCCCTGTGGTGCTAACTACCGTTAAGTAACTGAAGTCTAGGGCCGCCGACGCGACACGTATACGTGCCCTATACGTGAGCTACCCGACAAGACGCCGCCAAGACGCCGCTGAGCCCTGCCGGGGGTGCCGACTATGCTCAGGCAGCGCATCTGAGACCGACGCTTCTGGAGCACCACATGGCCCTCAAGATCACCGTGATCGGCACCGGCTACCTGGGCGCGACCCACGCCGCGGCCATGGCCGAGCTGGGCTTCGAGGTGCTGGGGCTGGACATCGTGCCCGAGAAGGTCGCGATGCTCTCGGAGGGCCGGGTGCCCATGTACGAGCCCGGTCTGGAGGATCTGCTGAAGCGGCACGTGGTCGGCGCCGAGGGCTCGACCGGGCGGCTGCGCTTCACCAGCTCCTACGAGGAGGCCGGACAGTTCGGCGATGTCCACTTCATCTGCGTGAACACCCCGCAGAAGCACGGCGAGTACGCGTGTGACATGCGTCACGTCGACAACGCCGTGGAATCGCTCGCCCCGCATCTGCACCGCCCGGCGCTGGTCGTCGGCAAGTCCACCGTCCCGGTCGGCAGCGCGGACCGGCTGGCGGCGCGCCTCGCCGAGCTGGCCCCGGCCGGTGCGGACGCCGAGCTGGCGTGGAACCCGGAGTTCCTGCGCGAGGGCTTCGCCGTGCAGGACACGCTGCACCCGGACCGGATCGTGGTGGGGGTCACCAGCGACCGCTCCGAGAAGGTGCTGCGGGATGTGTACGCGACGCCGATCGCGGAGGGGTCGCCGTTCGTGGTGACCGACTTCCCGACCGCCGAGCTGGTGAAGACGTCGGCGAACTCCTTCCTCGCCACGAAGATCTCGTTCATCAACGCCATGGCCGAGGTCTGCGAGGCGGCGGGCGGCGATGTGGTCAAGCTCGCCGAGGCCATCGGCTATGACGAGCGGATCGGCAAGAAATTCCTGCGGGCCGGGATCGGCTTCGGCGGCGGCTGTCTGCCCAAGGACATCCGGGCCTTCATGGCCCGCGCCGGTGAACTCGGCGCGGACCAGGCCCTGACCTTCCTCCGCGAGGTCGACTCGATCAACATGCGGCGCCGTGGCCACATGGTCGAGCTGGCCCGTGAGGCCGTCGGCGGCAGCTTCCTGGGCAAGCGGGTGGCGGTGCTGGGCGCCACGTTCAAGCCGGACTCGGACGACGTACGGGACTCCCCCGCGCTCAACGTGGCCGGGCAGATACAGCTCCAGGGCGCCCAGGTCACCGTCTTCGACCCCAAGGGCATGGACAACGCCCGCGCCCTCTTCCCGACCCTCGCCTACGCCCCGACCGCCCTGGAGGCGGCCCGGGGCGCCCACGCGGTGCTGCATCTGACCGAGTGGCGCGAGTTCCGGGAGCTGGACCCGGTGGGCCTGGGCGAGATGGTCGCCGAGCGCCGCATCCTGGACGGCCGGAACGCCCTCGACCCCGACTACTGGCGCGACGCGGGCTGGACGTACCGCGCGCTGGGCCGCCCCATGGCGTAGGCCCGTAAGTCTCTGACGTACGCCGCCCCCGCCGGGCTTCCTCCGGCGGGGGCGGCGTACATAGGCAGGCGGGTTCAGCGGCGGGGGCGGCGGCCCTTTTCCTGCTTCGGGGGCTTCTGGTCGGCGCCCGGGAGGGTCGGCTTGGGGAGGTTCTCGACGTCCTCCTTGGCCTTCTCCAGCTGCTCGGCCGTGTCGTCCGGCAGCTTCGGCGGCCTCGGGGCGGCGTGGCCGAAGCCGAAGGCCGAGGTGAGGTCGCCGAAGGTGCGGCGGCGCCACTGGCTGATGTTGGGCTCCTTCACCCCGGTCAGCCGCTCCAGGAACTGCAGCACCGAGGTGTGGTCGAACGCCTCGCCCGCGGCCCAGCCGCCCACCGTCCACGGCGAGACGATGAGGCAGGGCACCCGGAAGCCGCCGCCGATGGGCAGGCCGCCCACGAACTCGTCCACGGTCCCGGCCTTGGGGGTGGGCGGCGGTACGTGGTCGAACAGGCCGTCGTTCTCGTCGTAGTTGAGGATGAAGACGGTCTTGCGCCAGACGTCCGGATTGGAGGCGATGGCCTCGATCTTGGACGCCACGTAGTCGGCACCGGCCGCCGGGAGGTAGTCCGGGTGCTCGGAGACCTCGGCGGTCGGGATGATCCAGGAGACGGTCGGCAGCCGGTCGTTGCGGGCGTCCTCCTCGAACGTCCCGGCGGGGCTGTGCACCATGCCTCGGTCGTACAGCGGGTCGCCGGGGCGGGCGTCCTGGAACTGCTGGAACTCCTCCAGGAGGTTGCAGCCGTAGTTGTCCTCCTCCTGGTAGACCTTCCAGCTGACGCCCGCCTTCTGGAGGCGCTCGGCGTACGTCGTCCAGCGGTACGGCTTGGGCGCCGTGTTCTCCAGGACCGGGCCGCCCTTGACTCCGGCCGGGTCGATGGTGCCCGTCATCCAGTACAGCCGGTTGGGCCAGGTGGGGCCGAAGACCGAGCAGAAGTAGTTGTCGCAGACGGTGAACGCCTCGGCCAGGGCGAACTGGAACGGGATGTCCTCACGGGTGTGGTAGCCCATGACGTACGGCCCGTTCTCGCCGTCGGCCGCGCGGTGGGACGGGAGCCACTTGTCCATGGCGCCGTTGTTCCACGCCTCGTGCTGCACCGACCAGGCGTGGCTGGTGGAGGGGATCGCCTGGGCACTGGTGGAGCGGGTGTCCAGGTGGAACGGGAGCAGATAGCCGTCCGGGTTCTCCGCGTCCGGCTGGTGGAAGACGGACTTGCCGGTGGAGAGGGTCAGGGCGTCCGGGTCGGCGAACCCGCGCACTCCCTTGAGGGTGCCGAAGTAGTGGTCGAACGAGCGGTTTTCCTGCATCAGCAGGACGACGTGCTCGATGTCGTCGAGCGAACCGCCCTTCGGGGGTCCGGCGGCTATCGCCTGCTGCACGCTCGGCGGCAGAAGCGTCATGGCCGCGCCCGCGCCGAACGAACCGGCGGCGGCACCAAGGAGTCTACGGCGGGTGAAGTCGGGCATAACGCCTCTTTCCCGTATCTATGCATGAGAGATCGTCAGACCGCTGATGACTCTCTCGCCATGCCGACGACGGAGAAGAGACGAATTACGTGAACGATGCATCAACACATCGCAAAGCCACCAAGCCCTGGTAAAGGGGTGGTTGGTGGCTCATGCGAGTGCTGGGGGTGTTAGGCCTCGGTGGTGCCGTCCAGCTGGTCGATCGTCGCGATGGACGGACCCCTGACCGCGCGGAGCCCGCGCGCCGCGTCCTCGGCGCCGCGCAGCACCCGGACGGCGTTCTGCCAGGTCAGCTTGGCGAGTTCGGCCTCGGACCAGCGGCGGTCGAGCAGTTCCGCGATGAGGTTGGGGTAGCCCGCGACGTCGTCCAGGCCGGACGGGGTGAAGGCGGTGCCGTCGAAGTCGCCGCCGATGCCGATGTGGTCGACGCCCGCCACCTCACGCATGTGGTCGAGGTGGTCGGCGACGGTGGCGGCGGTGGCCTTCGGCCTCGGGCGGGCCTCCTCGAAGGCGCGCTGCACCTTCTTCGCGGCGTCCGTCAGCTCCAGGGGGTGCAGGCCGTGCGCGCGCATGTTCTCGTCCGCCGCCTTCGTCCACTCACCCGCCTCCGGCAGCACGAACTTCGGCACGAACGTGGCCATCGCCACCCCGCCGTTGGCCGGGAGCGCGGCCAGGACGTCGTCCGGGATGTTGCGCGGATGGTCGCAGACGGCGCGGGCGGAGGAGTGCGAGAAGAGGACCGGGGCCTCGGTCACGCGGAGCGCGTCGCGCATCGTGTCGGCCGAGACGTGGGAGAGGTCGACGAGCATGCCGAGCCGGTTCATCTCGCGGACGACCTCCTCGCCGAAGCGGGTGAGGCCGTGCGCCCTCGGCTTGTCGGTGGCCGAGTCGGCCCAGGGGATGTTGTCGTTGTGGGTGAGCGTCATATAACGCACGCCGAGGTCGTACAGGGCGCGGAGGGTGGCGAGCGAGCAGTTGATGCTGTGGCCGCCCTCGGCGCCCATGAGCGACGCGATCCGGCCCTCGGCGCGGGCCGCCTCGATGTCGGCGGCGGTGAGCGACAGCCGGAGGTCGTCGGGGTAGCGCTCGGTCAAACGGCGGACGACGTCGATCTGTTCGAGGGTGGCGCTGACTGCTGTGTCGCCGCTGAAGTCCGAGCGTACGAAGACTGACCAGAACTGGGCGCCTACGCCGCCTTCGCGGAGGCGGGGGATGTCGGTGTGGGTGCGCGTCGTTTGATCGGCGGCGATGTCGAGGCGGTCGAGGTCGTAGCGGACCTGCTCGCGCAGGGCCCAGGGGAGGTCGTTGTGGCCATCCACGATGGGGTGTGCGGCCAGGAGTTGGCGGGCGTGCGCGAGGTGATCGGTCATCCGGGCATTTTCGTACGGCCGCCCGACGAAGTCACGGCCACGCGGCGCCCGCGGCGGGCCTTGTCCCCACCCCGCCCCTCCCCGAACCTGGGGCTCCGCCCCAGACCCCGCTCCTCAAACGCCGGAGGGGCTGGGGGTGGGGCATCACCGCCCCGACCCCGCTCCTCAAACGCCGGAGGGGCTGGATTTTCCCGGCCGGGACTGGCTTGCCCGCCTGGGGCTGGTTTGCCCTGCCGGAGTGGGGCAACCCCAGCCCAGCCTCCCCCTGTGCCACCATCCAGCCCCTCCGACGCTTGAGGAGCGGGGTCCGGGGCAGAGCCCCGGCATCGGGAAGGGGCGGGGTGGGGAACAGGCCCCCGCAGGGGTGGGTCAGTGGGCGAAGCCGAAGGACGGGGCGCCGTCCACCTTGGCGCGCAGTCGCTTGCCCTTTTCCGTGGCCTGTTCGTTCAGCTCGTCCTGGAACTCCCTCATCCGGCCCTGCAACTCCGCATCGTGGGCAGCGAGGATGCGGGCCGCGAGGAGGCCCGCGTTGCGGGCGCCGCCGATGGAGACCGTGGCGACCGGGACGCCCGCAGGCATCTGGACGATGGACAGGAGGGAGTCCATGCCGTCCAGGTACTTGAGGGGCACGGGGACGCCGATCACCGGGAGCGGGGTCACCGAGGCGAGCATGCCGGGGAGGTGGGCCGCACCGCCCGCGCCCGCGATGATGGCCTTGAGGCCCCGGGGCGCCGCGTTCTCGCCGTACGCGACCATCTCGCGCGGCATCCGGTGCGCCGAGACGACGTCCACCTCGTACGGGATCTCGAACTCGTCGAGGGCCTTGGCGGCTTCTTCCATGACCGGCCAGTCGGAGTCGGAACCCATGACGATGCCGATCGCGGGCACAGGAGCGCTCATTCGGTGATGGTCCCTCGGAGGTAGTCGGCGGCGTGACGGCCGCGCTCGCGGACGTCGGCCAGGTCGTCGCCGTAGGTGTTGACGTGGCCGACCTTGCGGCCCGGCTTCACGCCCTTGCCGTACATGTGGATCTTCAGCCCGGGGTCGCGGGCCATGCAGTGGAGGTAGGCCGCGTACATGTCGGGGTAGTCGCCGCCGAGCACGTTGGTCATGACGGTCCACTTCGCCCGGGTGTTCGGGGCGCCGAGCGGGAGGTCGAGCACCGCGCGCACATGGTTGGCGAACTGGGAGGTGACGGCGCCGTCCTGGGTCCAGTGGCCGGAGTTGTGGGGGCGCATCGCCAGTTCGTTGACGAGGATGCGGCCGTCCCGGGTCTCGAACAGCTCGACCGCGAGGTGGCCGACCACACCCAGCTCGGCCGCGATCTTCAGCGCCAGCTCCTGCGCCTGGGCGGAGAGCGCCTCGGAGAGGTCGGGGGCGGGGGCGATGACGGTGTCGCAGACGCCGTCCACCTGTATCGACTCCACGACGGGGTAGGCCACGGCCTGGCCGTGCGGGGAGCGCACGACGTTGGCGGCCAGCTCGCGCGCGAAGTCGACCATCTCCTCGGCGAGGACGGGCACGCCCGCCCGGAACGGCTCGGCGGCGTCCTCCGCACTGCGGACGACCCATACGCCCTTGCCGTCATAGCCGCCGCGCACCGTCTTGAGGACGACCGGGAAGCCGTCCCCCTCCTCGGCGAACCGCGCGACGTCGGCCGGGTCGGCGACGATGCGGTGGCGGGGGCAGGGCACCCCGGTGGCGCGCAGCCGCTCCCGCATCACGCCCTTGTCCTGCGCGTGCAGCAGGGCCTCGATGCCGGGGCGGATGACGACACCGTCCGCCTCCAGCGCGCGCAGATGCTCGGCCGGGACATGCTCGTGGTCGAAAGTGACCACATCACAGCCTTGTGCGAACGCACGAAGCGTCTCCAGGTCGCGATAGTCGCCGACGACGACATCACTGACCACTTGGGCCGCCGAGTCCTGAGGAGTGTCACTGAGCAGCTTGAACCTGATGCCGAGGGGGATGCCCGCCTCGTGGGTCATACGGGCGAGCTGGCCGCCCCCGACCATGCCGACTACCGGAAATGTCACCCTCCAAGGGTAACTTCTCGCCACGACAGCCCCTGACCTGCACTTGGATGATCCTCCAGATATTCGGACCGGCCTGTTACTCCCGGCCTCCGGGCGAGTGTCGGTGCCGCTGGTTAGCATGGGGAGATGCTGTCGATGATGACGAAACGGGGCTGAACGATCACCATGAGTGAACGACGCATGCTCGGGGGGCTGGGCACCCAGGTGGGACGGCTCGCCCGGGAGATCGCGAAGTTCGGGGTGGTCGGCGGCGCCGGCGTCTTCGTCAACCTCGCCGTCTTCAACGTGGTCCGCAGCGTCACGGAGCTGCCCGTGGTGCGGGCCAGCATCGTGGCGACGGTGGTCGCGACCTGCTTCAACTACCTCGGCTACCGGTATTTCACCTACCGCGACCGGGACAAGCAGGGGCGCACCAAGGAACTCAGCCTGTTCCTGCTGTTCAGCGCGATCGGCCTGATCATCGAGAACGGGGTGCTCTACACGGCGACGTACGGCTTCGGCTGGGACAGCTCGCTCGCGAGCAACGTCTTCAAGTTCGTCGGCATCGGCATCGGCACCCTCTTCCGCTTCTGGTCCTACCGGACCTGGGTGTTCCGGGCGCTGCCCGCGCGGGAGGCCGTGGAGAGCGCGGAGGCGTTCCTCGCGGAGGCGCCGCCCGCCCAGACCACCCGCCGCGACAGCAAGCAGCCGGTCCGGAAGTAGCCGCTCAGAGCACGTAGCCGCTCAGCTAGGGCGGATGTCCTCCGCCACGCGGCTCAGGAAGAGCGCGAACACCGGCGGATGCGGCTGCAGCAGCTCCAGCCGTCCCCCGTCCGCCTCCGCCAGATCGCGGGCGACCGCGAGGCCGAGCCCGGTGGAGTTCCGTCCGCTGACCGTCCGCTCGAAGACCCGCGCGCCGAGGTCGGCCGGTACGCCCGGCCCCTCGTCGGTGACCTCGACCACCGCCTGGTTGCCGGTGACCCGGGTGCGCAGCGCCACCGTACCGTCGCCGTGCATCAGCGAGTTCTCGATGAGCGTCGCGAGCACCTGGGCGACCGCGCCCGGGGTGCCGACCGCCCGCAGCCCCTTCTTGCCGGAGCGCACGATCGCGCGCCCCTCGCTGCGGGAGGCCGGGCGCCACTCCTCGATCTGCTGCTTGACCACCTCGTCCAGGTCGAAGGCGACCGCGGAGCCGCTGCGCGGGTCGCGCGAGTTCGTCAGCAGCCGCTGGACGACGTCGGTGAGCCGCTCGACCTGGCCCAGCGCGATCGACGCCTCCTCCTTCACCGTCTCCGGATCGTCGGTGAGCGTGATCTCCTCCAGCCGCATGGACAGCGCGGTCAGCGGCGTCCGCAGCTGGTGCGAGGCGTCGGCCGCCAGCCGCCGCTCGGCGGTGAGCATGCGGCCGATGCGCTCGGCGCTCGCGTCCAGCACATCGGCGACCCGGTCCAGCTCGGGCACCCCGTAGCGGCGGTGGCGCGGCCGGGGATCGCCGGAGCCCAGCCGCTCGGCGGTCTCGGCGAGGTCGGTGAGCGGCGCGGAGAGCCGGTGCGCCTGCCGTACGGCGAGGAAGACCGCGGCGAGGACCGCGAGCAGCGCCACCGCCAGGATGATCAGCATGGTGCGGCCGATCTCCCGGCTGACCGTCGTACGGGACGCCTCGACCCGTACCGTCTCGCCCTGCTCGCCGTGCTCCTCGGAGGAGATGACGCTGCCTTCGGGGCGCTTGCCGATCTCGACGTCCGGGTGGTCCGGGATCGTGATCAGGGCGTAGCGGCCGGGTTCGATCTGCTCGCGCAGCACCTTGTGGGTGACGCCCTCGCCGCCGAGCAGCCTGCTGTCCACGATGCTGACCAGCCGCACCGCGTCCGAGCTGACGCTCTCCTGGGCGCTGTTCTCGATGGTCCGGGTCTCGACGATGACCAGCGAGACGCCGAAGACGGCGATGACGACGAGCACCACGGCCAGCGTGGAGTTGATCAAGCGACGGCGCATGGCCCTACCGTCTCAGCCACCGTCAGCTTTTCTCGAACCTGAAGCCGACACCCCGGACGGTGGCGATATAGCGGGGGTTGGCGGCGTCGTCCCCGAGCTTCTTGCGGAGCCAGGAGATGTGCATGTCGAGCGTCTTGGTGGAGGACCACCAGGTGGTGTCCCACACCTCGCGCATCAGCTGATCGCGGGTGACCACCCGTCCGGCGTCCCGCACCAGGACCCGCAGCAGGTCGAACTCCTTCGCCGTCAGCTGCAGCTCCTCGTCGCCCATCCACGCGCGGTGCGACTCGACGTCGATGCGCACCCCGTGGGTGGCGGGCGCCTGCGCCTGGGTCTCGACGGCGCCTCGGCGCAGCAGGGCCCGGACACGGGCGAGGAGTTCGGCGAGGCGGAACGGCTTGGTGACGTAGTCGTCGGCACCGGCGTCCAGGCCGACCACGGTGTCCACCTCGTCGGCGCGGGCGGTGAGCACCAGCACCGGGAAGCCATGGCCTTCGGTGCGCAGTCGGCGACAGACCTCCAGTCCGTCCATCCCGGGCAGGCCCAAGTCGAGGACGAGCAGATCGACGCCTCCTTGGAGACCGGCGTCGAGCGCGGTGGGTCCGTCCTCCCGCACCTCCACCTCGTACCCCTCACGGCGCAGCGCGCGGGCGAGGGGCTCCGAGATCGATGCGTCATCCTCGGCGAGCAAAACTCGGGTCATGAGGTGATGGTAGTCCGCTTGGGTTCACGTACGGGGCGCGCAGGTGGTGACGCAGGGAGCACGACCGGTCGCGCACCCGATCCGTGATCTAAGTCTCACCCAGGAGTGTCAAGTGCGTGTCGTATGGTGAAACAACGTCTGTAGCACTCCTCTGGGACCTTTGGTGGGTTCGACGCGCCGAAGGTCTCTGTCATGCCCGGGTCCGGACATTGGAGTCGCCTCCCCCCACGGGCGCTCTTCTACGCGTGTCGATACGCGCGGCGGTGCACCCCTGAGTTCTGTAAGGAACCCCCCACATGGCGTCCAGCATGTCGAAGGGCGCGACCGCGCAGGAGTCCCCTGCCAGCGGTGGCAAGACCTTCTTCGGCCACCCACGCGGCCTCGCCACGCTCTTCATGATCGAAATGTGGGAGCGCTTCAGCTTCTACGGCATGAGAGCCCTCCTCGTCCTCTACCTGATCTCCGGCGGCCCGGACGCCAAGGACGGCGGCCAGGGCGGCGGCCTCGGGATGACCGAGGGCAACGCGGTGGCCATCTACTCGGTCTACCTGGCCATGGTCTATCTGCTGGCCATGCCCGGCGGCTGGTTCGCCGACCGGCTCTGGGGTCCGCGCAAGACCGTCGTGCTGGCGTCCGGGATCGTGATGGCCGGGCATCTGGCGCTCGCCATCCCGGGGGCGGCGAGCTTCTTCGTCGGCCTCGCGCTGGTCGCGCTCGGCTCCGGTCTGATCAAGGCCAACATCTCCACGATGGTCGGCCAGCTCTACGACGGACCGCAGGACCCGCGCCGCGACGGCGGCTTCACCATCTTCTACATCGGCATCAACCTCGGCGCCTTCGCCGCCCCGCTGGTGATCGGCACCGTCGGCCAGTCGTACAACTGGCACCTGGGCTTCGCACTCGCGGCGCTCGGCATGGCGCTGGGCCTGGTGCAGTTCCTGATCGGCACCCGCCATCTGAGCCCCGAGAGCGACACCGTGCCGATGCCGCTGGCGGCCGAGGAGCGCCGGTCCTGGCTGCGCAAGGGCCTGATCTGGCTGGCCGTCACCGCCGTCTTCTACACCGGCGTGGTGGCCAGCGGCAGCTGGACGCTCAACTGGGCGCTGGTCCCGATCACCCTGCTCGGCCTGATCATCCCGATCGCGGTGCTGGTGCGGATCAAGCGGGACCGGGATCTGGACGAGGTCGAGCAGACCAAGGTCAGCGGCTACATCTGGTTCTTCGCGGCCGCCGCCGTGTTCTGGATGATCTTCGACCAGGGCGGCTCGACGATGTCCGCCTTCGCCGAGACCAAGACCGCGGACACGATCTTCGGGCTGAAGTTCCCGTCCTCGTGGTTCCAGTCGGTGAACCCGATGCTGATCATGGCGCTGGCCCCGGTCTTCGCCTGGCTGTGGCTGTGGCTCGCCCGGCGCGACCGGGAGCCGAACACCACGCTGAAGTTCGCCTTCGGCCTGGTCATGATCGGCGCCTCGTTCTTCGTCTTCGTGCTGCCGATGCAGATGGCCTCGGACGGTACGAAGGTCAGCCCGATGTGGCTGGTGTCGATCTACTTCATCCAGACCGTGGGCGAGCTGTGCGTCTCGCCGGTCGGCCTGTCGGTGACGACCAAGATGGCGCCCGCGAAGTACGCCAGCCAGCTGATGGGCGTGTGGTTCCTCGCCGTGACCGCCGGTGACTGCGTCACGGGGCTGCTGTCCATCGCCGGGGTCGACCTGAGCGGTCCGGGCGTCATCGCGATGGAGGCGAGCGCGGCGGCGCTCGCGGGCCTCGCGGTCTTCATGTACCGCAAGAAGGTCGTGGCGCTCATGGCCGACGTGCACTGACGTCCGACACGTACGGCGTGACGAGGGCCCGGGGCTGGTCAGCCCCGGGCCCTCGTTTACGTCGTTACGCCCAGCAGCCGTTGACCGTGGCGGCCAGGCCGTCCATGGCGTCCGTGATCTGGGACGTCGCGGCGGTGGAATTGTTCTCCACGAAGGAGAAGACCTTCCAGCGGCCGTCCTTGCCCTGGGTCACCCCGCTGAGCGCGACCGCGCCGGTCAGGGTGCCGGTCTTCGCCCGCACCTTGTTGACGGCGCACTTGGAGTTCGGGTCGTCGAAACGGGCGTACTCCGGGCCGAGCGTGCTGCCCGCCTCACCGGCGACCGGCAGGCCTTCCAGGATCGGCCCGAGTACGTAGCCGTTGCGGGGCTCGGTGGCGTTGTCCAGGATCGCCGCGATGGTGGCGGCCGGAATCCGGGTGGAGCGGGAGAGCCCGCTGCCGTCCTTCAGGACGACGTTGTCGAGCGGGATGCCGTACCGCTGGCCCAGCACCTGCCGGACGGCCTCCGTACCGCCTTCGAACGTGGCGGGCTGTCCCGCCTTGATGGCCGTCTTCCGCAGCAGCGTCTCGGCCATGTCGTTGTTGCTGGTCTTGAGCATCGTACGAACCAGCTCGGCCACCGTCGGCGACAGCTTCTGCGCCACCGGCACATCGCCGCCGGTCGCCTTCCCGCGCGTGACGTCGCCGTCGACCGTGACGCCCCGTTCGGCGAGCTTGGCCGCGAACACCTTCCCGGCGTCCAGGGCGGTGTCCGCGGAGAGCTTGCCGTCGACCGACAGGGCGCGGACGGGGGAGATCTGGTCGTCGTAGTAGTCGGGCCGCCAGCCCTCGGCCATCGTCGGCTCCGGGAAGAGGCTGTCGTCGATGGCGACCTTGACGTTCGTCACGCCCGCCGCCTTGAGCCCGTCGACGGCCGTCCGCGCCATCTCGCCGAGGTCGGCGCTGCTCAGGGTGCGGTCACCGTCGCCGACGAGGGTGAGGGTGCCGTTGCTGTAGACGACCTTGGTGGTGAAGCGGTGCTCGGGGCCCAGCTCGCTCAGGGCGGCGGTGGCGGTGGCGAGCTTGACGTTGGAGGCGGGCATCAGCGCGGTCGAGGCGTTGTGGCCCCAGATCACCTTGTCCGAGGCGGAGTCCAGCACCACGCCGCTGAGGGTGCCGTCCTTGGCCAGGCTCGGGTTGTTGACGCGCTCGCCGAGGTTCGCGGCCATCGCGCTGTCGGCCTCGCTGAGCGGCGGCTCCACCGCGTCCGGGACGGTGGCGGCCGCGGCGGCGCTCTTGTCGGCGGCGAACGCCGACGGCCCGGCCAGCACGGCCCCGGCCACCGGTGCGGTCGCGGCGAGCACGAGGGCGCGGCGGGCGGCCGCGTTCATCGCCTTGGGCTTGCGGTGCCGGTGCCGCTGCCGCTGCGGCGCGTGGGGGGTGGAGGGGGATTCGGGATCGGTGCGTACGGCGTCCATATGAAGTTCCTGAAAGTGCAATGGGGGAACGATGGGCACAGGCTAAAGGGGCATGGCTAACGTCCCGCTAACGCAGTGTTTCGGGTCATGCTTTCGCCCCGCCGCACGGTGTGGGGCGGGGCGAAAGCCGTTGCTCGTTCAGCGGGTGCCGCGCAGCTTGCGCCACGGGGTGAGGGTGAAGATCGCGCCGCCGAGCAGGATCGTCGTACCGGCGATCAGGCCGAGCGCGGTGAGGCCGCCTCGGTCGTCCGAGCCGGTCTCGGCGAGCCCGCCGCTGGTGCCGCTGGTGCCGCTGCCCGAGGTGCCGGTGCCACCGGAGGTGGTCGTGCCGCCCGAGGTGGTGGTGGAGCCCGAGGTGCCGCCGGGCTGCTGGGTGGTGTCCAGCTCCAGCGAGGCGCCGGGGTCCTTGGCGGGGGTGCAGGTGGTGGTCGTACCGAGCGCCTTGACCGTCAGCACACCCGGGGTGAGCGTGGCCTTGCCGGTCGCGCCCGGCTTGTAGGTGCCGGTCAGATCCGGGATCTCGATCGGGTCACCGGACTTGATGGGCCCCTTGTTGGTCGGGCCCTGCACCGTGACGCTGCCCTTGTCCGCGCCGCCGACCTTGACGGCCATGGACGGCTGGACCGAGTCCGCGGGGATGTCGGCCGGGCTGTCCATCACGGACTTCCCGAACTTCACGGTCAGGCCGAAGCTGCCGCCGTTCTTGGTGGCGTTGATCTGGACCGGGGAGGTCGCGGTCTTGTCTCCGATGGGCGTCTTGCAGGCGTACTGGACCTGCACCTCCTTGCCGGTGAACGAGTCGCCCTCACCGCCGCCGTTACCTGCGGTGGTGCCGGAGGTAGTTCCGGATGTGGTGCCGCTGGTGGTGCCGGAGGTGGTGCCCGATGTGGTTCCGGACGTGGTGCCGGAGGTCGTTCCGCTGGTGGTGCCGCCCGCGCTGCCGCCCTCCGTCACCTTGATGGTGGCGGCCGCCTTCACGGTCTCCTTCGCCGCGCACTTGGTGTCCGTGGACAGCGGCTTGCTGACGTTGATGTTGTACGCGCCCGGCGTCAGCGTGACCTCACCGGCCTTCGTCAGCTTCAGCTTGGCCTTCATGTCCGACAGCTTCATCGGACTGTCCTTGGGGATCGGCGGATTCTCCCGAGGTCCCTCCATGGCCAGTTCACCGCTCTGCGCGCCGCCCACCGTGAGCGTGCCGGTGGGCAGCACGGTGTTCTCCTCCAGGTCGAGGATCGGCGGGTTCTTGGAAGCGGCCTGGACCGTCTTCCACACCACCTCGACCTCGTCGCCGACCTTCGCGGTCGCCGGAGCCTGCACGTCAACGGTCGTGGTGCCTTGCACCGGGGGCAGTCCGGAGATGGGCGGTGGCAGGCATTCCGTCTCGTACGAGACCTCGGCTGCGTACGCGGTGCTCGCGCCGAGCACCACGCCCGCACCGCCGAGCAGCAGTGCGACGGCGGCCGCACTCACTCTTCGTCGCGTCCTCACGTCGTTCCCTTCGGGTTCGGTCGGTTCTCCTCGGACGGTGCGGACAGGTGGTGCGTCGGGGTCCCCGGCAGCGTGTCCGGGGTGAACCAGGGCAGGGCGGCCTTGGCGGGCTTCGCGGCCTTGGCGGGCTTCGCGGGCGGGGGTGTGCGCGGCCGTGCCTTGTCCACGACGGCCATGCCGATACGGAAGACCGCCGCCGGGACGACAACGCACAGCAGGATCCAGAAGAGGGTCACGCCCCAGGGCCGCCCCACGCCCCATGGCTGTTCGACGAGCACCTTGCGCCCGTACTTGAGCGACACCTGATAGTCGCCGTGCGCGCCCGCCGACAACTCGACGGGCAGCTTGACCTGCGCCTTCTCCCCCGGCTTGATGGTGCCCCGCCACTGCTGCTCCTCCCATTCGGGAGCGAAGACGCCGTGCGAGGTGCCCACCTGGAAGACCGGATCGCGGGCCGGGGTCGAGCCGAGATTGCCGACAGTGACGACGAGTCGCCGCTGCGGCGGAGCGCCGAACCAGGTCAGCAGCCCGCTCGAACCGTCGAGCCGCGCGGAGAGCACGCTGAGCCGTTCGCCTCCGGTGCGCTGCTCGGGCAGGGCCGCTACGGGATGCCCTGCGACCTTGAACGCCACGTCCACGGCGGCGGCTTCGCCGGTCACGGTCGCGACATGGACGACGCAGGGGCAGGGCTTGGGCGGTTCGGCGACCGGCAGCGTCCGGCGGAACGTGCCGTCCGCTGTGGTGGTGACCGCCCTGCCCTCGGCGTTGGCGCAGGAGTTGGTGCCGCCGATCATGTTCTGACCGCAGATGAGCAGGGTCAGCAGGGCGCGCGGCCGCCAGCCGGTGCCGCTCACGGTGATCGTGCCGCCCTTGCCCGCCTGCTCCCGGGACACCTTCGCGGCCGGGCCGTCGTCGGCCGCGAAGGCGGGTCCGGGGGAGGGCAGGACGAGGGCGAGCGCGGTGAGCCAGGCGGCCAGCAGGCCTGCGTAGCGACGGTGGCGCGTCCCGGCGTTCATGCGCTCACCACCCCTGGCTCGGTGCCGCCCACCTGTGCCTGACGTCGTCTGCGTCTGCGTCTGCGGAACAGCCAGGTGCCGCCGCCCGCCGCGCCCAGCGCCGTGGCCGCCGAGGCGGCGAGCAGCCATCCGGGGGCGGCGGTGTAGGTGGCGGAGGCCGCCGCGTGCGCGCCGCCGCCCGCGGTGACGGTGAGCTTCACGTCCACCGCGTCGAGGGCGGGGGCGTCCGGCCAGCGCTCGGTGAGCCGCACCCGCCTGCCCGGCGGCACCTGGACGGGGAGGGTACGGGCGTCCCGGCGCAGCACCGCGCCGAAGAGGCCGTCGGCGCGTACGGCCAGCCGTGGCGTCAGCTCGGTGTTGCCGCGGTTGACGACCGCGTAGCGGATGGCCGCCCCGCCGCCGCCCCCGGTCCGTACGACCCGTACGTCCTCGACGGAGAGCGCGGACAGCGTGGCGCCGCTGATCCGCAGATGCGTCCGTACGGCGGTCCGGTGGCCGCCGCCCGTGACGACGAGCGTGCCGGAGCGGTCACCGGGCGCCGCGTCGGGCGGGACGGTGATGGTGAAGGGGACGTCGGCGCGGGTGCGGGCCGGAACGCTGACCGTGCGCGCGGCGAACGCGATCCACGCTCCCTCGGCCCCTTCGCCGCGGAGCCGGAGGGTGTGGGGGCGCTTGTCCTTGTTGGTGACCGAGAGCTTGTCGTGGAGGACGGTGCCGGGCCGTCCCTCCAGGTAGAAGTACGGCCGGTCGGCGGCGTCCGATGCGGTGCCCGCGCCGGGCGCGGGCGCCGCCGACCAGCCGGGTCCTGCGGCAGCGGCGGGTGCCGGGGGCGCGCCCAGCAGCGCCGCGGCGACGGTGACGGCGGCGGCCGCGCGTAACGCGGCGCCGGTACGGGACGGCATCGCCGCCCTAGGGGGTGTTTCGCCGGCGACGGGTCAGCCAGAGCGCCCCGGCGGCTCCACTGAGGAGCACCGTTCCGCCGAGAGTGCCGAGCGCGATGGCGGAGTCGGCGGGTCCGGTCTGCGGCAGCTGGCCGCCGCCGGTGCTGCCGGTGCCGCCGGTGCTACTCGTACCGCCGGTGCCGCCCGTGCTGCCCGTACCGCCGGTGCTGGTGCCGTCGCTGCCGCTCGTACCGCCGGTGGAATCGGAGCCGCCGCTACCGCCCGGGGCGGTGACGTCGAGGGTCAGCGAGGGCTTGGGGTTGTTGCCCGGGGTACAGGTCGTGGTCGTACCCAGCGCCTTGATGGTCAGGACCCCGGCGGTAAAGGTGACCTTGCCGCTCTTCTTGGGGGTGTACGTGCCCGTCAGCGTGCTGATCTTGATTGGCGTATTGGCGGGGACGGCCTGGTCGTTGGCGGGACCCGACACCGAGACGGTGCCGGTCTCCGCGCCGCCCAGCTTGATGAGCGCGCTGGGATGCATGGCCCCCTTGCCCAGTTCCACGGGGCTGGAGGAGACGCCCTTCTCGAAGGACATCGTGAGCTTGTGGCCACCGCCGCTCGGAGTGCTCTTGATGTCGATCGGCGATACGGCGCTCTTGTCGCCGATCGGCGTCTTGCACTGGTAGTTGACGTCCACCGTGGCCGCGTGGGCGGCCGGAGCGGTGAGCAGTACCGCCGAACCGGCCACGGCCGCGGCCAACGTGAGGGCACCGCCACGGCCGGCCGCGCGGCGCTGGGGTTGGGACACCTGAGATCCCCTCTCGTCAAGCGCCGCAGCCGAATGTAACTGACGGCACATCAGATCGGGCGCCGACAGTACGCCGGGGACCTTGTCGAGGGAAGACACAGAGCACGCCGAATCGGCGTGGGACTACGGGACTAGCGGACGCTCAGCGCCCGGGCGGAGAGGGGCCGGGGCCGCGCTCTTCAGGCGGGCGCCGCCAGCTCGGCCCATACGGTCTTGCCGGACCCCTCCGCGTTCCGCACGACCCCCCAGTCGAGGCACAGCCGCTGCACGATGAACATCCCGTGGCCGCCCGGACGCCCGGCGCGGTGCGGGGTGCGGGGGGCGGGCGTACCGGTGCCGAGGTCCACCACTTCGAGGCGGAGCACCTTCGCGTTGCAGCTGACCCGCAGCTCCTCGGGGCCGTCGGCGTGCAGGCAGGCGTTGGTGACCAGCTCCGAGACGACGAGCAGCACATCCTCCGCGGCGGCCCGCTGATCGGCGGTCGCGGCCGGAAGCCAGCCCCAGTCACGCAGCGCCTCGCGCGTGAAATCCCGGGCGCGCGGCACGGCGCCGCTGGCCCCGATGAGATGGAGCCTGCGGAGCTGGCGGATCCGCCCAGGGGGAGGAGTGGCCGGTGGGGCAGCCGAAGCGGCAGGGCCGTCCGGATCCGGGCCGCGGTCGCCCGGCGGGTACGGCCGGGTGGTGCTCATCAGCGCTTCACCTCACCGATTCACCGATTCAGGGACAAGGGATACCTGATCTCTTCAACAGTTTCAGCCTGTCTCCTGCCCGGTCAAAGCGTGAGAACACCCACTTCTCCGGTAGGGCTCGTGTGACGCGGACAACGCCCCGATGACACCCTGCCGACACACCGGAATCAGGAGTGGCGGAGATCACTCGACAAGCGCTGCGTCAAGGGACTCGTGGACCGTGAAGACGGCCTCCGCGCCGGTGATCTCGAAGACGCGGGCAACGACCGGCTGCATCCCGGCCAGGTGGACCGCACCACCCTCGGCCTCGGCCTTCAGGCGCGCGCCGAGCAGCACATTGAGCCCGGTGGAATCGCAGAACTCCAGATGTGAGCAATCCACCACCAGTCGCACGCGCCCCCCTTCCACGCACTGCTCCAGCGGCTCTCGCAGCACCTCGGCGGTGTGGTGATCCAACTCCCCCGTCGGTGTCACGACCGCGCTCGCCCCGTGGTGCCGAACCTCGACCTGGAGCCGGCCCTTGCTGGCGCTGCCGACCATCCCGCGGTCCATGTGCGCACCTCTTCTGGCGTCTCGTTGCTTTCGATTGCGCGCAACGAACCTTACGCCTTTGACCGGTCCTCCGGTAGCCGAACATTTCGCATAGTTCGGCAAATATGGACAACGTGGACTTGCCACGCACCGGTGAATACGGGTAGGCGTAGTAGGGACCACATCCGAACACGGCCCGGCTTTGGAGGCGCCGCTCACCGGAGCAGCACGTCATGGCATCGGCAGCCATATGCCGAGAACGACGGAGGAGACTATGTCACCCCAGCTCGACGACTCGCGTACCGACCCGTCTTGGAGTACCAGGGCCACCGTCTCGTCGACTCACGTACCCGAACAGTTCGTCCCTGATGCGGATGCCCAGGCGCTCGCCGGATATTCCTACGGCGAACTGACCGAATTGTCTGATCTGCCGGAGATACCGTCCTTTGAGGCGGTTAGTCCGGTCGACGCGAGGGCCCTTTCGAAGACGCTCTTCGAGCGCATCGATGCGCTCGAAGAAGGCACCCACGAGTACGCCTACGTCCGAAACACCCTGGTCGAGCTGAACCTGGCCCTGGTCAAGTTCGCCGCCTCCCGCTTCCGCTCCCGCAGCGAGCCGATGGAGGACATCGTCCAGGTCGGCACCATAGGCCTCATCAAGGCCATCGACCGGTTCGAGCCGGGCCGGGGCGTCGAGTTCCCCACCTTCGCGATGCCGACCATCGTCGGCGAGATCAAGCGCTTCTTCCGGGACACGAGTTGGTCCGTGCGCGTCCCCAGGCGGCTGCAGGAGCTGCGGCTGGACCTGGCCAAGGCCGGTGACGAGCTGGCCCAGCGGCTCGACCGCGCGCCGACCGTGACCGAGCTGGCCGCGCGCCTGGACATCACCACCGCCGAGGTCGTCGAGGGCATGGCCGCGAGCAACGCGTACACCGCCAGCTCGCTGGACGCCCAGCCGGAGGAGGACGACTCCGAAGGCGCGCTGGCGGACCGCATCGGGTACGAGGACCACGGGCTCGAAGGCATCGAGTACGTCGAGTCGCTGAAGCCGCTGATCGCCGATCTGCCCGCCCGTGACAAGCAGATCCTCTCCCTGCGCTTCGTCGCCAACATGACGCAGTCGGAGATCGGCGAGGAACTGGGCATCTCTCAGATGCACGTCTCCAGGCTGCTGTCGCGCACCCTCCGTCGGCTCCGCAAGGGACTGATGATCGAGGAGTAACGCTTCCGCAGACGGGTAAGGGCCCGCCCCCGCTTGCCGGGACGGGTCCTTATTCGTGCCCTCTTTCGCTGACCTGCTTTTCCCTGATGTGGCGTCAGACGAGGGTGCCCGCGCGCCAGACCGCCGAGACCAGCGGTACGCCGGGGCGGTAGGCGAGGTGGACGTGCGAGGGCGCGTCCAGCAGCGCGAGGTCGGCCCGGGCGCCGGGGGCGATCCGTCCCACGTCGTCGCGGCGCAGCGCCCGCGCGCCGCCCGCGGTGGCCGCCCAGACCGCCTCGTCGGGAGTCATCCCCATGTCCCGTACGGCCAGGGCGACGCAGAACGGCATCGAGCTGGTGAAGGACGAGCCGGGGTTGCAGTCCGGCGACAGCGCGACCGTGGCGCCCGCGTCCAGCAGCCGGCGCGCGCTCGGATACGTCGAGCGGGTCGAGAACTCCGCCCCGGGCAGCAGCGTGGCGACCGTGTCGCCCTGCCCCAGCGCGTCCACGTCGGCGTCGGTGAGATGGGTGCAGTGGTCGGCGGAGGCCGCGCCCAGCTCGACGGCGAGTTGCACACCCGGGCCGTACGAGAGCTGGTTGGCGTGGACGCGCGGGATGAGCCCGCGCTCCTTCCCCGCGGTGAGGACGGCGCGGGCCTGGTCGCCGTCGAAGGCGCCGCGCTCGCAGAAGACGTCGACCCAGCGGGCGTGCGGGGCGCACATGTCGAGCATCGGCCCGGTGACGAGGTCGACGTACGCGGCGGGGTCGTCGGCGAACTCGGGGGCGACGATGTGGGCGCCGAGGAAGGTCACCTCGTCGGTGTGGGCGGCGGCGATGGACAGCGCGCGGGCCTCGTCCTCCGAAGTGAGGCCGTAGCCGGACTTGATCTCCAGGGTGGTGGTGCCCTGGTGCAGGGCCTCCACCACATAGCGGGCGACGTTGGCGTTCAGCACGTTGTTCGAGGCGGCGCGGGTGGCGGCCACGGTGGTGCGGATGCCGCCCGCGCTGTAGGCCCGGCCGGACATCCGGGCGTTGAACTCCTCGGTGCGGTCGCCCGCGAAGACCAGGTGGGAGTGGGAGTCGACGAAGCCCGGGATGGCGGCCCGGCCCGCCGCGTCGACCCGGTTGTCAGTGGCGGGTGCTTTGCTTGTCTCACCAACCCAGGCGATGCGGTCACCGTCGATGACGACCGCGGCGTCCTGGATCAGGCCGAGGGGGCCTTCACCGAGGGAGGGGTCGTTGGTGACGAGGCTGGAGATGTGGGTGAGGGCGGTCGTGGTGGGGGTCGCGGCCGTGTCCGTGGCGGTGGTCATGGTGGGGGCGTTCTCCTTCATCAACCGGCTCGGCCTGGTCGGCGTGGTCAATCTGGCCGGTGTCGTCGGCCTGGTCGGCCTGGTCGTCAGCCGTGTTGGCAGCCGTGTCGTCAGCCGTGTTGTTGTCAGGCGTGCAGGGCCGCGATGGCCTCGGTCAGTGCTTCGGGCACGCGCGGGACGAGCTGGTGGGCCCCGTCCCGTACGACATGGCGGCCGCCGACCACGGTGTGCCGGACGTCCGCGCTGGTCGCCGCGAATATCGCCGTCTCGGCGCCCAGCCGGGGTGGCGGCCCCGCCGTACGAACCGAGTCCAGCGCGATCGTGGTGAGGTCGGCGAGCGCGCCCACCTCGATCCGGCCGGTGTCCGCGCCCCAGCCGAGCGCGGCGTGACCGTCGGCGGTGGCGGCGCGCAGCAGCTGGGCGGCGGTCCAGTGGCCACGGGTGCGGGTGTGCAGCCGCTCGTCCAGCTCCATGGCGCGGGCCTCTTCGAGGATGTCGATCACGGCGTGGCTGTCGCTGCCCAGGGAGAGCGGTGAGCCCGCCTGGTGCAGCTGGGCGGCCGGGCCGATGCCGTCGGCGAGGTCACGCTCGGTGGTCGGGCACATGCACACGCCGGTGGCCGACTGGCCCAGCAGCCGGATGTCGCCGGGGGTGAGGTGGGTCGCGTGCACGGCGGTCGTGCGCGGGCCCAGTACCCCGTGGTCGGCGAGCAGCCGGGTGGGGGTGAAGCCGTGCGCCTCGACGCAGGCGTCGTTCTCGGCGGTCTGCTCGGAGAGGTGGAGGTGGAGCGGTGCCGCCTGCCCCTCGGCCCAGCCGGAGACGGTCGCCAGCTGATCGACGGGGACGGCCCGCACCGAGTGGATCGCGGCGCCGATCCGGGTGTTGCCGTCGCCCTTGAGCGCGGAGACCCGCTCGGCCCAGGCGTCCGCCGTGCCGTCCGAGAAGCGGAGCTGGTGCTGATTTGGCTCCGCCCCGAAACCGGAGGAGAGATAGCAGGTGTCGAGGAGGGTGATGCGGATACCGGCCTCGGTCGCGGCCGCGATCAGGGCCTCCCCCATGGCGTTGGGGTTGGCGTAGCGGCTGCCGCCGGGCGCGTGGTGGAGATAGTGGAACTCGCCGACGCAGGTGATGCCCGCCATGGCCATCTCGGCGTACACGGCGCGCGCGAGATCGAAGTAGCTGTCCGGGGTGAGCCGGTCGGCCACCTCGTACATCAGCGTGCGCCAGGTCCAGAACGAGTCCGGGGCCGCGCCGCCGGTCGGGCGCGCCGAGGCGCCCGCCTGCACGATGCCGCGCAGGGCCCGGTGGAAGGCGTGGCTGTGGGCGTTGGCCAGGCCGGGGACGGTCAGCCCGCGCAGGGTGACGGACCCGGCCGGGTGCTGTGCGGGACTCCCGGGCCGCACGGCCTTGATCCGCCCGTCCGTGGCCACCACGATGACCACGTCCGGCACCACCTGGCCGTCCAGCCAGGCGTACTCCGCCCAGTAGGTCTGCGCCGTCAGTGACACGCCAACCCCTCCAGTACCTGCGCGAGCGCGGCCACACCGGCGAGGCAGTCATCCTCGCCCGCCGTCTCCGCGGGTGAGTGCGAGACGCCGGTGGGGTTCCTTACAAACAGCATGGCGGTCGGAACCGACGCGGACAAAATGCCCGCGTCGTGTCCGGCCCCGGTGGGGAGGACCGGAACGCCGCCGAGCAGGCCCGACAGCTGGTCGCGGAGGTCGTGGGCGAATTCCACGACGGGGGTGAAGGACTCCCGGGTGACCCGGACGTCCACCCCGTCGCGCTGCCCGCGCTCGACCGCCGCACGCTCGATCTCGCCGACGACGGCGGCCAGGGTCTCCTCGTCGGGCGCCCGGGAGTCCAGCCAGCCGCGCACCAGGCTGGCGATCGCGTTCACCCCGTTCGGCTCGACGCCGACCTTGCCGAAGGTCGCCAGGGCTCCCGCGATACGGGCCTTCTTGCGGGCCGCGAGCACCGTGTTCGCGTACGTGAGCATGGGGTCACGGCGATCGTCGAGGCGGGTCGTCCCGGCGTGGTTCGCCTCGCCGTGGAAGTCGAACCGCCAGCGGCCGTGGGGCCAGATCGCGGAGGCGACGCCGACGGGGTTTGCTGTGTCGTCCAGGGCTCGGCCCTGCTCGATGTGCAGCTCCACGAAGGCGCCGATGCGGGCCAGCCGCTCCGGGTCCGGGCCGATGGCCTCCGGGTCGTACCCGGCGCGCTCCATGGCCTGCGGCAGGGTGATCCCGTCCGCGTCCCGGAGGGCGTGCGCCCGGTCCTTGTCGAGCTGTCCCGCGGTGAGCCGGGAGCCTGCGCAGGCCAGGCCGAAGCGGGCGCCCTCCTCGTCGCCGAAGTTCACGATGGCGAGGGGTTTGGTGGGGTGTGCGTCGCGGGCCCGTAGCTCGTCGAGGGCGGCGAAGGACGAGACGACGCCGAGGGGGCCGTCGAAGGCGCCGCCGTCGGGGACGGAGTCCAGGTGGGAGCCGGTGACCACGGCGTTTCCTGCCGTGGGGTCGCCCAGCCAGGCCCACTGGTTGCCGTTGCGGTCCAGCTCGTAGGTGAGGCCGCGGGTCTCCGCCTGGGCCTGGAACCAGGCCCGGCAGTCGGCGTCGGCGCCGGTCCAGGCGTAGCGGCGGTAGCCGTTCGTTGTGCCGTTGCGGCCGATCGGGGCTAGGTCGCGCCACATCTCGTGGAACGACGGGGTTTCGTGCGCGGGTGCGGGTGCGTGGGTGGGTTGTGCCCACCCGTCCCGCCCAGCGGGACGATTGCCCACAACGGTCACTCTCCCGTCTCCCTCATGGGGATCCTGACGTCGCGGTCGGCGGCTACCTCGTCGGCGCGGTCGTAGCCTGCGTCTACGTGGCGGATCACGCCCATCCCCGGGTCGTTCGTCAGGACGCGGCGGATCTTCTCGCCAGCCAGCGGCGTGCCGTCGGCGACCGTCACCTGGCCCGCGTGGATCGAGCGGCCCATGCCGACGCCGCCGCCGTGGTGGATCGAGACCCAGGAGGCGCCCGAGGCGACGTTGACCATGGCGTTCAGCAGCGGCCAGTCGGCGATCGCGTCCGAGCCGTCGAGCATGGCCTCGGTCTCGCGGTACGGGGAGGCCACCGAGCCGCAGTCCAGGTGGTCGCGGCCGATGGCCAGCGGGGCGGCGAGCGTCCCGTCCGCGACCATCTCGTTGAACCGCTCCCCCGCCTTGTCGCGCTCGCCGTAGCCGAGCCAGCAGATGCGGGCGGGCAGGCCCTGGAAGTGGACCCGCTCCCCCGCCATCTTGATCCAGCGTGCGAGGGACTCGTTCTCCGGGAAGAGGTCGAGGAGCGCCTTGTCCGTGGCCGCGATGTCCTTCGGGTCGCCGGACAGCGCCGCCCAGCGGAACGGGCCCTTGCCCTCGCAGAACAGCGGCCGGATGTAGGCCGGGACGAAGCCGGGGAAGGCGAAGGCGCGCTCGTAGCCCGCGAGCTGGGCCTCGCCGCGGATCGAGTTGCCGTAGTCGAAGACCTCGGCGCCCGCGTCCATGAAGCCGACCATGGCCTCCACGTGCCGGGCCATCGCCTCGCGCGCCCGCTGGGTGAAGTCGGCGGGCTTCTCGGCGGCGTACGAGGCCATCTCGTCGAAGCCGACCCCGATGGGCAGGTACGCGAGCGGGTCGTGGGCGCTGGTCTGGTCGGTGACGATGTCGATCGGCGCGTTCATCGCGAGCAGCTGCGGGACCAGCTCGGCCGCGTTCCCCAGGACGCCGATGGAGAGCGGGCGGCGGGCGTCGCGCGCCTCGGTCGCCAGCTGGAGGGCGTGGTCCAGGCTGTCGGCACGGACGTCCAGATAGCGGTGCTCGATGCGTCGCTCGATGGCGCGCGGGTCGCAGTCGATACAGATCGCGACGCCGTCGTTCATGGTGACCGCGAGCGGCTGGGCGCCGCCCATGCCGCCGAGACCGGCGGTGAGGGTGATCGTCCCGGCGAGGGTCCCGCCGAACTTCTTCTCCGCGACCGCCGCGAACGTCTCGTACGTGCCCTGCAGGATGCCCTGGGTGCCGATGTAGATCCACGAGCCCGCGGTCATCTGGCCGTACATGGTCAGGCCCAGCGCCTCCAGGCGGCGGAACTCCTCCCAGTTCGCCCAGTCGCCGACCAGGTTGGAGTTGGCGATCAGGACGCGGGGCGCCCATTCGTGGGTCTGCATGACGCCGACCGGACGGCCCGACTGGACGAGCATCGTCTCGTCCTGCTTCAACGTGCGCAGCGTGCGGACCATGGCGTCGAACGAACGCCAGTCGCGGGCCGCCTTGCCGGTGCCGCCGTAGACGACGAGCTTGTCGGGGTGCTCGGCGACCTCCGGGTCGAGGTTGTTCTGCAGCATCCGCAGGGCGGCCTCCTGCTGCCATCCCCGGGCGCTCAGCTCCGTACCTCGCGGGGCCCGTACGGGTCGCGGTCCTGACATGGGCCATGCCTCCCTGCCATCGACTGGATCGAGTTATTCACATCTTGAATGCGATGAATATAGCTAGTCAATAGGGCGAGGGCGGCATACACCCGGGTGGTTCCACCGAGGGGCGTGCGCGGAGAGGCGTGCGCGGGGCGCGGGCGCCAGGACTTAGCGTCCTGCCGTGCCCCTGCCCCGTACCCATCGCGAGGTGCGCCTCGCCGCCCGGCCCCGGCCCCAAGCGCCGCTCACCACCGACCACTTCGAGGTCGTCCACGCCCCGCTGCCCACGCCCGGCCCCGGCCAGGTGCTGGTCCGGAACCGGCTGATGAGCGTCGCCGCCGCCATGCGCCCGCTCACCTCGGCCGATCCCGGCGCGCTCGGCCTGCCGCAGCTGCGGAGCCGGGTCGGTGACGTCATGCGGGGCCCGGCCATCGGCGAGGTGGTCAGCGCCCCGCCGGACTCCGGTCCGGCCGTCGGCGCCCTCGTACGGCACCACTCCGGCTGGCGCGAGTACGCCGTACTCGACGCGGCCGAGGCGCGGCCGCTCGACCCCGACGCGCTGCCCGACCCCGCCGCGTACCTCTCGCAGGGCTTCACCGCCTGGCTGGGCGTGGTGCGGGGCGCCGGGGTGCGGCGCGGCGACACGGTGTTCGTCACCGGGGCGGCGGGCGGCGTCGGCACCCTGGCCGGGCAGTTCGCGCGGCTCCACGGCGCCGCGCGGGTCATCGGCTCCACCGGCTCCCGAGCGAAGGCCGACCGGCTCATCGGGGAGCTGGGCTACGACGCGGCCGTGATCCGGGGCGCGGGCCCCATCGAGGAGCAGCTGCGGGCGGCGGCGCCGGACGGCATCGACGTCCTGTTCGACACCGTCGGCGGCGAGCAGCTGCGCGCCGCCCTCGCCCTGGCCCGCCGCAGGGCGCGCTTCGCCATCGTCGGCGCGCTCGCCGCCCAGCTGTCCGACGACGCCCTCGCCACCACCCCGATCAGCACCCTCGCCCTCATCGCCCGCGGCGTCACGCTCCGGGGCATCAGCGGCTACGACCACCCGGACGCGCTGCCCGCGTACGTACGCGAATTCGGCCGTGCGCTGCGCGAGGGCGCCATCACCTACCCCCACACCCGCCTCCCCGGCCTCGACCAGGCCCCCCGCGCCCTGGTCGAGCTGCTGGAGGGGCGCCATCTGGGGGCGGTGCTGGTGGAGCTGTGAGCGGGGTGCCCCGCCGCCGCGCCCCGGCCTCCACCGGGGCCGAGGGCGCCCCCGGGCCGCAGAGGTCGGGGCAGCCGGATGGCCGGACCGGACCGGCCCCGGTTCCGAGTGCGCACGGGGCGCCCCGAGCCCCCAGGGTCACCCGCCCGGAGACCCGGGCAGCCGAGTGGCACGGCCCACCCCGGCCCAGCGTGGGGCAACACGGCGGGGCAGGCCCGCGCCTCGCGACGCGGCGTCGAGCCAGGCCGCGCGCCCGGGGTCCGGGGGCAGCCGAGTAGCCCGGTCCGCTCCGGCCCAGCGCGGGACAAGCACGGCGGGCCGGGCCCGCGCCCTGACGCGGCACCGAGCCGGGCCACCCACCCGGGGGCCGGGGCAGCCGAGTGGCCCGACGGAGCGGTGGGGCCAGGCCGTCCGCCGTGGTGGTGGCGTCGGCCTGGCACGCTTCGCGGGTCGGGTGGTTGGGTGAGGGCATGACTGCGCATCCGGGTTCAGGGTCGGGCGGTGCCGTGGAGCGGCGGGAGCGGGCCGTACGAGCCGCCGTCGCGCAGGGGCTGCTCGGGGACGGGCAGCCTGTCGTCGGGCTGCTCGACGTCACCGGCATCCGCGCCGCCGCCGCCGAGCTGCGGGCGGCGTTCGACGAGGTCGTGGCGCCCGGCACGCCCGTGCTGCACGCCTTCGCCGTGAAGGCCGCCGCGCTCGTGCCCGTCCTGCGGCTGCTGGCCGACGAGGGGCTGGGCTGCGAGGTGGCCAGCCCCGGCGAGCTGGCCCTCGCCCGGGCGGCCGGGGTGGGTCCCGACCGCATCGTCCTCGACTCGCCCGCCAAGACCCCCGCCGAACTGCGCGAAGCCCTCGATCTGGGCATCGCCCTCAACGCCGACAACCCGCAGGAGCTGGCCCGCCTCGACGCGCTCGTGGCGAGCGCGGGCCACCCCCGCTCCCCGCTCGGCCTGCGGGTCAACCCGCAGGTCGGCGGCGGCAGCATCGGCGCGCTCAGCACCGCCACGGCGACCTCCAAGTTCGGGGTCGCGCTGCGCGACGTAGGGGCGCGCGACTGGGTCGTACGCGCCTTCGCCGAGCGCCCCTGGCTGACCCGGCTGCACGCCCACGTCGGCTCGCAAGGCTGCCCGCTGGAGCTGATGGCGGCGGGCGTCCAGGCCGCGTACGAACTCGCCGAGGAGATCAACGAGGCCATCGGCCGCCGCCAGATCGACACCCTCGACATCGGCGGCGGCCTCCCCGTGAACTTCACGTCCGACGAGGTGACACCCAGCTACCGGGAGTACACACAATTGCTCAAGACCACCGTCCCCGGTCTCCTCGACGGGCGGTACGGGCTGGTCACCGAGTTCGGGCGGTCGCTCCTCGCCAAGTCGGGCGTGGTGCTGGCGCGCGTCGAGTACGCGAAGTCGGCGGGCGGGCGCCCGATCGCCGTGACGCACGCGGGCGCGCAGCTGGCCACCCGTACGGTCTTCGCCCCCTCCTCCTGGCCGCTGCGGGTCGCCGCGTACGACGCGGACGGCCACCCCAAGCGCACCGGCCCCGGCGGGCCGGTCACCCAGGACATCGCGGGCCCCTGCTGCTTCGCGGGCGACCTGGTGGCCGAGAACCGGGCGCTGCCGGAGCTGGCGGCGGGGGACCTGGTGGGCCTGCTGGACACGGGGGCGTACTACTTCTCCAACCACTTTGCCTACAACAGCCTGCCCAGACCAGGCGTATACGGCTTCGCACCCGACCACAACGGCATCCGCTTCGCGGAGGTGCGAAAGCCCCAGACGGTGGCGGAGATCGTGGCGGAAAGCGGAGGCGCGGAGGCCGAGGGCCTGACGGGCCTGTAGCGCGGCGGCGGGGTGCGAGTGCCGGGTGGGTGCGCCTGGGTGCGTGGTGGGTGCCGGGGGCTACCTGCCCCCCGGTTGTGGGCAATCGTCCCGCTGGGCGGGACGGGTGGGCACAACCCGGCCACCGGGCCGCACCCGGCGGCGAAACCCCAACCAGGCCGGGGCCCGGGGTGCCCCCGGTTTCGGGAAGGGGCGGGTCAGGGGAGAGCCGCCGCGCAGCGGCTTCCCGCCGGTGGAGCGGGTGGCTACCGCCCGGGGGCTACTCCACGAACAGGCCCCGCGCGGCCGCCCGCGCGTCGAACTCCTCCAGCCGCGCCTGCGCGTCCGGCAGCGCGTCGCACATGGCCTCCAGCAGCACCCGCCCCAGCAGCATCGGCGCGCAGGCCGTGTCGAAGGCCAGCCCCGTCCCGACAGCTGCGGGCAGCAGCAGATCGCTGTGGCGGGCGACCGGGGCGAAGGCGCTGTCGGCGACGGTGACGACGGTCAGGCCGGTGTCATGCGCGTACTCCAGCCCCTCCACGACCTCGCGCGGATGGCGCGGCAGGGCGAAGCACAGCAGGGCGGTGGCGCCCGCGCGGTGGGCGGCGTCGACGCGGTCGGCGAGCATCGTGCCGCCCTCGTCCAGCAGCCGGACGTCAGGGTGGACCTTGCGCGCGAAGTACGTGAAGCCCCGCGCCTGGGCGGAGGCGGCGCGCAGCCCGAGGACCGGCAGCGGACGGGACGCGGCGAGCAACCGCCCGGCGCGGAGGACGGGTTCGGGGTCGGCGAGCAGGGCGGCGAGGTGGCGCAGGTTGTCGATCTCGGACTGCACGGCCTGCTGGTACTCGTTGTACGCGCCGTCCCCGGCGGCCCGCTGGTCGGCGGTGGGGGCGACGTCGCGCAGGTGCTTGCGCAGCGCGGGGTAGCCGTCGAAGCCGAGCGCGACCGCGAAACGGGTCACGGAGGGCTGGCTGACGCCCGCGAGTTCGGCGAGTTCGACGCTGGAGAGGAACGGGGCGTCGGCCGCCCGCCGCACCATGCAGTGGGCGATGCGGCGCTGGGTGGGGGTGAGCCGGTGGCCCTCGAACAGCGCCTGGAGGCGGGCAGTGCTGCCCCCGTTCGCGCCGGTCGCATCCGCCACCCCGTTGTCCGTACTCATCAGTCCTCCTGACCCTCAGCGCTCTCACGCGCCACAGCAAGCTCAACGCCCTCGCACACGTCGGCCAGCGGGTCCAGCAGACCCACCGCGTCGGCCACATCCTCCGTCAACGGCCGGTCCTCCATCCGCGGATCGAGGACTTCCGCCGCCAGGGCATACGCGGCGGAAGCCGGTACGTCGGGCTCCGGTTCCAGCCCGCGCTGGCGCAGGGCGCGGACCGCCGCGACCAGTTCGCAGGCCAGCACCTGCCGGTAGTGGTCGGCCACCCGCAGCGTCTGGCGGGCGCCGAGCGAGGCGAAGCTGGCCTGTTCCTCGACGCCACGGGAGAGCACGGCGTGGCCGAGGGAGGCGGGGTGGGAGACGGCCCGCATCTCGCCGAGGGCCGCGCCCGCCGCGTACTCCAGGATCATCACGCCGGAGCTGGCGGGCGCGGGGTCGCCGAGGAAGGGGCGCAGCCGGGTGAAGTCGGGTTCGCTGAGCGCGGCGAGCCGGGCCGTGGACAGCCGCGCGGTCTGGAGGGCGGCGAGCCGGAAGTGGTCGAGGGCGAGGGCGGCGTGCGCGGCGTAGAAGTTGCCGTGGTGGTACGCGGCCTCGTCGGCGGAGCTGATCAGCGGGTTCTCGGCGGCGGCGTTGACGTCGACGTTCAGCACCCGCTCCAGCGCGTCGGCCGCGTCCAGCGCCGGGCCGTGGATCTGCGGCAGACAGCGGAAGCCGTACGGGTCCTGGATGCGGCCGAGCGGCGGGGTGGGCCGGGCCGGGGCGCCGAGGAGGGCGCGTATGTGGGCGGCGGCGCGGATGGAGCCGGGGTGCGGGCGGGCGAGCTGGACGGGTTCGGCGTACGCCTCGTACGAGCCGCCGACCGCGATGAGCGAGAGCGAGGCGACGGCGAGCGAGGCGGACAGCAGTCGCCGCAGGTCGTCGAGGGCGAGCGCGGACTGGCCGAGGGTGAGGGCGTTGCTGCTGATGAGCGCGAGGGCGTCGTTGCTGTCGAGGGTGATGGGGTCGGGGGCCTTGCCGCCGGGGGCGGCGTCGGCGAGATCCCAGGGGTGCTCGCCGACGAGGGCCAGGCCCGCCTGGGCGAGCGCGGCGAGGTCGCCGGTGCCGACCGCGCCGAACTCGTTGACCACGGGGTGGACACCGGCGTCCAGCGCCCGGACGAGCGAGGTGACGACGGAGGAGCGCAGCCCGGCGCCACCCGCGAGTACCTGGTTGGCGCGGACGGCCATCATGGCGCGGACCTCGCGGCCGGGCAGCGGGGCGCCGATGGCCCCGGCGTGGCTGCGCAGCAGCCGCAGCCCGTGGTCGGCGCCGGGGCCGACCTCCTCGGTGCGGTTGGCGCCGACGCCGGTGGAGCGGCCGTAGACCCGTCCGGTGGCGGCGAGCCGGTCGGCGGTCTCCCAGGCGCGTTCGGCGAGGGCGAGGGCGGCGGGGTCGGGGGCTGCGGGTAGGTTTCTGCGGTCGGCCAGGCGTACGACATCGACGACGCGCAGGCCGTGGCCGTCGAGCGTGATCCGCGGTGCGGCGGTGACACCCGAGGCACCCGCGCCGTAGGCGGTCGCCGTCGAATCCAGCATGTGAGACACCATCCAGGGCAACCCCTCTCGAACCCACCCTTTACGGGCTAGCCGCCAAGCGTTTACGTCCCATATCGCGAACAGAAGTAACCGGCGATTAACGCACACCTATTGACTTCTATTCACTCGACTATGACTGTGCATGACTATATGCAGGCAGGGCAAGGGGAAGCGGATGATCAGCTTCAAGCACGTCAGCAAGCACTACCCGAACGGCACCACCGCCGTCGACGATCTCAACCTCGAACTACCCGAGGGAGACATCACCGTCCTGGTCGGCACGTCCGGCTGCGGCAAGACCACCACCCTCCGGATGGTCAACCGCATGGTCGAGCCGAGCAGCGGCACGGTGAGCGTCGGCGGCCGTGATGTCCTCAAGGCCGACGCCGCCGAGCTGCGGCGCGGCATCGGCTACGTGATCCAGCAGGCGGGACTCTTCCCGCACCGCACGATCCTGGACAACATCGCGACCGTCCCGCTGCTGCTGGGCTGGGGCCGTCGCAAAGCACGGGCGCGCGCCGCCGAGCTGCTGGAGCTGGTCGGGCTGCCCGAGGGCTCCGGGAAGCGCTATCCGCACCAGCTCTCGGGCGGTCAGCAGCAGCGCGTCGGGGTGGCCAGGGCGCTGGCCGCCGATCCGCCGGTGCTGCTGATGGACGAGCCGTTCGGCGCGGTCGACCCGGTCGTCCGCACCCAGCTCCAGAACGAGCTGCTGCGGCTCCAGAGCGAGCTGCGCAAGACGGTCGTCTTCGTCACCCACGACATCGACGAGGCGGTCCGCCTCGGCGACCGGATAGCGATCTTCCGCACCGGCGGCCACCTCGTGCAGTGCGCGCCCCCGGCCGAGCTGCTGGCGGCCCCCGCCGACGACTTCGTGGCGGGCTTCCTGGGTGCCGAGCGCGGGCTCAAGCTGCTCTCGCTGTCCACCCTCGCCGGTCTCCCCCAGCGGCCCGCCGATGACAAGGGCCGCTGGCGGCTGGTCACCTCCGGCCGCGGCGAGCCGCTGGGCTGGCGCGACTCCGAGGGCCCGGACGGCGACAACGCACCGCTGCTGCCGGTGCGCCCGCTGCGCGACTCCGACTCGCTGCTGGCCGCCCTCGACGAGTCGCTGGCCTCCCCCGCCGGGCTGGTCGCCCGGGTGGACGCGGACGGCGTGCTGACCGGGGTCACCGGGCGCGAGCACATCCACGAGCACGCGGGCCGCCGCCACGCGGAAGCGGGCCGTACGAACACCGAAGCGGCTGAGGACGCCCCGGACCCCGACGCGAGCGTGACCGCATGACCGTCGACTGGGACTGGTTCCCCGACCACGTGGACGATCTCACCACGCTCACCCTCGACCACCTCTCCACCGCCGTTCCAGCCGTCCTCTTCGGCCTGCTGATAGCGGTGCCGCTGGCGGTCATCGCGCATCGCGTACGGCCGCTGCGCGGCGTCCTCCTCGGCCTCTCGAACGTCCTGTTCACCATCCCCTCCATCGCGATCTTCGTGCTGCTGCTGCCGCTCACCGGCCTCACCCGCACCACCGCGATCACCGGCCTCACGATCTACACCCTGACCGTGCTGCTCCGGAACACCGTCGAGGGCCTGGACAGCGTCCCCGCCAAGGCGCGCGAGGCGTCCACGGCGATGGGCGCGCGCCCGCTGCGCACCCTGCTCACGGTCGAGCTGCCGCTCGCCTTCCCGGTGATCATGGCGGGCGTACGGGTCTCCACCGTGATGGCGATCTCCCTGGTCAGCGTGGCCAGCTACATCGGCTACGGCGGCCTCGGCCAGCTGTTCACCGACGGCTTCCAGCGCAACTACCCCACGCCGGTCGTCGCCGGAGTCGTCCTGTCCCTGCTGCTCGCCCTGGTCGCGGACGCCGTGCTGGTCGCCATCCAGTGGCTGTGCACCCCCTGGCTGAGGAGGCGTGCCTGACATGATCGAACTGCTGAAGAACCTCGGCCAATGGCTGACCAGCGGCGCCCAGTGGTCCGGCCCCGACGGCATCGCGACCCGCCTCCTGGAACACCTCCAGTACTCGCTGCTGGCCACCCTCGTCGCCGCCCTCATCGCCCTGCCGGTCGGGCTGCTCATCGGCCACACCGGGCGCGGCGCGTTCCTCGCCATCAACATCTCCGGCTTCGGGCGCGCGCTGCCCACCGTCGGCCTGGTCACCCTGGTCTTCCTGGCCAGCGGGCTCAGCATGTGGCCGGTCTACGTCTCGCTGGTCGCCCTCGCGGTCCCGGTCATCGTCACCAACACGTACGCGGGCATGGCCGCCGTCGACCCCGAGGTCCGGGACGCGGCGCGCGGCCAGGGCATGCGCTGGCACCACGTCCTCTTCCAGGTCGAGATCCCGCTCGCCCTCCCGCTGATCATGACGGGGCTGCGGCTGGCCTGCACCCAGGTCGTCGCCACCGCCACCATCGCCGCGTACGTCAGCTTCGGCGGCCTCGGCCGCTACGTCTTCGACGGGCTGGCCCAGCGCGACCTGGTGCAGGTCCTGGGCGGAGCGGTGCTGGTCGCCGTCCTGGCCATCGCCCTGGACCTGGCCCTGGCCTCCGTACAACGCCTGCTCTTCCGCAACCGCCCCGCCCCCTCCCAGGCCGCCTGACCCCTTACGGAGATCCCATGAACCGCAGGAAACTGCTCGGCGGCCTGCTCGCCGGAGCGTCCGTGCCCACCCTCGCCGCCTGCGGCGGCGGCATCACCTCGCTCAAGGGCGACGGCGGAGGCGGCGAGGGCGGTGGCAGCAGCGCGGGCGGCCTCGTCATCGGCACCGCCAACTTCACCGAGAACCAGCTCCTCGGCTACCTCTACGCCGAGGCCCTGAGCGGCGCGGGCATCAAGACGAGCGTCCGTCCCAACCTCGGCTCCCGCGAAATCGTCATCCCCGCCCTCCAGCAGGGCGACATCGACCTGCTCCCCGAGTACCAGGGCAATCTGCTCCTCCACTTCGACGACAAGGCACCCCAGACCCAGGCGGGCGACCTCCAGAACGCCCTCACCGTCGCCCTCCCGAGCGGCCTCGAAGCCCTCTCGTACGCGGCCGCCGAGGACAAGGACGTCTTCTGCGTCACCCGCGAGACCGCCGACAAGTACGGGTTGCGCAGCTTCTCCGACCTGAAGAAGCGGAACGGCAAGCTCGTCTTCGGCGGCCCCGCCGAGGACAAGAACCGGGTCGTCGGCCTGGTCGGCCTCAAGGACCGCTACGGCGTCACCTTCAAGGAGTTCAAGGCCCTCGACGCCTCCGGCCCGCTGGTCAAGGGCGCCCTGAAGAAGGGCGACGTCGACGTCGCCAACCTCTTCTCCACCGACCCCGACATCGAGGGCAACGGCTGGGTGATCCTCGCCGACCCCAAGGCCCTCATCCCCGCCCAGCACATCGTCCCCGTCATCCGCGCCGCCAAGGCCGACACCAAGGTCCGCAAGGCCCTGGCCAAGCTGGGCGTCGCCCTCACCACCCACGAACTGGCCCGGCTCAACAAGCTGGTCGACAAGGAGAAGAAGGACCCGGACGAGGTGGCCGCCGACTGGGCCGCCGACCACGGCCTCACGAAGAAGTAGCCCCGTATGCCATCGCTGGTCGAGCAGCGCTCGATCGACGTCGTCCCCGACGCGGAACGCCATGGCACCGCCTTCAGCCAGTTCACGCTGTGGCTCGGCGCGAACCTCCAGATCACAGCCGTCGTGACCGGCGCCCTGGCCGTCGTCTTCGGCGTGGGCGCCTTCTGGTCGGTCATCGCCCTGCTGGTCGGCAACCTGCTCGGCGGAGCCGTCATGGCGCTCCACTCCGCCCAGGGACCACGGCTCGGCCTCCCCCAGATGATCTCCTCCCGGGCCCAGTTCGGGGTCCGCGGCGCGATCGTCCCGCTGCTGCTCGTCATCGTCATGTACGTGGGCTTCTTCGCCAGCGGCAGCGTGCTGGCGGGCCAGGCCGTCGGCGAACTCACCCACCTCGGCGACACCACCGGCATCATCCTCTTCGCCCTGGTCACCGCCGTGGCCGCGGCCGTCGGCTACCGCCTGATCCACACTCTGGGCCGGATCGCGGGCGTGGTCTGCGCCCTGGCCTTCGTCTACCTGGGCATCCGGCTGCTGGACCGCGCCGACCTGGCCGCCCTCCTCCACGACCGGAGCTTCGACTTCCCGCTCTTCCTCCTCGCGGTGTCGCTCTCCGCCTCCTGGCAGCTCGCCTTCGGCCCGTACGTCGCCGACTACTCCCGCTACCTGCCGCGCACCACCTCCGCCCGGGCCACGTTCTCCTGGACCCTCGCGGGCACCGTCCTCGGCTCCCAGTGGTCCATGACCTTCGGCGCCCTCACGGCCGCCGCGGCCGGCGACGCCTTCATCGGCCACGAGGTCTCGTACGTCGTCGGCCTGGGCGGCGGCGCGGCCCTGATCACCTCATTGCTCTACTTCGTCATCGCCCTCGGCAAGCTGACGATCAACGTCCTCAACACCTACGGCGGGTTCATGTCGATGGTGACCAGCGTCAGCGGCTTCCGCGGCCACGCCACCCTCTCCCCGCGCGGCCGCACCGCCTACATCGCCGGAATCATGGTCGCGGGCACGGCGGTCGCCCTCCTGGGCAAGGACAGCTTCCTGTCCTCCTTCAAGGACTTCCTGCTGTTCCTGCTGACCTTCTTCACCCCGTGGAGCGCGATCAACCTGGTCGACTACTACGCCATCGCCAAGGAGCGCTACGACATCCCCGCCCTCAGCGACCCCAACGGCCGCTACGGCGCCTGGCGCTGGAAGGCCCTCACCGCCTACGCCTTGGGCGTCCTCGCCCAACTCCCCTTCCTCTCCACCCACTTCTACACCGGCCCCTTCGTCACCCCCCTGGGCGGCGCCGACATCTCCTGGCTCATCGGCCTCGCCATCCCCGCCGCCCTCTATTGGGCCCTGGCCCGCCACGACACCGCCCACGTCCCGGACCGCATGATCCTGACCCCGGAACCGGCCCCCGGCCGTCCGTACGTCACCGAGCCCGATTGAGGCGGACCGCACCGGTCCTGTGCTGCCCAGGCAGGCCGCACCTCCCAGAACATGGCATACTCAAAGTATGGCAACCCGGAAGATCACCATCACCGTGCCGGAAGAGCTGGTGGAATCGATCAAGGAGCGCGTCGACGCGCGTGGAGTGTCCAGCTACATCGCCGCCGCCGCCGCCCATCAAGACGCCATGGACCGACTGCACGAATTGGCCGAGCGCCTCGAAGAAGAGCACGGCGCCGTAACGGACGACGAGCAGCAAGCAGCGCTGGACCGCATCGCCGCCATCGACGGCTGGCATGACGAGCAGCGATCCCATTCGGGCGAGGCTGCGTGAGCCGCACCGCCCGAGCGAAGCCGGCTCGGCCGCGACAGCGCGTCTTCGTTTTTGATTCCGAAGCCCTCTCCAAGGCGGTGCGGGGCGACCGGGAGATGGCTGCGCTGATCAAGACGGCTCCGCGGCTCGACATCCCGATCGTCACCTCGGCGCTCACGATCCTGGAGGCATGGGACCCGCACGAGACGTCGCGGCAGGCACTGTGGGACTGGACGCTGTCGCGGATCCGCGTCGTGCACACGGACGACCGGGTGATCGCCATGGCGCGCGACATGCTGAAGGCAGCCGGGCTGCATGGGCACAAGTACGCCATCGACGCCATTCTGGCGGCTTTGGCCGGGCGGGAAGCCGCGCAGGGAGCTCAGGCAACCGTCTTCACCTCCGACACCGACGACATGAATCAACTCCTCGCGGGACACTCCGTGCGAGTCGAGAAGGTCTGACGAGGCGCCGTCCGCACCTCACTCACTCGGCCCGTGGCGGATCGCCAGGACCTCATCGGCGTGCTCGGTCATCAGGTCGGTGATGCGGATTGCCCCGGTGCGGAGGGGTCACCCGCGGCCTCCATCGGTGAGTTCGCCGACGAGGCTCTGGACGCGGGTCCGGATCTCGTCGCGGTCGCTCAGTACCTCGGCCACGCACCCCAGGCAGTCCGGGAACCGCGCGTCCGGTACCACCCACGCGATATCGATGTCGCTGAAGGCGTCCGCAGTGCCTGACCCCAGCGAACCGGTCAACTCCACGGCTGAGCCCGGACAACACCGTTCCAACGCGGTGCACACCTCGGCGGCCAAGGCGGCACGATCAGCCTCGCCGACCCAGTCCGTTCCCTGTGGCACAGCTACTCGTTCCCGAAATACAGCGGCGACAGCCTGGAGCCTCGCTCGGAATCCTCCACGTCAGGCGGCGTGATGTGGACGAGGTCGCCATCGATCGGAATGTCGAACGTCCGGCCGATCTCAGCGATGGCAACTCCCACCCGCCCACGCAGCACACCCAGTGCCTGAAGCCCCCATGTCCATTGGATTCGATCCCGATCCGTGGGTGACGCGTCCGGATGGTTGCTTTCGGTGAACTTGCGCGCTGACTCGACATCGGTCAGCCACTGCCTCACAGCGGCGCGCATCGCGCGCAGTTGGTCCCGCAATTCCTCGGACTCGCACTGCTCGATCTGCTCGTTCAGATAGGCACGCAGCGCCTCTATGGAGCCCCAGGACCCATTTTCCTCTTCGACGTCATAGGGCGCATGGAGCACCCGGTGGTCCTCCAGCCGGAGCAGAACCGAGCGTGCTCGGTCACGCTCGCTCTGGCTGAAGTCCACACTGGCGCTCTGCCCGAAGAACGAGAAGCTGATCGTCTGCAACCGACCGCGCCAACGCCAGCGCCAACGCTTGAACATCCCCACCTCCAGCTCGACAAGAGAGCCATGGCCTTCCGGTAACCGGGCACTGGCTCCGGCAGCATTCTGACCGAACCCTCCCGGCACGGGCCCGCCAGGCACTACGGAGCCAGGCACCTCACCGAGACGGGGCGAGGTCGTCGAGGCCGCCACGCTTGGCGGTGCGTATGAAGGTCCCGAGCGAGGCGCGGGTGGTGGTGACGACCGCCCCGGGGTCCTCGCTCTCGCGCACCAGAACCTTTCCTTCAGCAGTCGTCAGCTCAACGCAGTTGTTGTCGGCGTGCCCGGAGTACGTCGACTTCCGCCAGTTCACCTCATGCAGCATGGCCATACCTTTCACAGTTCCTCAGCGACCCGCTTGATGAAATCCCGGGACTCGTCGATACCGAGAGAGAAGGTCACGGCCTTCTTGAAGAGTGCTCGGTACCGCACGAGTTGTGACTCCGCGTCCAGCAGGAACAAGCCGTGCAGCGCATCGATCTGCACGGTGTCGAGCTTGGACACAGGACCGTCCGCATAGAGCATGGAGTCGCCCGACCCGCCGAAACCGTCAGCGGCGAAGGGGATGACGCGGACGTCGACATTCGGCCGCTCGGACTGCTCCAGCAGGTAGATGAGCTGTTCACGCGCGGTCGCTCGGTCTGCGACCCGCGTACGCAAGGCGGATTCGTGAATGACGGCCTCGAAACGAGGAGGCGACTCGCGATCCAGCACCTCGGCACGCCGCCTACGAAACGCGGTCAGTGCTTCGCTATGCGACTCGGGCGGCTTGGGCAGCCGATACGACTGAAGACCCCGGATATACCGCTCTGTCTGCAGCAATCCCGGAACGTATGCCGCCTGAAGGGTGCGCATCCGCGCGGCGAAATGCTCCAGCTCCGCAAGATCAAGCGCGCCGTGCGAAAGAGTTCCCCGGTACTCCTCCCACCATCCGCCACCCCGTTCACCAGCCATGGCGGCCAACGCGTCGACCAACGCATCATCGAGGCAAGCGTATTGGGACGCCATACGCCGCAGGCGTGCCTCGCTCACACCAGCCTTGCCTGCCTCCATGTGGCTCATCTGGATCGGGTTGGTCCCGATCAGTTCGGCAGCCTCGCGGGCAGTCATACCAGCTGCTTCGCGCATCCTCCTCAGCTCCGCACCCAGGCGCCGTCGTCGCGCCGTTGGCTGAGTCCTCGGCGGCATGTGCCCTCCCCTCAGGCTGTCGCGCGTCTGTTGCACAGCCATCACCCAGATCCAAGCAGATCGCCGAATCTCCAACACAAGGTTGCGCCAGCACAACCTTGTGTCTACCGTAAGTGATGCGTTCATCACTTAGCGATGACCGGCCAAGCCGGAAGCGTACCGCTCCCTCCATGCCCGCTGCCCTGGCACCGGCATGCCCGAAGGAGCGGCGACAACCTCTCGGAGGCTCATATGGAGACGCCCGAAACCTTCGACAAGGAACTGTGCGACCTCGTCACCGACTTCGCACCCAAACTCTTCGCCGTGGTCCAGGAGTATGACGTGGAACCCGGGTTACGGGACGGCGCCATCGCCGCCTGGGGCCTGGTTTTCGACGACGGCGCCGTGCGCGTGACCAGCGTGGACGGAACCCGGCAGCTCTCCCTCAAGTCCCCCGAGCGGGCAACCTGGTACTTCGGTCGCCGGACCGACGAGTCCATCCACGCCACACGACTCGTCTGGCTGCCCCAGTCCGGGGCCGCCACATTCGACCGCGCCGAGCACTCCTGACGGCTGCGCCACCCCCGGGCGGCCACGATGCGTTCGCGTAACGCGACCGCCTGGGGGTCGTCGTAGGAGGCAAGCACACGCAGGCTGGTCGGCTACCCCGGCGATGGTGGCGGCAGATGTGCTACTTCACGGGCGAAGTACGACGTCAGGTCCTCACCGGCGGCGTAGAGATTCCTGGACAGCGCACGGCAGCGTGCGGTAGTCGCCGGGTCCATGAACCGCACGGCGCCGTCGAGGATTCCCTCGTCCGAATAGCGGATCTGGTAGGTCGTGCGGTCGCCGAGCGTCAGCAGTTCCGGCAGCGGTCCGGAACTCTCCAGCTCACCGAGGTGCTCGGGGCCGATCACCCGGATCTGCTCACCGCATTCGGCGCGCAGCCGCAGCAGATGCAGCTCCCATTGCAGATACGGGGCGATCGGCTGCTCGACCACCCGGACCCGGAACAGGGTGATCCGGTGACGTTCGACGTCCTGCGAGAACTCCCGCAGATAGTCGCGCTCCTCCTCGATGAGGCGGAGGGATGCGTCCCAGTCGCCTCGGGCGAACGCCTCCCAGCTGGCGAATCCCGGCTCCCTGAAGCCCTGTTGGCGCTCCAGCTTCCATGAGTCCTGGCCGTCGATAGTCCACTGCCGCTCGCGGAAGTCGCGGCGGTAGGCGTCGAGGGAAAGCACTTCGCCCTGGGCGGGGTCGAGTCGGGGGCCGTCAAGACCGCGTTCGCGCGCCGATTTTCTACTCATCGGCGCGCGAGCGATGCGGACGGGTCGGCTTCCCATGCGCGGGCCATCGTCTCTCCACTCAGCCGTCGTGGTCGCTGAGTGTAGGAGAGGACGGGGTCAGGCCGGGGGGAGGAGTTTCTTTTGGGGCTTGCCCATGGCGTTTCGGGGGAGGGCGTCCAGGAAGCGGACCTTGCGGGGGCGTTTGTGGACGGAGAGCTGGGTGGCGACGAAGTCGATCAGGGCCTGTTCGCCGATGCCGTCGGCGACGACGTACGCGACGATCTGCTGGCCGAGGTCGTCGTGCGGGGCGCCGACGACCGCGGCCTCGCGGACGGCGGGGTGGTCGAGGAGGGCGTTCTCGACCTCGCCCGCGCCGATGCGGTAGCCGCCGGACTTGATCATGTCGGTGGAGGCGCGGCCGACGATGCGGTGGAAGCCGTCCGGGTCGAGCGCGGCGATGTCGCCGGTGCGGAACCAGCCGTCGTCGGTGTAGGAACCGGCGGTGGCCTCGGGGCGGTTGAGGTAGCCGTCGAAGAGGGTGGGGCCGGTGAGCTGGAGTTCGCCGATCTCGGCGCCCTCCTCGGCGACGATCCGGGTGCGGATGCCGGTGAGCGGGGTGCCGACGGAGCCGGGGCGGCGTTCGCCGTTCGCGCGGGTGGAGAGGGTGATGAGGCTTTCGGTCATGCCGTAGCGCTCGACCGGGCGCTGGCCGGTGAGCTGCTCCAGGTCGCGGAAGACCGGGGCGGGCAGCGGCGCGGAGCCGGAGACCAGGAGGCGGGCGGCGGACAGGGCGCGGGCGGCCTCGGGGTCCTGGACGACGCGGTTCCAGACCGTCGGCACGCCGAAGTAGAGGCTGCCGCCCGCCGCCGCGTACGCCGCCGGGGTGGGCTTGCCGGTGTGGACGAGGCGGCTGCCGGTGCGCAGCGCGCCGAGGACGCCGAGCACCAGGCCGTGCACATGGAACAGCGGCAGCCCATGGACCAGGGTGTCGTCCGGCGTCCAGGCCCATGCCTCGGCCAGCCCGTCGAGGTCGGCGGCGACCGCGCGGCGCGAGATCAGGGCGCCCTTGGGCGCGCCCGTGGTGCCCGAGGTGTAGAGGATGAGGGCGGTGGACTCCGGGTCGGGCTCGGGCTTCGTCCAGGCCGCCCGCTCGGTCAGGTCGACGGGCACCGTCTCCACGGGCACCGTCTCGACCGGGGCGTCGGCGCCGGGGTCGCCGGTCAGCGGTTCGCCGGTCAGCAGCAGGGCGGCGCCCGAGTCGCGCAGGATGTGGTCCCGTTCGGCGGGTCCGGAGTCCGGCGGTACGGGGACCACGGGCACCCCGGCGAGCAGCGCGCCGACCACCGCCGTCACCGTTTCCGCGGTCGGGGTCGCCCGGACCGCCACGACCGGCGCCCCGGCCACCCGGGCGGCCACCGCGCCCGCGGCGCCCAGCAGGTCCTCGCGCGAGAGGGCACGGCCGCCGACGGTGAGCGCGTCGGGGCGGTCACCGCCCGGCGCGGCGAGGGAGGTGAGGAGAGGTGCGGTCACGGAACTGACTCCTTTCGGCCCCCTGCGCCTTTCGTGGGGGCTGGCCCTACCGACAGAGCGTCCCCGCGACCGTACCTTCGTACCCATGAATGCCCATGACCCGGAGTTGAAAAGGGAACTCGACGCGACCCTCCAGACCCGCAAGGAGCTGGGCGCGGAGTACGAGTCCGAGTTGATCGACGCCTTCATGGAGAAGGTGGAGCGGCGCTTCGACGATACGTCGGACCGGGAGCTGCGGCGGCAGCGGGCCGAGCGCCAGATGGCCGCCGCGCGCGGGGCGCACCCGCAGGGAGGCGAGGAGGGCGCGGGGCTGGGGCTCGGCGAGCGGTTCGGCTTCGTCGGGGTGTCCCTGGTGCTCGCGATCCCGCTGTCGGCGATCGGCGTCGTCAACGCGGGGCTGGCCGGGCTGCTGGTGACCTGGGGCGGGATCGTCGGCGTCAACGCGGTCCACGCGGCGGGCTTCTTCTCCCGCTCGCGCCGGGGCCACAAGTGAAGAGATGAGCGCGGGAACCGCCGCACCCCGGCGTAGCGCCGAGGGCGGGACGACGGCGGTTCCCGCGAGGGACGCGGTGAACCGCGTCCTAGGGCGACCATGGAGGTCCGGGAGCCGCTCCGGATGTCCTGTCGCCGCATTCTGGGGTGTCGGTGTCGTCCTTTCCGACATCCCCTAATCTGCCGGGGCAGTGTTAACGCTGTGCTGCATGCGCGTGACACTCACGTACCACTTCGCCAAAGCCCCAACCCGGCGGCTACTTCGCGCCGTTGGCCAGGTACGCGAGCAGGTCCTGGCGGCTGACGACGCCCCGGGGCTTGCCCTCCACCAGCACGACCGCCGCGTCCGCCCGGCCCAGGACGGCCATCAGGTCCTCGACGGCCTCGCCCGAGCCGACGTGCGGCAGCGGCGGGCTCATGTGCTTCTCCAGCGGGTCGCCGAGGGAGGCGCGCTGCGCGAACAGGGCGTCCAGCAGTTCCCGTTCCACGACCGAGCCGATGACCTCGGCGGCCATCACGTCGGGGTGCCCGGCGCCGGGCTTCACGATGGGCATCTGCGAGACGCCGTACTCCCGCAGGACCTCGATGGCCTCCCCTACGGTCTCCTCGGGGTGCATGTGGACGAGCGACGGCAGCCCGCCCGCCTTGCCCTGGAGGACGTCGCCGACGCGCACGGCCGGGCCGTCCTCCTCCAGGAAGCCGTAGTCGGCCATCCACTCGTCGTTGAAGATCTTGGAGAGGTAGCCGCGGCCGCTGTCCGGGAGCAGGACGACGACCACATCGTCCGGGCCGAGCCCTTCGGCCACCTTGAGCGCGCCGACGACCGCCATCCCGCAGGAGCCGCCGACCAGCAGCCCCTCCTCCTTGGCGAGCCGCCGGGTCATCTGGAAGGCGTCCTTGTCGGAGACGGCGACGATCTCGTCGGCGACGGTCCGGTCGTACGCGGTGGGCCAGAAGTCCTCGCCGACGCCCTCGATGAGGTACGGGCGCCCGGAGCCGCCGGAGTAGACGGAGCCCTCGGGGTCGGCGCCGATGACCTTGACCCGGCCCTCGCTCACATCCTTCAGGTAGCGGCCGGTGCCGCTGATCGTGCCGCCGGTGCCGACGCCCGCCACGAAGTGGGTGATCTTGCCGTCGGTCTGCTCCCACAGCTCGGGGCCGGTGGTCTCGTAGTGGGAGCGCGGGTTGTCGGGGTTGCTGTACTGGTCCGGCTTCCAGGCGCCCGGGGTCTCGCGCACCAGGCGGTCGGAGACGTTGTAGTACGAGTCCGGGTGGTCGGGGTCGACCGCGGTCGGGCAGACGACGACCTCGGCGCCGTACGCCCGCAGCACGTTGATCTTGTCGGTGGAGACCTTGTCCGGGCAGACGAAGACGCACTTGTAGCCCTTGCGCTGGGCGACCATCGCCAGGCCCACACCGGTGTTGCCGGAGGTCGGCTCGACGATCGTGCCGCCGGGCTGCAGTGCGCCCGACGCCTCCGCCGCCTCGATCATGCGGACCGCGATGCGGTCCTTCACCGAGCCGCCGGGGTTGAAGTATTCGACCTTGGCCAGGACGGTCGCCCGGATGCCCTCGGTCACGGTGTTGAGCTTCACCAGCGGGGTGTTGCCGACCAGCTCAATCATCGATTCGTAGTACTGCACGCCTGCTCCTGGTCCGGAATCCGCGGGATCTCCGCGTCGGGACCCCCGCGTCGCGGGCCCGTACAGCCAGCTTATTGCGCGGAGCCGGGCGGTGGCCCGTGCGGTTGTGGACGAGCGCGCAGGGGGCACCAAGTGGTTAGCAAGGCGTACAAAGGTACAGAAGGCGTGCGGACGGAGGTGGGCTGGACCCATGTCGATGTCGAGGGCGAGGGTGGCGCGGCGGATCGCGGCCGCGGCGGCGTACGGGGGCGGCGGGATCGGGCTGCTGGGCGGGGTGACCGCGGTGCTGCTGCTCACCGAGCTGTCCCTGGCGAGGCGGATCGTCGGCGGATCGGAGGAGGGACCGCCGCGGGCGGACGGCCGCTACGGCTTCGCCTTCGCCCGCAGGACCGGCCAGCCCCCTCTGCGGCTGGCCTTTCTCGGCGACTCCACGGCCGCCGGACAGGGCGTCCACCGCCCTAGTCAGACGCCGGGCGCGCTGCTGGCCTCCGGGCTCGCGGCGGTGGCGGAGCGCCCGGTGGACCTGCGGAACGTGGCGCTCCCGGGGGCGCAGTCCAGCGATCTGGAACGGCAGGTCACGCGCGTGCTGGAGGATCCGGAGCAGCTGCCGGACGTCTGCGTCATCATGATCGGCGCGAATGACGTCACCGGGCGGATGCCACCCGCGCAGTCGGTGCGGCTGCTGGCGGAGGCGGTGCGGAGGCTGCGCGAGACGGGGTGCGAGGTGGTCGTGGGCACGTGCCCTGATCTGGGCACCATCGAGCCCGTGTACCAGCCGCTGCGCTTCGTCGCGCGGCGTTTGAGCCGTCAGCTGGCGGCGGCGCAGACGATCGGGGTGGTCGAGCAGGGCGGTCGTACGGTGTCGCTGGGCGATCTGCTGGGGCCGGAGTTCGCGGCGAATCCGCGGGAGCTGTTCGGGCCGGACAACTACCACCCCTCGGCGGAGGGGTACGCGACGGCGGCGATGGCGGTGCTGCCGACGTTGTGCGGGGCGCTGGGGTTGTGGCCGGAGGAGGCTCCGGAGACTCGCGACGAGGGCATTCTGCCGGTGGCGACGGCTGCGGCCGAGGCGGCGGCGGAGGGTGGTACCGAGGTGACGGCCGCGCGTGGGCCGTGGGCGCGGCTGCTGCGGCGGGGGCGGCCCACCGGGGAGGGCACCACGGCGCCGGTCCCGCCGGTGCCGCACTGAGGGGGGTTGTTCCCCACCCCGCCCCTTCCCGAACCGGGGCTCCGCCCCGGGCCCCGCTCCTCAATCGCCGGAGGGGCTGGGAGTGGGGCATCTCCGCCCCTGCACCCCGCTCCTCAAACGCCGGAGGGGCTGGACGTGCCGACCCGGGGCGGGGATGTCCCGGCCGGGGCTGGGGACGGGGCATCCGCACTGGCTTCTGCCCCTCGCCCCGCCGAGGCGGGCCGGAAGCCCGGCAGCGGTCCGGCGCCCGGCGAGGCGCGGGCGGGAACTGAGCGGGGTTCGGGGGCGGAGCCCCACGCGGGGGCCAGGGGCGGAGCCCCATGCGGGGGCCAGGGGCGGAGCCCCACGCGGGGGCCGGGGCGGAGCCCCGTGCGGGGTCCTGGGGCGGAGCCCCGTGGGGGGCCAGAGCGGGCCCCGTGCGGGGTCCTGGGGCGGAGCCCCACGCGGTGGCCGGGGGCGGAGCCCCATGCGGGGGCCGGGGGCGGAGCCCCGCACGGGGGCCGGGGGCGGAGCCCCGCACGGGGGCCGGGGGCGGAGCCCCACGCGGGGGCCGGGGCGGAGCCCCACGCGGGGGCCGGGGCGGAGCCCCACGCGGGGGCCGGGGCGGAGCCCCACGCGGTGGCCGGGGGCGGAGCCCCACGCGGTGGCCGGGGGCGGAGCCCCGTGCGGTGGCCGGGGGCGGAGCCCCGTGCGGGGGCCGGGGCGGGGTCCGGGTTCGGGTCGGGGCGGGGTGGGGGAAGAGCAGGGCGGGGGCGCACGACTGAGCGTACGCTTAGGAAAAAGAGGCCGGGGTCACAGCGTTCGCCCCGTGACCCCCGCGCTACGTGCGGGTAACTTCCCTCACAGTCCCACCCCTCGATCCGCCCCATGGAGCCGTGATGCCCGAAGCCGTGATCGTCTCTGCCGCCCGTTCGCCCATCGGCCGTGCCTTCAAGGGGTCGTTGAAGGATCTGCGGCCCGATGACCTGACCGCGGAGATCATTCAGGCCGCCCTCGCCAAGGTTCCGCAGCTGGATCCGCGGGAGATCGACGATCTGATGCTCGGCTGCGGGCTGCCGGGTGGGGAGCAGGGGCACAATCTGGGGCGGATCGTGGCCGTGCAGATGGGGATGGACCATCTGCCGGGGTGCACGATCACCCGTTACTGTTCCTCGTCGCTCCAGACGTCGCGGATGGCGCTGCACGCCATCAAGGCGGGCGAGGGGGACGTGTTCATCTCCGCGGGCGTCGAGATGGTGTCGCGCAGCGTCAAGGGCACTTCGGACGGGCTGCCGGACACCCACAACCCGCTGTTCGCCGACGCCGAGGCCCGTACGGCCGCGCTCACCGAGCAGGAGGGCACCGACTGGCACGACCCGCGCGAGGACGGGCTGATCCCCGACGCGTACATCGCGATGGGGCAGACCGCCGAGAACCTGGCCCGGCTCAAGGGCATCACCCGCGAGGACATGGACGCGTTCGGCGTGCGGTCCCAGAACCTCGCCGAGGAGGCCATCAAGAAGGGCTTCTGGGAGCGCGAGATCACCCCCGTGACGACCCCGGACGGCACGGTGGTGGCTACGGACGACGGGCCGCGCGCGGGGACCACGCTGGAGGGCGTACAGGGCCTGAAGCCGGTCTTCCGCCCCGACGGCCTGGTCACCGCGGGCAACTGCTGCCCGCTCAACGACGGCGCCGCCGCGCTCGTGATCATGTCCGACACCAAGGCGCGCGAGCTGGGGATCACGCCGCTCGCCCGGATCGTGTCCACCGGCGTCTCCGGCCTCTCCCCCGAGATCATGGGGTACGGACCGGTCGAGGCGTCCAAGCAGGCGCTGGCCCGGGCCGGGATGGCGATCGGCGACATCGACCTGGTCGAGATCAACGAGGCGTTCGCCGCCCAGGTCATCCCGTCCTACCGGGACCTGGGCATCGACCTGGACCGGCTCAACGTCAACGGCGGCGCGATCGCGGTGGGCCACCCGTTCGGCATGACCGGCGCCCGGATCACCGGCACGCTGATCAACTCGCTGCAGTTCCACGACAAGCAGTTCGGTCTGGAGACCATGTGCGTGGGCGGCGGCCAGGGCATGGCGATGGTCATCGAGCGGCTGAGCTGAGCCGGGGCCATACCCGGCGGCTACACGGCCCGAGCGCTAGTTGTGACCCAATCTCCCCCAGGATGTGACCAACGTCCTGGGGGAGACCCGTCACCCCAGCTCAGCGACGGTGGAGGGCCCTCTTCCGGGCATGGACTTCGGTCCGCTCGGTGACGTCACGCACTGACGCCGAGAGGCGAACCGAGTCAAGCTGAGGTAGGAATTCGGGGGATCGACAGCAACCGGGAGTTACGTCAGTGAGCCCCATGACCCTTGCCCTCCTGCTGGCCGCGGTGGCCGCCACGGCCACCGGCGCCGCAGCACTGCACACCGCGCGCGGAGTGCGGCGGCAGATCACCGAGCTGCGCGCCGAGCTGGCCGCCACGGTCGCCGCCGCCGGGCGGGCGGACCGGTCCGGGGAGGACGCCGTCACGGTGCCCGCCGCCCGCGCCACCCCCGCCGCCGAGATACGGGCGGCCGTCGCCGACGCGCTGGCCGAGGAGCGGGAGCGCGAGCTGGCCGAGGCCAGGGCGTTCTGGGCCGCCCAGGAGGCCCGGGACTCCGCCGGGTCGTCCGACGCCCCGTCGCTGCTCGGCGGGCTGGCCGGGCTCGGCGAGGACGCCCAGCACGACGCACCGCACGACGCGCTCTTCGTGCCCCGCCAGGCCGACCTGGCCGGTGCCGAGCCGCTGCTCGGCCTGGACGCGCTGGGCCCCGACGCCCGCGACTCCGCCGCGGAGCAGGACCCCGAAGAGCCGATGGAGCCGATGGAGCTGGAGATGGGCGCCGAGGTGGGCGCCGAGGTGGGCGCGGAGATCGGCGCCGACACGGAGCAGGAGGCCGAGTCCTTCGAGTCGCCCGAGCTGGCCGCCGCGCGCCGCCGCCACCCCTCGCACCCCGACTTCACGCCCTCGCCGCCGATCGCCGACCACGACCGGACGGTGGCCCGGCTGACCGAGCTGGCGGAGGCCCGTACCCCGCTGGCGGACGTACGGCCAGGACCGCTCGGCACGCTCGACGTGTACGTCTTCGCCGACGGCACCACGATCTGCATGACCCCCGGCCACCGGGAGACCGCCGAGCGGCTGGCGGACGCGCTGCGCGAGGGCACCGCCCCGGTGCTGCTCGGCGGCTCGGGCGTCTCGGGCGCGTACGCGCTCACCTTCGGCTGCGGGGACGAGAACGTGTACGTCCTCGCCGACCGCGTCATCGCCTCGCTGTGACGCCGTAGGGCAAGCAGCATCCGGTGTGCGCCGCGAGCCCGCGCGCCGCGCACAGCAGCCCGCTCCCCCGGCCCGCCTCCGTACGCCCCGCGCGCCCGTACGCGCCGTACGCCCCCCACACCGCCGTACGCCCCGCACGCGCCACGCGCGCCCCACAGGGGCCCGTACGCGCCGCTCTCAGAGGCCGCAGCGCCCGGCCGCCGCCTCCACGAGCGCCACCGCCTCCGCCGCGCGCCCGCTCCCGCCGCTCTCCACGGCCGCGGCGCCACCCGGCGCGCGCTCCAGCGCGTGCACCAAATCATGACCGGCCACCGCGACCTGGTCGGCGATCGTGAACACCCCCGCGTCCGGCATGATCCGCGGCGGCGTCCCGGGCGCCTCCAGACGCTGGGCCCGCACGGACAATTCCCTCGCCAGAGCCAGTCCTTCGGCCGCCGCGCCCTGGCGCAGCCGGGACTGCGGAAGGGAGCGCAACCGGTCGGCGAGGCGGTCGACGGCACGGAGCAAGGAGGTCGCATCATCCACGCCGAGAGCGTATGCGCCACCGACGGACTGTTGCCAACGCCCGAACACTCAGGCACGGTGAGCTGAAGGACCCCTCCCGGGTGTTCACCCGGGCCCGGAATGGACGCGTCCGGAGGCGCCGATGTCCCAGATCTTCTCCGACGAGACTCACCGGAACCTACTCTCCCGCATCCCCCAATGCACCGGCCGTGACATTGCCGACTGGCTGCGCACGGTAGACGAAGGTCCCGCCTTCTTCCGCTTCGAGGAGAAGGTCAGCTGGCTGCGGGGCGAGCACCAGCTCGCCTATGGGCACGCCAAAGCGATCATCCACGAACACGACCTGAGGCGCGCGGCGCGCAAGCTGCTGTAGCCCGCTGCCGCCTGGAGGCAGACGCGTGTACCACAGACGGGCACGACACGAGAGCGGGTTACGTCGCAGACGGCCGAAGGGCCCGCGGAGGCAATC
>NZ_JBHWJI010000054.1:0-18349 GCF_042731515.1 Streptomyces sp. NPDC059850
AATCCAGCCCCTCCGGCGTTTGAGGAGCGGGGTCCGGGGCGGAGCCCCGGCGGGGGTGTGGGGGCGGAGCCCCCGCGAATCAACGCCGCAGCCGACGCCACACCCCCGGCGCCACGGCGATCGCCACCGTCAGCAGCACCGCCGCCACCACCCCCTCCCACGGCTCGCGGAACACCGACCCACCCACCACCCCGATCACCTGATACGTCCCCGCCCACGCCAGCGCCGCAGGCCCCGCCCCCCGCGCAAACCTCCGCAGCGGCCAGCTGGCCAGCAGACACGCCAGCATCACCGGGATACGGCCCGCCGGGACCAGCCGGGACAGCACCAGCACCGCCACCCCGTGCTCGGTGAGCTTCGTCCGCGCCTGATCCAGCCGCTCCGGCGCCGCGTGGTCGTGGATGCGCTCCAGCCACCGCGAGCCGCCTCTGGACCGCACACCCCGCCGCCCCAGCCAGTACAGCGCGAGGTCCCCGAGGAACGCGGCCAGCGCGGCCACGCAGAAGCTGAACAGCAGCGAGAAGGGCGAGGACTGGTGGACGGCCACCACGGCCGCCGAGCTGACCACCGCCCCCGTCGGCACCACCGGCACCAGCGACCCCAGCACCACCAGCAGGAACAGCGACGGATAGCCCACCGCCTGCTGGGTGGACTCGGCGGGCAGCCGCGCCAGTTCGCCGAAGTGGCCTATCACCTGGCGGGCTCCAGCCGCACGCACTCCCCGTGCCGCAGCCGGTGCACCGAGGCGTCGGGGGCCAGCCGCCCCGCGTGTCGGACGAAGTCGTCCCCGGGCGCGTGGAACTCGTGCGGCCGCACCGCGTCCAGGCCGATCGGCCAGTACGTCCCGTAGTGCACCGGCACCGCGCTGCGCGCCCCCAGCCGGGCCAGCGCCTGGGCCGCGCGGCCCGCGTCGAGGTGGCCGTGGCCCAGGTACGGGCCCCAGCCGCCGACCGGCAGCAGCGCCACGTCGCACGGGCCGACCGCGTCCGCCATCGCGTCGAAGAGCCCGGTGTCGCCCGCGAAGTACGTGGTGGCCTCGCCGCGCAGCACGTACCCGAGCGCGGGCGCCCGGTGCGGTCCGAACGGCAGGCGGCGGCCGTCGTGGGCGGCGGGCACGGCCCGGATCCGTACGTCGCCGACCGACACCTCGTCGCCCGGCCGCACCTCGGTGACCCGCAGCCCGCCCGCCGAGGCCACCCGCCGCAGCCCCGGCACGGCCCGCCCGGCGCCGTACGGCACGATCAGCCGGGTGCCGGGCCACAGCCGGGCCAGCGAGCCGAGGTGCAGATGGTCGGCGTGCAGATGCGAGACGAGCGCGACATCGGCCACCGCCGCGTCCGGCGGCGGTACGGGCCCCCGGCGGCGGCGCAGATGGGCGAGGCGGCGTACGAAGAGGGGATCGGTCAGGACCCGTACGCCGGAGTCCCGCACGGTCGCGGTGGCATGCCCCCACCAGGTGATCTCCACCGACACGCGGTGCCTCCCGTCGCGACGTACCACACCGTCCGGTCCGATCCTCTCACCCTGGCGGCCTCTGATTGCAGTCACCCGAAGCAGGGTATGCATGAGTCATGCATACCTCCAACGCGAAATCCGGCACCGAACCCGACGCGGAACCCGACATCGAACGCGTGGCGAACCTGCTCGGCGCCGCGGCGCTGGCCGTCACGGACGACCTGCTCACCGCCCCGGCCGCCGCCTCCCGCCTCAGCATGAGCGCGGCCGCCGCCCTGATCGTCCTGCACGCCGACCCCGGCGTGAGCGTGACCGAGCTGGGTCGCCGGGTGGGGCTGACCCAGTCCGCCGCGGTGCGGATGGTCGACGGTCTGGAGCGGTCCGGCCTGGTCGAGCGGCGGCGTACGGTCGGCAACTGGACGGGCGTCCACCCCACCTCCCACGGGCGGCGCACCGCCGAACACCTGCTGACCGCCCGCACCTCCCACCTCGCCGGGGTGCTGAACGGCCTGGACCGCACCGAGGTCCGCGACCTCGGCCGACTGCTGGCCAAGCTGCTCGACGGCCTCTACCAGGGCTGCGGCGCGGCCGACCGGATGTGCCGCATGTGCGACCGCGACGCCTGCGTCCACCAGGGCGCCCCCTGCCCGGTCGGCGCAGCGGACCGCGCGGCGGAGGCCGCGCGCGCGGCCTCCGCCGCCGAGGAGTGACCCCGTCATGGGTGAACTGCTCGCCCTCACCTCCGCGCTGTGCTTCGGCACCACCCACTTCCTCAGCGGTCTGGTCTCCCGCCGCCACCACGGCGTGACGGTCGCCGCCTGCGCCCAGACGGGCGGTACGGCGGTGAGCCTGGTCCCCGTGCTCCTCACCCACGCCGCCCCCGCCCCGCCCTCGGCCCTGGCGTGGGGCGCCCTGTCGGGGGTGGGTACGGGCGTGGGGGTGGCCTGCCTGTACTGGGCGATGAACACGGGGCCGATGAGCGTGGTCGTCCCGGTCAGCGACATCACGGCGGTCGGCATCCCGGTGGCCGCCGGTATAGCCCTCCTGGGCGACCGCCCCTCGCCCGTGGCCCTGACCGGCATGGCCCTGGCCCTCCCGGCCCTCTGGCTGATCTCCCGCGCCGACGTACGAGCCGACAGCGGCAGCCGCCGCACCGGACCCCTCGCCATCGCCCTCGTCGCGGGGCTCGGGCTCGCCGTGCACTTCTTCGCGCTCGGCCGCGTCCCCGGCGATGGCGGGTGGTGGCCGGTGGTGGTCAGCCGTGTGGTGTCGGTGGCCGTCATCCTGGCGCTGCTCCCGGCGGCGGGGGCGACGATGCGGTTGCCCCGGCGGGCCGCCGTCACGGCGGCCGGGGCGGGAGCGCTCGGTACGCTCGCCACCGTCCTCTATCTGCTGGCCACCCGGCAGGAGCTGCTGTCGGTCGCCGTCGTGCTCTCCGCGCTCTATCCGGCGGTGCCGGTGCTGCTGGCGCTGACCGTACTGCGGGAGCGGATCACCCGGGCCCAGGCGGCCGGGCTGCTGGGTGCGGGGGTGGCGCTCGGGCTCATCGCCCTCGGGTGAACGCCCGCCGCAGGTCACCCCAGGATCAGCACCAGCTCGCCGATCTCCTGCCCCCGCGCGGCCGCGAACGCCCGTTCCTCCCGGGCCACCCGGAACCCGCACTTCTCCAGCACTCGCAGCGACCCCGCGTTGTCGGCCGCGACCCGGGCGTACAGGGGGCGCGTCGGCATCTCCTCCAGGAACGCGGTCAGCGCGTGCGTGGCGATCCCCTTGCCCCAGTGCTCGCGCCCGATCCAGTAGCCGACGGACGGATCGCCGTACTGCGCGAACCCCAGCACGTTCCCGGCCACCTGCCCGTCGTAGAGCACCGTCCGCTTGACCACGGTGTCGTCGCCGAGGATCCGGTCCCAGCGCTCGTCGAAGGCGCTCCGGTCGTCCGGGTTCTCGGCGGTGAAGGCAGCCATGCGGATGGCCTCCGTGTCCCGGTGGTAGTCGAAGAAGACCGCGAGATCGTCCCGGTCTACCGCACGCAGTCGCACCCTGGGTCTGCTCATGGCCTCAAGTCTGCACCGAGGGCCGCCGCTCCGGCCCGGCACGGCTGATTTCGAGTGCTACCGTCACGAAAATGACCAAGGACTCTCCCCGTAAGAGCACCGTCTCGCGTGCGACAGACCGCCCCGGGGACGAGTCGCCCTTCGCCCTCGGCCTGCTGCTGCGCCGCGCGCACGCGCACGCGGCCTCGGTGATGGCGGAGGCGCTGCGGCCGCTCGGCATCGAGCTGCGGCACTTCTCCGTACTGATCGAGCTGGTCAACCAGGGCCCCACCGTGCAGCGGGACTTGGTGACGGCGACGGGGTCGGACAAAGCGGGCATCATGCGGATCGTGGACGACCTGGAGCGCAAGGGGCTGGCCGTCCGCAAGTCCGTGCCGGGGGACCGGCGGGTGCGGGCGGTGGAGATCACGCGGCAGGGCCTCGACCTCTACGACGCGGCCCATGTGGCGGCGGAGCCGCTGGCCGAGCGGCTGGTCGCCGACCTGGCTCCCGGCGAGCCGGGGCAGCTGACGGATCTGCTGACCCGGCTCGCCCACCCCGCCGACGCCGGGGCGTAGGCGCGCCCGCGCCTCACGCGGCCTTCGTGGCCAGCCGCTCCGCGAGCGCCTTGGCCTTGGTGGCCGCGTCCTGGAAGGCGCGCTCGCGCGACGCCTCGTAGAGGGGGATCAGCCCGGACATGGCCGGGTTGCGGGGCGCCATGGTGAGTTCCGGGACGATGAAGTCGAGGTCCAGGCCGAGGGTGCCCTTGAGGACGGCCTCCAGGTAGTTCTGTACGAAGTCGTAGCCCTCGCGCGGGGTGCCCGGCGCGTACGATCCGCCGCGGCTGGCGATGACGGTGACCGGGGTGCCCTGGGCCGAGGGGGCCTCGCCCGCGGTACGGCCGAGCAGGAGCACGTTGTCCAGCCACGCCTTGAGGGTCGAGGGGATCGAGAAGTTGTGCATGGGCGCGCCGATCAGCACGGCGTCCGCCCGCTCCAGCTCCTCGATGAGCGTGATGCGCGCGGCGAACGCGGCGGACTGCTCCGGGGTGTGCCCGGCCGGTTCGGCGTAACCGGCGGACCAGGCGTCGGCGGTGATGTGCGGGACCGGGCGGGCGGCGACGTCGCGGTAGATCACGGTGCCCTCCGGGTGCTGCTCCTCCCAGGCCGTACGGAAGGCGGCCGCGACCGAACGGGACGAGGACGCCTCGCCGGGGAGCACGGACGAGTCGATGTGCAACAGCGTGACCATGGGTTTTCTCCTGATGCTGGGCTACCTGAGGCTGTAGTCTCACACGAGACAGTATCGAATGATACGGTTGCGAGTGTAACGAAGCTTGAGGGAAGCCGAACGGCTGGGAGGCAGGCGATCGTGGACGTCTATGAGGCGGTCACCACCCGACGAGCGGTGCGCGGATTCACCGACCGGCCCGTCCCACGGGAGACGCTGGAGCGCGTGCTGTCCGCCGCCGCGTGGGCACCGTCCGGGTCGAACCTCCAGCCGTGGCACGCCTGCGTGGTGACCGGCGGGCCGCTGGCCGAGCTGAAGAAGCGCGCGGGCGAGCGGCTGGCGATGGGCGACCCCTGGGACGAGCCGGAGTACACGCAGTACCCGCCCGCGCTGAAATCCCCGTACCGCGAGCGCCGGTCCGCTTTCGGTGAGCAGCGCTACGGCGCCCTCGGCATTCCGCGCGAGGACATCGAGGCACGTCAGCGGGCCGCCTCCGCGAACTGGGACTGCTTCGGCGCGCCCGCCGCCCTGTTCTGCTACATCGACCGCGACCTGGGCCCGGCTCAGTGGTCCGACGTCGGCATGTATCTGCAGACCGTGATGGTGCTGCTCCGCGCCGAAGGGCTGCACAGCTGCCCGCAGATGGCGTGGGCGAAATTCCACCGGACGGTCGCGGAGGTCCTGTCGCCCCCGGATGAGCTGATGCTTTTCTGCGGCATGTCGATCGGATTCGAGGACACCACGGTGAATGACGCGCGCACGGGCCGGGCGCCGCTCGGCGAGACGGTCACGTTCATCGGGGATTAGCGCGGGATTAGCGCGGGTCGCGACGGCCGGGAGGCCGCTCCGGTCTTTACTTATGACCCATGCCGAGCAAAAAACCACCATCCGAAGCGTGGAAGACGGCGCTGACCACACTCCAGACCGCGACGCCGCCGTTCATTCCGGAGGGCGCCGAGGCGATGACCGTCCTCATCGAATATCCCCCGGGTGACCCGGGCACCCCTCCGCACCGGCATTCCGGCCCCGCGTTCGGATACATGCTCGAAGGGGAGATGCTCTTCGAGCTGGAAGGCGAGCCGGAGCGCGTGATCAGGGCCGGAGAGACGTTCTGGGAGCCGGGCGGCGATGTCATCCACTACCAGGACGGAAACAACCGAACGGATTCCTGGAGCCGTTTCCTCGTGACGATGATGTGCGCCCCGGACCAGCCCATGCTGACCCTGGTCGACGACGAGGAACTGGCCCAGCGCACGGACCGGCGCGCCCCGCGCCCCGCCCGACCCTGAAACGAAGGTGACCATGAAGATCGCAGTTCTCGGCGGTACCGGCCTCATCGGATCGAAGGTCGTGAAGAAACTGAACGCGGCGGGCCATGAGGCCGTGGCGTGTTCGCCCTCCACCGGGGTCGATATCGTCACCGGAAAGGGCTTGGAACAGGCGGTGGCCGGTGCTGACGCCGTCATCAACCTGACGAATTCCCCGACCTTCGACGCCGCCTCCACGGCCTTCTTCCAGACCTCGATGGACAACCTGCTGGCCGCCGCCCAGAAGGGCGGGGTGCGGCACGTCGTCATTCTCTCGATCGTCGGCGCGGAAAAGGTGACCGAGCTGGACTACTTCCAGGCCAAGGTCCTCCAGGAAGACATCCTCAAGGCCGGGCCGGTCCCGTATTCGATCGTCCGCGCCACCCAGTTCATGGAATTCATGGACGCGGTCCTGTCCTGGACCACCGACGGCGACACCGTCCGCCTGCCCGCCACACCGATCCAGCCGATCGCCGCGCAGGACGTCGCCGACGCCGTCGCCGAGGTCGCCGTCGGTGCCCCGCTGAACGGCACCCGCGACATCGGCGGGCCCGATGTCTTCACCCTCGACGAACTCGGCCGGGTCACCGTCGACGCGCGTTCCGACGGCCGCGAGGTCGTCCTCGACGACACCGCGGGCATGTACGCCGCCGTCCGCGGCGACGTCCTCACCACCAAGGGCGACGCCCGCCTCGCCCCCACCCACTACACCGACTGGCTCACCACCTGAGCCGCCGGGCGCCCGGCCGCTTCGTGTCGGCCGCCGCGTTCGGCGGCCGACATGACGTACGGGCGGGCCGCTACTTCGTCCAGTAGCGCACGTTGCGGAAGCGGGCCTCCGCCTTGCCCGAACCGTGGTGGTAGACGCCGTTCTTGAAGTAGCGGGTGGCCTCGCCGCGGTCGTCGGCGGTCAGGACCAGTTTGTCGTCGGCGTAGACCTGGATCGTCCCGGCGCTCGCGTCGTGGGCGACCTTGAGGTTCCACCAGGTGTTGTAGATCCCGGTCTTGATGGTCTCGTTCGTGTAGCGCTTGAGCGTGCCGCCGTTCGCGCTGGACGCCCGGAACATGATGTCGGTGGCGGGGGTCCCGGACGGGCGCTTGGTGCGCAGGATCTGCATGATGTCCGCGCCGTTGGTGCCGGACGGGATGTACACGTCGGCGTCCCACATCCGCTTGCCCGTGGTGTAGTCGTTCTTCCAGCGCATCTCGGTGCGCGGATTGGTCGAATTGCCCTCCTCGAAGGGCTTGTCGGTGGAGTTCACCCACATGGTGTGGGTCTTGGTGCCGGAGTTGTAGCTGTAGCGGTCGCTGAGATCCAGGTCGTACGGCTTCTGCATGCTGTACGTGTACGTCTTCTCCGTCCACCCGTCGGTCGGATCGGCGGCGGCCTCCGCGCCGTGCGCGGTGGCGGTCCCCGTCAGCGCGGCCATGAGCGCGCCGATGGCGACGCCCACCCTGACTCTCTTGCGTAACGCGGGCATGTGCCCACCTCCAGTCGTCTTGGTCTGGACCGGGCGTCAACGTAGGCCAGGGGCGATGACGTGTCCATATCAATGAACGAAGTTCTTCGCTTTCACAGGTCCCGTTCAGGGATGTGACCCGACCAGCTGCTCACACCAGATCGTCTTGCCCGCGTGGGTGTGCCGGGTGCCCCACCGCTGGGTGAGCTGGGCGACCAGCAGCAGACCCCGGCCGCCCTCGTCCGAGAGGCGGGCCCGGCGCATATGGGGCGCGGTGCTGCTGGCGTCGGACACCTCGCAGATCAGCGTCCGGTCGCGGATCAGCCGCAGCTGAAGAGGGCCCTCCGCATGCCGGATGGCGTTGGTGACCAGCTCGCTCACCACCAGCTCCGTGATGTACGACGCGTCGCCCAGCCCCCAGGCGTCGAGGCGGCGCGACGCCCACGCGCGGGCGGACGCCACGGCGACCGGGTCCGCCGCCAGGTCCCGTACGGCGAACCGGTCCGTGCCCAGGGCCCGGGTGCGGGCGACGAGCAGCGCGGCGTCGTCGGCCGGGGGGTCCGGCAGCAGATCGCCGAGCACGCGGTCGCACAGCGCGTCGAGGGTGGGCGCGCGGTCGGTGAGCGTCTGGCACAACGCCGCCAGCGCGCCGTCCAGTTCGCGTTCCCGTTCGCGGAAGCCGAGCAGCCCGTCAGTGTAGAGCGCGAGCAGACTGCCCGGGGGCAGCTCCACCTCCACCGCCTCGAACGGCAGATCGCCGAGGCCGAGCGGCGGCCCGGCGGGCAGATCGAGCAGCCGCGCCTCGCCGTCCGGGGTGACCACGGCGGGCGGCGGATGCCCGGCCCGGGCCAGCGTGCACGTCCGCGAGACGGGGTCGTAGACCGCGTACGTGCAGGTCGCGCCCAGGATGGCGGGATCGCCGGGATCACCGGGGGTATCGCGGCCGCCCCCACCGCCCTCGGCCTCCGCGGCGAGCCGGATCACCACGTCGTCCAGATGCGTCAGCAGCTCGTCCGGCGGCAGATCGACGTCCGCGAGGGTACGGACCGCCGTGCGCAGCCGTCCCATGGTGGCCGCCGCGCCGATGCCGTGGCCGACCACATCGCCCACCACCAGCGCGACCCGCGCCCCGGACAGCGGGATCACATCGAACCAGTCGCCCGCCAGCCCCGACCGGCCGCCCGCGGGCAGATAGCGGGACGCGGTCTCGACCGCCGCCTGCGCGGGCGTCCCCTGCGGCAGCAGGCTCTGCTGGAGGCTGAGCGCGGCGGTGCGCTCGCGGTCGAAGCGGCGTGCGTTGTCCAGACAGATGGCGGCCCGGGCCACCAGCTCCTCGGCGAGCAGCTGATCGTCCTTCGTGAACGGATCCCTGGTCCGCCGGTAGAACATGGCGATGCCCAGGGTCATCCCGCGCGCCCGGATCGGCACCCCCATGATCGACTGGAACCCGTACTCCCGGAACTTCTCCGCCCGCGCCGGATCGCGCTCCAGCCAGTCCCTCATGTCCCGGTCCGTGACCCGGTGCCGGGCCGACCGGCCCGTCGCCATGCAGCGCACCGCGGGCGTGTACGGCGGGTAGAAGTCCACCTCGCCCGGCTGCCGCACCGCCTCGGGCGCCCCCTCTATGATCGACTGGTTCGCCGCCCGGCGCAGCGCCACCACCCCGGTGAACGGACCGGGCTCATCGCCCCTGAGCAGCGTCTCCAGCAGATCGACGGTGATCCAGTCGGCGAGCCGGGGCACCACCGCGTCGGCGAGTTCCCGCGCGGTGCGCATCACGTCCAGGGTGCTGCCGATCCGGGTGCTGGCCTCGTTCAGCAGCGTCAGCCGCTCCCGGTACCGGATCTGCGGGGTGACGTCGGCGACCGTCGTGCAGAGCCCGAGCGTCCGCCCGTCCGTGCCCCGCAGGGCGGAGGCCGAGGCCAGGAAGACGGAGTCCCGGTCGGGGTTCGAGGGCAGCCGCCCCCGCATCTCCCCGCTGAAGGCGGTCTCGCCCGTCTCCAGCACCCGACGCAGCCGCCGCTCCCACGCCGCCGCGTCCGGCCCCGACAGCACCTCCGGCAGCCGCAACCCCTTGCGGTCGGCCTCCGAGATCCCGGCCATCCGCGTCATGGCGGCGTTCTGCCGAATGCACTTCAGGTCCGTGTCGTACATGGTCACGGCCACCGGCGAGCGCGAGAACAGCCAGTCCACGACCGCCCGCTCCACCTCCTGCTGCCGTGGCAGGGGCGCCGCCTCGCCCTCCCCGACCGGCGCCATCACCACCCACTGCCCCCGCGCGGCGCGATCCATCAGCCGGTGCCCCGCCCCGCGCACCCGCACCCGCCGCCCATCGGCGCACCGCACCGAAAGCCACCCCACCCACTCGTCCCGCCCCGCCGCCCCATCCCAGAACGGCACCCCGCCCTCCACCACGAACAACTCCCCGACCCGCCGCCCCACGGCGTCCTCCGCGGTATGCCCCAGCGCCCACTCGGCACCGCGATTCCACCCCGTGACGATGCCGAACTCATCGACCGTGATCACGGCGGTCCCCGGGCCCTCGGCGTTCATGGCGCCCATCTCCTCCTTACCGAGCATGCACCCGCCGCCAGGGCCGTTCAAACGAGCACCCCAGACCCCGGTCACCTTGCGGAAGCGAGCGCCTCCGCTGAGCTGCGTGTCGGTTCGAGTCATGCCCCGCGTGCCGGCGGCGAAGGCTACCCAGCCCATCCGTTCGCTGGACGACCTCGCCGCCGACAGGGCGGTCGCAACCGGCCTGGTGCGGGCCCGAATCGGCTCGCTTTGACCGGGAACTTCTCATCCAGCACACCTAGTTGCCCACCGAGAGCGGAATGTTAGGGTCCAGTGCGGGCGAAGATCATTTTCTTGCGCCCCGACAGTTGCGATCTGTCGTTCCTTCTCCCGCTCTCATGGATGGATGGCGCCTTCATGTCCCTGCCGTTCGACCCGCCCCCTGCCGACCAGGACGGCCGGCAGCCGCAGCAGAGCCTGGCCACGGCTGCCGCGCGGAATCTGGCGAGTACGACCAAGACCCCTCCGCAGATGCAGGGCATCTCCTCGCGGTGGCTGCTGCGCCTGCTGCCGTGGGTGCAGGTCTCCGGAGGTGCGTACCGGGTGAACCGCCGGCTCACGCACACCCTCGGCGACGGCCGGGTCGAGTTCGTCGCCACCGGCACGGACGTCCGGGTCATTCCCGCCGAGCTGCGTGAGCTGCCGCCGCTGCGGGACTTCGCGGACGAGCAGGCCCTGGGCGCGCTGGCGGAGCGGTTCGAGCAGCGGGAGGTGGCCGCGGGCGAGACCATCGTGGAGTCGGGCCGCCCGGCCGACGAGGTCGTTCTCATCGCGCACGGCAAGGGCAACAAGCTGGGCACCGGCAAGTACGGCGACCCGACCGTCCTCGGCGTGCTCGCGGACGGCGACTACGTCGGCGAGGGGCTGCTGACCGGCTCGACCGGCGAGTGGGAGTTCACGGTGCGCGCGGTGACGGCGTGCACCGTCCTGAGCCTGTCCCGGGCGGCTTTCGAGGAGGTCCAGGGCCGCTCGGAAGGGCTGCGCACGCACCTGGAGGCGCTCGGATCCGCCGCCCGCCCGCCGCAGAACAAGCAGGGAGAGGCCGTTATCGACCTGGCCTCCGGACACGAGGGCGAGTGGACCCTGCCCGGAACCTTCGTCGACTACGAGCTCAGCCCCCGTGAGTACGAGCTGAGCGTCGCCCAGACCGTGCTCCGCGTGCACAGCCGCGTCGCCGACCTCTACAACGACCCCATGAACCAGGTGGAGCAGCAGCTCCGTCTCACGGTTGAGGCACTGCGCGAGCGGCAGGAGCACGAGCTGGTCAACAGCCGTGACTTCGGTCTCCTCCACAACGCCGACCTGAAGCAGCGCATCCGTACGCACAGTGGCCCGCCCACCCCCGACGACCTCGACGAGCTGATCTCGCGGCGGCGCAAGACCCAGTTCCTGCTGGCCCACCCGAAGGCGATCGCGGCCTTCGGCCGGGAGTGCAACAAGCGCGGGCTCTACCCGCAGGGCGGGGAGCTGGAGGGCCACCAGGTGCCGGCCTGGCGCGGCATCCCGATCCTGCCCTGCAACAAGATCCCGGTCAGCTCCACCGGCACCAGCTCCATCCTGGCCATGCGCACGGGCGAGGAGGACCAGGGCGTCGTCGGCCTCCACCAGACCGGCATCCCCGACGAGATCGAGCCCGGCCTCAACGCCCGCTTCATGGGCATCGATGAGAAGGCGATCATCTCCTACCTGGTCAGTACCTACTACTCCGCGGCGGTACTCGTCCCGGACGCGCTCGGCATTCTCGAAGACGTCGAAATCGGTCACTACGGGGACTAGAGATGCTCGGCGGATCAGGGTGCGCGCCCCTGGGTGATCCGCCGGACACGGCTTGATCGCACGTTTCGCATTCAGGAAAGGGCCGGGCACCCGTGACACAGCCTTTTGAACTGCCGGACTTCTACATGCCGCACCCCGCGCGTCTGAACCCTCATCTGGAGGAGGCGCGGCAGCATTCGAAGCGGTGGGCCCGTGAGATGGGCATGCTCGAAGGCTCGGGGGTCTGGGAGGAGCGGGACCTCGACGCGCACGACTACGCCCTGCTGTGCGCCTACACCCACCCCGACGCGCCCGGCCCGGCCCTTTCCCTGGTGACCGACTGGTACGTGTGGGTCTTCTTCTTCGACGACCACTTCCTCGAGGAATTCAAGTACACGAACGACCGGGAGGGCGCCAAGGCGTACCTGGACCGGCTGCCGCTCTTCATGCCGACCGACCCGGCCGCGGCCGTCCCCGAGCCGACGAACCCGGTCGAGGCCGGTCTGGCCGACCTGTGGACCCGTACGGTGCCGAGCATGTCGGCGAACTGGCGGGCGCGGTTCGCGGAGAGCACCGAGAACCTCCTCAACGAGTCGTTGTGGGAGCTGTCCAACATCAACGCCCACCGCATTCCCAACCCCGTCGAGTACATCGAGATGCGCCGCAAGGTCGGCGGTGCCCCCTGGTCGGCGGGGCTGGTCGAGTACGCGATCGGGGCCGAGGTGCCCGCGCCGGTCGCCGCCTCACGCCCGTTGCAGGTGCTGCGGGACAGCTTCTCCGACGCCGTGCACCTGCGGAACGACCTGTTCTCGTACCAGCGCGAGGTCGAAGAGGAGGGAGAGAACAGTAACGGCGTGCTGGTCCTGGAGACCTTCCTCGGCTGCGCCACCCAGGAGGCTGCCGACGCCGTCAACGACCTGCTCACCTCCCGCCTCCAGCAGTTCGAGAACACCGTCTTCACCGAACTCCCCCCGCTCTTCGCCGAGACCGGCCTGAGCCCGGACCAGTGCGCGGCCGTCCTCGCCTACGTCAAGGGGTTGCAGGACTGGCAGTCGGGCGGCCACGAATGGCACATGCGGTCCAGCCGCTACATGAACGGGAGCGGGACGGAGGGGAGCCCGGCCCGGGCGGGGCTCGGCGGGTTCCCGCTCCTGCCGAGCGGGCCGAGCGGGCTGGGCACCTCGGCGGCGCGGATCGGGCTGACGACCACCCGCCGGGCCGAGGCCGGCCGGCTGCGGAGCTTCACCCACGTCCCGCATCAGCGCGTGGGGCCCTCTCAACTGCCCGACTTCTTCATGCCGTTCACCACCCGGCTCAGTCCGTACCTGGACGGTGCCCGGCGGAACGTGGTCGAGTGGGGGCGCCGCATGGGCATGCTCGAAGCCCAGCCCGGCATCCCCGGCTCGCACATCTGGAACGAGCGCAAGCTCGCCGGTTTCGACTTCCCCCTGTGCGCGGCCGGCATCCACCCCGACGCCACCCCCGAGCAGCTCGACATCACCTCCGGCTGGCTGACCTGGGGCACGTACGGGGACGACTACTTCCCCGTCGTCTTCGGCCGCACCCGGGACCTGGCCGGGGCGACGGCCGCCAACCAGCGGCTCTCGTCCTTCATGCCGGTGGACGGCTCCGCGCCGCCCACCCCCGCCAACGCGCTGGAGCGCGGCTTGGCCGATCTCTGGACCCGCACCGCCGGCCCGATGACCCCGCAGGCCCGCCGTACCTTCCGCACGGCCATCGAGGACATGACCTCCAGCTGGCTGTGGGAACTGGCCAACCAGGCCCAGAACCGTATCCCCGACCCCGTCGACTACATCGAGATGCGCCGGATGACCTTCGGCTCCGACCTCACCATGAGCCTGTGCCGACTGGCCCACGGGCAGCAGGTCCCACCCGAGATCTACCGCAGCGGCCCGTTGCGCTCCCTGGAGAACGCCGCCGCGGACTACGCCTGCCTCCTCAACGACGTCTTCTCCTACCAGAAGGAGATCGAGTACGAGGGCGAGGTGCACAACGGTGTCCTGGTCGTCCAGAACTTCTTCGACTGCGACTACCCGACCGCCCTCGGCATCATCCACGATCTGATGACCTCCCGGATGCGCCAGTTCCAGCATGTCGCGCAGCACGAACTCCCCGTTGTGTACGAGGACTTCAAGCTGGGTCCGGACGCCCGCCGCATCCTGGACGGCTACGTGCGCGAGCTGGAGAACTGGCTGTCGGGCATCCTCACCTGGCACCAGGGCTGCCACCGCTACAAGGAGGACGACCTGCGCCGCGACCTCCCCGGCCGCCCGCACCGCCGCCTCGACATCCCCACCGGCCTGGGAACCTCGGCCGCTCACCTCCCCCGGCTCATGGGACGGCGGTGTTCCGCCGCGCGGCAGAGCATGTCCTTTTCCGGCATCGTGCCCTCGACGAGGTAGCGCGTGGTGGTGTTCAGCGCGCAGGGGTTGTCGCCCAGGACGTAGGCGCCGTGGCCGCCGTCGTCGACGCTGACGAGCCGGGAGCGGTTCGCGAACTTCTGGCGCAGCAACTTCCCGCCCTGGTGCGGCGTCGGCGCGTCGCGCAGGTTCTGTACGAGGAGCACGTTGCGCGGGCCGTCGTCGTTGACCGGGACCGGCGGCTCGGCAGGGGTGTGCGGCCAGAAGGCGCAGGGCGTGATGTTGGCGGTGGCGGCGCCGAACAGCGGGTAGCGGGCGCGATCCTTGGCGACGCCGTTCCGGTAGGTGTCGACATCCTTGGGCCACTTGACGTCGTTGCAGGTCACGGCGAGGAACACCGACAGGGAGTTGTCGAACGAGGACGGTACTTCGTCTGCGGTGGCGTTCTGCGACAGCGGGCGGCGGGCTGCCGTGCCGTCGCCGCCTGCCAGCGCCTGCAACTGCTGGGCCAGCTTCGGGTACTGCGTCTTCTTGAACAGATTGCCGAAGGTGTACATCCGCATCAGGCTGCCGTCGAAGCCCGCCACCGGAGCCTTGTCGAGCCGCGCGGCCAGGGTGAGGTAGGTCCTGCGGACCTGCGCGGGCGTGCGGCCCAGGCCGTAGCTGCCGTGCCGTGCGGCGGCCCACTGCGCGAAGTCGGGGAACGACTGCTCCATCCCGAGGGCGTAGCGGCGCAGGCCGTCGCGGTCGAGGTGGGTGTCACCGATGTTGCTGTCGAGCACGATGCGGTCGGAGCGCTCGGGGAACATCGACGCGTAGGCGGCGCCCAGCGCCGTGCCGTAGGAGTAGCCCAGGTAGCTGGTCTTCTCCTCGCCGAGCGCGGCCCGGATACGGTCCAGGTCGCGGGCGGTGTTCGCCGTGGTCAGGTGGCGCAGCCGTCCGTCGCGGTCGTGGCGCGCGCACTGCTCGGCCACCTGCTTCGCCACCTTCGTCTGTCGGGTGACCGCCGCGTCGTCGACCGCGTACGGAGGGATGTTGGCGAGGTACGGGCCGTCGGGCGTGAACCCGCACGTGACCGGCGCCGAGTGGCCGATGCCCCGGGTGTCCATGCCGATCAGGTCGTAGCTGTCCAGGACGCTGGCGGGAACGCCACGGGCCACCAGCAGCGCGGGCAGCGCCAGTCCGGACCCGCCCGGGCCGCCCGGGTTGAGCATGAGCGTCCCGCGCCGCTTGTCCGGGTTCGTACTGGCCAGCCGGGAGATCATGAGGTCGATCCGGTCGCTGCCGGGGTCGGCGTAGTCCACCGGTACGGGCACGGTGGCGCACTGCAGCACGGTCGGGGCCGCTTCGGCCACGACGTCCTCGGGGCAGCTGCCCCACCGCACCTGCGGCGCCCGCGCCCCGTCCGCGACGGCGGGCGCCGCGAGCAGCGAGCCGCCGAGGCCGAGGACGACCGCCAGGGCCGAGCTTCGGCCGATACCGCGTCGTCGTTTCATGTCCGGTCGTTTCATGCCCAGTCTCCGTATCCCCGTCGCACGTCCGTGGTCGCCGCCCATCGCACTCCGTGCCCTTGGGGCATGGTCAACCCGGCGCGGTCGGAGGTTGACCGTGCCCCAGGGGCACGGTCTTGAATGGGCTTCCGTCCAGGAAGGGCCTTGCCGTGGCATGGAGCACGAGTCAGCTGGCCGAACTCGCCGGTACGACGCTGAAAACCGTCCGGCACTATCACGCGATCGGCCTGCTGGACGAGCCGGAACGAGCGCCCAACGGCTACAAGCGGTACGGGGTCACGCACCTGGTCCGCCTGCTGCGCATCCGCAGGCTGGTCGACCTCGGCGTGCCGCTGTCGGACATCCCCTCGGTCGGGGCCTCCGACGAGAAGGCGGAGCAGATCCTGCGCGCCCTGGACGCGGAACTCGCGGCGAGCATCGAACGTCAGCAGCGGATGCGACGGGAACTGGGGGCGATCCTCGACAACCAGGCCTCCCTCGATATGCCGTTGGACTTCCGCACACTCGCCGACGACCTGCCGGATGCGGCGCGGTCCTTCCTGCTGGCGTGCTCCAGCCTGCTCACCCCCTCGGCGATGTCCGCTCTCCAGGAGCAGCTGTCCGCGCCGCGAAGCGACATCGACGCGCGGTTCGAGGCCCTTTCCGAGGACGCGCCCGAGGACGTTCGCCAGCAGCTCGCGCGGCGCCTCGCGCCCGTAGCCCGCAGACAGCAGCAGGACCACCCGATCCTGCGCGACCTGGAAGCGTCCTCCCACCGGGGGCGGGCGATCGCCGAGTCGGTCGTCGCGCACGCGCTGGTCGAGTTCTACAACGAGGCCCAGATCGACGTCCTGCGACGCGTGCACGCGCTGCTTTCGGAGGACGACGCGACGCGGCCCTCCGAACGGTCTGGCGGATCGCCGGATCATGATCAAAGCTAGGTGGCGTGGATGGACTTACGAACGGCACGGTCCTCGCCCTGATCGGCGTTCTGCTCGGGACGGCGGGGACCCTCGTAGGGCAGCACCTGGCGAATCGCGTCGAGGTGCAGCGCGACCACCGGCACCGGGCGGACGCCGCGCGGTCGGAGCGCAAGGAGGCGATATCGGGGTACTTAAAGGCGGTGCAGCGGGTCGAGTTGATCCTGGACCGCCGAAAGCTCGGCATGCCGACCCTCGACGACCCCGAGGACGTGCGGCTGCATGACCTCTGGCTGGCGACGAAGGCCGTCGAGCTGGTGTGTTCCACCGACGCGGCCCAGTCAGCCCACGACTACACCAAGGAACTGCACGCGCTGATGCGCAGCGAACGGGGGCGGTCGCCGGTCAAGCGGGAGCGGCGCGAGGCGTTCGTGGAGGTGGCCCGCGAGGAGCTGGAGAGCGGTCGCGCGCGCATCAGGCGGTGACAATTTTGTCAGTACGGGAAATAAAAGTGCGTACTGCCGCGCGGAGGGCATATTGCCTAGCCTCGTAGGTGGCGCGAACGTCCGCGCCTCCGAATTGAGGAGAGAGTTCCCTTGTCTGCCAAGCTTTACGAGCCGATCACGATCCGCGGTACCGAATTCCGCAACCGGATCGCGATGTCCCCGATGTGCATGCATTCCGCTGACGAAGGCGGCCACGTCCGCGACTTCCACCTCGTGCACTACGGCGCGCGCGCCCTCGGCGGTGCCGGGCTGGTGATGCTGGAGACGGCGGCGGTGCTGGCCAACGGGCCGATCGGCCCGGGCGACATCGGGATCTACGACGACAGCCACATCGAGGGGCTGACCCGGCTGACCGAGGTGATCCACGGCTTCGGGGCGAAGGCGGGCGCGCAGCTCGGCCACGCCGGGCGGCAGGTCGGCGTCGACTCCATCACGCCCGTCGCTCCCTCGGCGCTCCCGTTCGGTCCCGACACGCGGGTGCCGGAGGAGATCACGGTCGAGGGCATCAAGGACGTCGTCGAGGGCTTCCGCAAGGCCGCGATCCGCGCGAAGGCGGCCGGATTCGACGTGGTCGAGGTGCACACGGCCCACGGTTATCTGCTGAACCAATTCCTTTCCCCACTGTCCAACCAGCGTGACGACGAATACGGCGGCAGCCACGAGAACCGCTACCGGATCGTGCGCGAAGTCATCGACGCCGTGCGCGGTGAATGGGACGGCCCGCTCTTCGTGCGCGTTTCCTCCACGGACCATGCCGAGGGCGGAAACACCCCGGAGGACTTCGTCACCTTCGGCCGGTGGATGAAGGAGCAGGATGTCGACCTGATCGACACCTCCTCGGGCGGCATCGCCCCCGTGAAGGTCGCCTCCTACCCGGGCTACCAGGTGCCCGCCGCCGAACTGATCCGGCGCGAGGTCGGCATCAAGACCGGTGCGGTGGGTCTGATCGAGAACGCCCGGCAGGCGGAGGAGATCGTGCGGAGCGACCGCGCGGACATCGTGCTGATCGGCCGGGAAATGCTCAAGGACCCGTTCTGGGCGCGTACGGCCGCCGACGAACTGCGCACCGCGATCGAGCCGCCGCAGCAGTACACCCGCTACGGCTCGGCTTGGCAGCGTTCCCAGCCGCCGCTGCCCGCCGCGCCGCTGTCCGCCACGGTGGCCTGACGGCGGGCGGGGGCGGCCCCACCATGGACACTGGGTGGCGGGGGCGGAGCGCACACCGCGCCCCGCCCCCG
>NZ_JBHWJI010000054.1:18359-68277 GCF_042731515.1 Streptomyces sp. NPDC059850
CGGGTGCCGACGCGGGGGCGCGCCGGGGGGGGCCCGGGCCCCCCCCCCCCCCCCGGGGGGGGGGGGGGGGGCGCCCCCCCCCCCCCCCCCCCCCGCCACTCCCACACCCGGCGGGGCGGGAATCCACACGACTCACGAACAGGAAGTGCAGGCCACATGTCCCCAGGGCGATCCTTCCCCTTCAAAGACGTGCCGGGGTGTGCGATGGAGGCCACCGTCAAGATCATCGGCGGCAAGTGGAAGGGCGTCATCCTGTTCCACCTGCTCGACGGGACCATGCGCTTCAACGAGCTGCAGCGCCAGATGCCCGGCGTCGCCCCGCGCGCCCTGACGCGGCAGCTGCGCGAACTCGAAGAGGACGGCATGGTGGAGCGCACCGTCTACCCCGTCGTGCCGCCCCACGTCGAGTACTGCCTCACCGATGAGGCGCGGTCCCTGGAATCGCTGCTCCGCGCCCTGAACGAGTGGGGCGAGCAGTGGCTCTCCCGGCGCGGCATCACCCCCCGGACCCCCGGAGCCGACTGATCTCTAATGATCTCCCTGGTGTTCGGCGCGGACAATGCGAACCGAGGTGGCCGACCTCCCCCCACCCGGCCGCCAAGGAGGATGCATGACGTCGTCCGCCCAGCCCGCCGAGCCCCTGACGTACCCGTTCGCGGCCGAGAAGCTGAACCTGGCCCCGCTGTACACCCAGTTGCGCCACGAGGAGCCGCTCGCGTGGGTCCAACTCCCGTACGGCGAACCGGGGTGGCTCGCCACGCGCTACGAGGACGCCCGGCTCGTCCTCGGCGACCCCCGGTTCAGCCGGGCGGCCTCCGTCGGCCGCGACTCCCCGCGCGTACGGCCGTACGCGCCCGGCCCCGGCACGATCAGCACGTTCGACCCGCCGGAGCACAGCCGGTTGCGCCGCCTGGTGACGAAGGCGTTCACCGTGCGCCAGATCGACCGGCTACGGCCACGCGTCCAGCACATCGCCGACGACCTGGTCGACGCGATACGGGCGGACGGCGCCCCCGCCGACCTCGTCGAGGACTTCGCCCTGCCACTGCCGATCACCGTCATCTGCGAGCTGCTGGGCGTCCCCTTCGAGGACCGGGCCGACTTCCGGCTGTGGTCCGAGGCGTTCCTCTCCACCACGAAGTACACGCTCGAAGAGATCAAGGGCTACCGGACCCTCCTGCGCGACTACATGGCCGGTCTCGCCGAACAGCGCCGCACCGACCCGCAGGACGATCTGCTCAGCTCGCTGGTCGCCGCGCGCGAGAACGACGACCGGCTGTCCGAGGACGAACTGCTCTCGCTGTCCGAGGCGATCCTCATCGCCGGTCACGAGACCACCGCCACGCAGCTCGGCAACTTCCTCTACGTCCTGCTCACCCAGCCCGACCACCTCGCCGCCCTGCGCGCGGACCTCTCCCTCGTCCCGCAGGCGGTCGAGGAGCTGCTGCGCTTCACCCCGCTCGGCTCGGGCAGCATGCAGCCCCGGTACGCGCTCGAAGACATCGAGCTGGGCGGGGTGACCGTACGGGCCGGTGAGCCGGTCGTCGTCGCCATCAACTCGGCCAACCGCGACGAGTCCGTCTTCACCGACTCCGCCCAACTCGACCTGCGCCGCCGCGAAGCCACCCACCTCGGCTTCGGCCACGGCCCCCACCACTGCCTCGGCGCCCCGCTGGCCCGGATGGAACTGCGGATCGCGTTGCACACGTTGCTTGAGCGGTTGCCGGGTTTGCGGTTCGCCGACGCCGAGCGGGACGTGGAGTGGAAGGTGGGCGTATCCACGCGCGGTGTCCGCCACCTGCCGGTTACGTGGGACGGGTGAGGCTCTGAGCGCTCCGGCTACTCCGGAGCCTTGAGCGCGGACTTCACCAAGCGGGCGGCGGCCCGCATACCGTTCTCGTTCGGATGGTAGGCGACCCGCCCCGCGGCAGGCCGGTAAGCCTCCACCCAGGGGTCGGGCGAGCACGCGTCGTGGCTCCGGCTGGCGGCGGCGAGGTCGATCAGGGTCGCCCCGGTGCCCTCCGCCGCGGAGGCGGTCGCGTTCGCCAAGCGGGAGGCGACGCCGCGCTCGAACGCCGCCTGGTCGGTGGTGAGGGGCGCACCGGCGCAGGTACCGGCGTCAGGCAGGAGGGTGAAGTAGTTCACCAGGTAGATGTCCGCGTCGGGGGCGATGCCGTGGACCGCGTTCACGACGTTCTTGAGCCGGTCGGTCAGCAGGCCGAAGGTCTGGTCGATCGCGGACTGGTCCACGGTGCCGCAGTTGGTGCCGCCGCCGGTCTGGCAGGAGTACGCGCCCAGGCTGCCGAGGTAGTTGACGTCGTTGCCGCCGATGGTGATCGTGACCAAGCGAGTCGTGCTGGTCACGGCGTCGATCTGCGGCGGCTGCCCACTTTGGCCACGGTTGAGGATGTTCGCCGTGGTGGCGCCGCTGCAGGTGACGTCCGTCAGGTGCGCCCCGGTGTCGCGGGCCACGATGCTCGGGTAGTTGTTCACCGACCGCCCGCATGCCGTGGCCCCGCCGCCGGGCTGCCCGGGCGGGATGCCCGGTCCCGCGGCGAAGGAACTGCCCATCGCCACGTATTCGAGACCGGCCCCCGCCTTTCCGCTCGTCGTGAAGACGGAGTCGGCGGTCAGGGCCTCTCCGCCGGAGCCCCTGCCTCTCGCTGAGATCCGGTACGTGGTCCGGGGCTTCAGCCGTTCCTTCGGGTTCCACCGGGTACTGTTCGCCGACAGCGCCCCCGGCACGGCCGAACCGCTGCCCGCCACGGTCATGGTGACCTTGGTGAGCTTCCCGTGGTTCGCCTTCACGCCCGTCGTGTCGACGGACGCTCCCTTGGCTCCGTCCTTCGCCGAGATAACGATCTTCGGCGCGGCCGAGCCGGTGTCGTTCGTGCCGCCGCCGTCGCAGGCCGTGAGGGCGAGCGCACCGGCCGCCAGCGCCGCACAGGCGATCAGGGCGCGTTGTCGCGTCTTGCCGTGCGCCGTCACGAGCTGCGGGCCCCCTGCGATTCGTACGGCGCCTGAGCAGCCGATAGCCGCTCTATGCGCTCCAGAATCGTCTCGACGCTTTCCCTCGGCACACCCGTAGCGATCTTCCAAACAGTCCCGCCACTCCTGTTCTTTCGGCTCACCAGCATGATCCTCCCGTTGTCGATCAGCGCACGCCTTTCGCCCTCCGTCGCGGAGGCCGATCCGGAAGAGGTGAGGCTGCGCATGCGGAGCAGGGCCTGCTGCACCCATTCCCAGCCTGCCGGAAACCGATGGCGGTAAACGGATTCCGATACGATGTGGCCTGGGGACAGCAGGTCCTTCGTGTACAGCTCCCCGATGAATGCCGCATTGTTCATGCGTCGTGCCTGCTCTGTCGACAGCGCGCTGGCGGCGATGCTCAAGCGGCCTTTTGCGGCCGACCGCTCAAGGGGGAGCCCGCCCTGGTCGGCCAGCGCCCACGCTTCTGCCGGGCCCGCCGTGATCCTGCGCCGCGCATGGTTGTCATGCAGTCGGTTGCGGGCCACCGCCTCCCAGGCGTCGGTGAAGTTTCTTCGCTCTTTGGTGACGGTGCTCGGTATGAACCCTCGCGTCACCCGGCCTTCTGTGAAGAGCCGTTTGATGTTGCTCGCTTGTTCACGGTCCGCGGGGGTTGACCATTGCTTGTATTGGGCCTCGGTCAGTGCGTCCGGGTGAATGTGCCAGCCCAGCCCCGGTACGTCCTTCCCGGGTATTTTCATGCTGGTCAGTGTCTCCGCTGTTAACTTCCCTGCCCCGGGGTTGGCAAGGCTGAGATAGCTGTGCAGCGCTCGGCCGACCGGCGCCTGCCGCCGCGCGGGGACGTACTGCTGGTGCTGCCCTTCTCCCACGTACATGGCCGGTATATCCACCAGCTCGTCGCTGTCCGGCAGCCTTTCCAGGCGGCGGCCCTCATCCTCGCTGACCCAAGCGATGTACCCGGCGGCGACCATGGCGTCGTGTGGCACGGTATCCCTCTATGCGACTCGGAACGTCTTCTTCACGGCCAGCAACGCGGACAGGGCCCGAGTGGTTCACTCGTCCTGTCCGCGGCGTGAAGGGACGGCTGTCGCGCTAGCGGGTGGCGAGCGTGAGGAACGCGGACCAGGCGTCCGCGGCTATCTGAAGGTTCGGCCCGTCCGGGACCTTGGAGTCCCGGACGTGGACGGTGGCGGGCGTCTGCGCCACCTCGACGCACTGGCCTCCGCCGGAATCGCTGTAGCTCGACTTGTGCCAGTCGAGGGCTACCTCGACGCAGTCGCCTCCGCTTGAGTCGCTGTAGCTGCTCTTGAACCATACGAGTCTGCTCATAGCTCACCCATCAACTGCTCGATGAAGCGCACGGATTCCTCTGGCCCGAGAGCCTGGGACCTGATCATGGCATAGCGCTGCGCCAAGGCGTTCACCTTGTCGGGCTTGGAGACCAGGATGCTCTCGCCGTGACTCTCCATATAGACCAGGGAGGTCTGGTCGGGAGCCTCTAGAACCGTAAACGCGCCTCGAAGGCCCGCGTGTTCCGCACGGTTCGATGGCATGACCTGGATGGTCACGTTGGGGCGAGCCGCGCACTCCACGAGGTGCTGGAGCTGGGCGCGCATGACCTCAGGGCCGCCGATCTCTCGCCGCAGTGCCGACTCCTCGATCACGGTATGGACCAGCGCCATCGGCTTGCGGTCGAACAGTGCCTTGCGGTCAATGCGGGCCTCAACCAGCCGCTCCAGCTCATCGGCCTCGAACGGCGGGTAGTTGCTCCGGAGTAGCGCGTGGGCGTACGGCTTCGTCTGCAAGAGGCCGTCGATCACCTGCGTGCAGTACGACGAGATGCTCAGCGCCTCCTGCTCCAACTGTACGAATCCCTGGAAGAACTCCGGGTACCGCTCCAGCCGCAGGCTGCCGATGGCGGCCCTCAATAGCCCGCCTGCGTCCAGCGCCTTCTCGGCCGCTTCGATGAACTCGTCCGTAGGCGGCTTCGCACACGTCTCCACCGCGCTCACCGCCGAGCCGGTGTAGTTCATCCGTTTGCCCAGCTCTTCCTGCGTCAGTCCCGCGTGCTCCCGCAGAATCCGCAGCACAGCGGCGAAGTACTGCACCGTCGGCGGTGCGGCGTCCTTCTTTTTGGCCTGTGGCATCTCAACCACCCCTCAACGCGGCTCAACGCCAATCAACGTCCGTTCGACCAGAGTTGTCGTCCGCCGCAGTCGACGTTCTGTTACTGGCGAAGGTAGCCACCTGCACCGACAGTGGGGGCATGAATGCACAAAGTCACGACGTAAATCCCTGCCATGGCTGGAAGCAGCGGTTTACACCCGTACCCCCATCCGTCCGCCGCGCACGCCACGCGGCCGAGGCCGCACTGCAGGGGTGGGGCGTAGCGCCCGGCTCGCTCCCGTTGGCGATGCTCGTGCTGTCGGAGCTGGCCACCAACGCGGTACGGCATGGCCGCGTACCCGGGAGGTACTACGAGGTGCGTATCGCATACGACGCAGAGAAGTTGGTCGGCATCGAGGTGTCCGACCCCGGCGACGGGATGCCGGTAGCCGGTGACGCGTCGCCGGATTCCGAGCGCGGGCGCGGGCTGGCGATCGTGGAGGGGTTCGCCGAGGCGTGGGGCGTGCAGGAGCGGACCGTAGGCAAGACCGTCTGGGCCCGCGTCCGCCTTTAGGCGTCAGTCGGGCTGCTTCTCCATGTGGGCGAGGACACGGTTCGAGATCCTGGCGAGCGCGGCGAGGTCTTCAGGGGGGAGGGCGTCGATGAACAGTCGGCGAACGTGCTCGACGTGCACGGGCGCGGCGTCCTCGATCGCCTTGCGGCCCGCCGCGGTGGCGACGATGAACGCTCCGCGCCCGTCGTCGGGACAATCCTCCTTGGCCACCAGTCCGCGCGTCGTCATCCGCCTGACCTGGTGAGACATGCGGCTCTTCTCCCACTCCACCAGCTTCACCAGGTCCATGAAGCGCATCCGCCCGCCGTTTTCGGTGAGTTTGGCCAGCACGAGGTAGTCGGAGGCGGACATCCCGGAGTCGGCCTGGACCCGGCGAGAAAGCCGTCCGATCAGCTTCTCCTGCAGGTGGATGAAGCCGTCCCAGGCGGCCTGCTGCTCCGAGGTCAGCCAGCGAGGCGTTGCGTTCATGGGGGGAGCGTAGCGGCGCGGCTCAGGCGGGTGTCCGCCCACCCGGCACGTACCCCGAAGTCGCCCCCCATGGCGGCCAGTTGACGCATCAACTACCTGCCTCTAGCTTAGTTGTCACGTCAACCAAATGGCCGACGTGAAGCTCCAGAAGGGGAATCCCATGAGCACCGAGAAGAAGGCCGGACTCGACGCCCTGCTGACGCCCGAGGAGAGCGTGCTCGTACTGATCGACCACCAGCCGTTCCAGTTCGCCAACCTGAACAGCCACGAACCGACGATGGTCGTGAACAACGTCGTCGGACTCGCCAAGACCGCCAAGGTGTTCGACGTGCCGACCATCCTGACGACCGTGCTGGAGGAGCGCGGCGGCTACCTCATCCAGGGACTGCGGGACGTGTTCCCGGAGCAGAAGCCGATCGACAGGACCTTCATCAACACCTGGGAGGACGAGCGCGTCGTGGATGCCGTCAAGGCGACCGGGCGCAAGAAGCTGATCATCGCTGGTCTCTGGACGGAGGTCTGTTTGGCGATGCCAGCCATACAGGCGGCGGGCGAGGGCTTCGAGGTCTTCGCGGTCACCGATGCCTCGGGCGGTGCCACGAAGGAGTCGCACGAAATGGCTGTGCGCCGCATGGTCCAGGCGGGCGTGGTTCCGATCACCTGGCAGGCCGTGTTGGGCGAGTGGCAGCGCGACTGGGCCCGTGAGAAGACCGTGCCGGGCGCCGCCGAGGTGCTGGCGCAGCACGGCGGTGCCTCCGGTGTGGCCTTCGCCTGGGAGACGCAGCTCCTCGCCGAGCGTCGCGCCGGGAGCGGCGCCTGACCCGTCCGCGTCCTGAGGTTACTTCTTCATCCCCTTACTGGCCTTGGGCTGCTGGTCCTGCGGCCGGGAGGGCTGGGAAGAACTCCCCCCTTGGCCGGGCTGCTGCTGCCACCGATCTTGTCCCAGCCTGGCCGCAGCGGCCAGCCCCGGGAGTTGTGGGGGCGGCATCTGCGTGTCAGAGGGGTGCAGTACTCCCGGCTGGGGTGGCGCGCCTGCACCCCTCGCCATGACCTCGGGAGGGACTGTCTGCTGGAGCAGCCATTCGCCTGGGGGAGGGGGTAGCTGACGGGACGGTCGAGGGGCGGCACGTGCGGATGGCTGAGGGGCGGCAGGTGCGTTCCCCCGGGCTCGCGGATTGGCTGGCACGGCAAACGAGCCAGCGTAATTCGAACGTGCGATACCTTGCCCTACCTCTGGTGCACCGGGCAGCAATTGACTTGGTGGCATTTGGGTGGCGGGTACGGGCGGTCGAGGGACAGGTGCGTCGTCCCAAGCCCCCTCGGGCGGCACGGCGAATGAGGCGGCGTAACTCGAAACTGCGTTATCCTGCCTTGTCGTTGATGCAGCTGGATCGGTGGGCTGTCTCCTCGGCGGTGGCATTGCGTAAGCGCTCCCATCGAACTCGATGCGCAAGCTGGCAATGCTCTCAACGGGACCTGCAACCTGACGGTTCAACCCGATCGGTTCCTTCTTGGAGGCGATGCAGCTCTGCGAAGGTCCCGTCTCTCTCCAGCAATTGGCTGTAGCTGCCGGACTCCGCGATCCGGCCGTCATGCGGGCCCACCACGCGGTCGGCCACCCGGGCATTGGCAAGGCGGTGTGTGATGAACAGCGCCGTCTTGTCCTCGGACTGCCCGACCGCACGTCCCCCATGACGGTCGGGCCGGAACTGCCCTGGCACCTGCTCACCCCCTCCAGGGTTGGCCCATGGCGTCCACACCAGTCCGCAGCAAAGCCTTCGACCACCTCGGGATGGCCCGCACTCACCTGGTCGTCGGCGAAGTCAGCGGCGCCCACCAGGAAACACGGACCGCTCTGGCGCTGTTCGGCTCCATCGGCAGCACACGTGTCGGGGATCGCCTCGCCGAGCTGTACGCGGAAGCCGCGCCCTATGCGACCGCTCCCGAGGCCGCGGAGCTGCCGAACAGATCCGCGCCGCAGTCCGGGGCTGACGCCTGCCCCCGCGCCCATCGGGGCGGCGAACGCCGCCCCGATGGAGTCCTTGCGCCGGTCAGCCCGCGGTGGGCGGGGGGTGCCGGGCCGCAAGCGCGGCCTGGTCGTGGATGTCCTCGGCTTGGTCATCGCGGGCGTCGTCCTCGCCGCGCACGGCGCCGGCCTGGGTATCGACATGGAGATCGTCCAACGCGACCCGCGGTACAAGGGGTTCGTGCCGCAGCCGAAGCGGTGGAGGGTCGAGCAGACCTACGGGATCCTGATACTGCACCGGCGCCTGGTCCGCGACTGCGAACACGGCCCCTCCTCCTCCGCCTCCCGCGTCTACTGGGCGATGACCCACGTCATGACCCGACGCCTCACCGGCACGAACACCCCCACCTGGCGTGAGCCGCAGGCGGTACCCGCGTGACTCTCCAGCCCCTGCTCGACGCCCTGGACCTCCAGGAAAGCGCCGCCCGGGACCTGGCCGAGCACCCGGACTACCCCCGCATCCTCACCGTCTTCAACCAGGCGACCGGGCCGCTACGGGCCAAGGAGGTCTGCGAAGCCCTCGGCCACGAACTGCTGCCGAAGAACGTTGAAGGCACGGCATGTTCGGAGACGCCGTGGAGCATTCCAGCAACGGCCCCGTCTCACCGAAGGATGCCTCATTGGAACTGGACCATGGCTCACCGCCGACGACAAGCCGAGTTCAAGCTCAGCAACTACCCGTCCTTGGGGAACTTCACCTCCAGGAGATCCCCAAGATCCTCTCACGTAAGGTCATCGCTGTCGTACGATAACTCCCGCCCCACAAGGGGCAGTTCATCCCCCGAAGGAGTCTTAATGACCCGCTCTCGGAAGATCCTTGCCACCTGCGCGCTCACGTTAGGCGTCATCAGCGGCATGGCCAGCCCAGCTCTTGCCGACAACGGGGCGGCCGTCGTGCCGCGGCCGACCCAGACCTCGCCGGCTGAGAACTCCCCGGACTTCGTTCTGGCTGAGATACCGCAAGAGCACGGACATTCCCGCGGCTGACAACCCGCTCCCCTCCCGACAGGAACAGGGAGGCATTTCCTTCACTCCTGTCGTAGCGCGACGCGCCAATCCGCCTGACAGGCACAGCTGGTGAACGGCCTTTCCCTCCATCCGACGGCCCGTCCGGGCCCGTAGGGACAACCTCCGGCCTGCCGGAGCTATCCGGCGGGCCGGAGTGCGGCAAGCGCCGAGGGACACGAAGTCCGACGGGTCTGCCCATAGGGGCGAACCGGTCCATTGACCATGGCGGGGCCAGGCTGCTCGGCTGGGCCGCCGGGGTGCGGCAGGCGACGGTGTCTGTCGCGGAGGACGAATGAACTGGAATCCCGCGAGGCCCCGGTGGAGCGGGTGCGCCGGGAGGAGGTCGCAAGCGGACGGTCGATCTGAACCTGGGGTTTGACTTCACCCGGCGCTGCTGGCCCTGGGGTTGCGTCCAGGGGCGTAGTGTACGGTTTCGACCTGATCCGGGGGTTCGCTCCGGCATTGGGGCGGTGCCCGCATAGGCGAACCGCCCACTGAGAGACCTGTAGATCCTCCCCAGGCAGAGGGCTGCTTGGCTCCCCTGTTTGTGGCCATCGCTCGCCCCCTAAATGGCCAGTTTTCTCCCGGGAGGCCTCGGCCTCCCTGCGTTCGGTTGGCTCGGCGGATTCAGTGGCCGACAGGCACGGAGACGCCGGTGAGCTTTTCGGCTTCGGCCCACAGCCGGGCCGCGACCTGCTTGTCGGTCGCCGTGCGCGGGAGCTTCGCCACGACGGGCGGGCCGACCATGGACCAGCGGGGCCCGTAGTAGGCGGCCTGCTGAGCGTGCGGGTCGGTGGCGGCGCGCAGCAGCGGCTGGGCGCCGCCGGTGGCGTCCTGCGAGGGCACCAGGCGGCCGAGGATCCGCAGGAGCAGCGGCGGGCGGCCGCCCATGGTCGGGCCGCTCGCGGCGATGTTGGTGCGGGCGCTGCCCGGGTGCGCGCCGGTGGACAGCAGTGGCCACCCGTTCTGCACCGCCAGGTCGGCCAGGTGCTGGCTCATCAGCAGGTCGGCGAGCTTGGACTGCGCGTAGGCGGGGATCGGCTTGTAGCCGGTGGTCGCGTTGAGGTCGCCGAAGCGGATGGTGCCGCGGGCGGCCGTGCCGCTGCTCATCGTCGCCACGCGCGGCGCGGGGGCCTTGAGCAGCAGCGGGAGCAGGCGGACGGTGAGGGCGAAGGGCCCCAGGAAGTTGCTGCCGAACTGCAGCTCGAAGCCGTCCTTGGTCTCGTGGCGGACCGGGGGCATCATCACGCCGGCGTTGTTCAGCAGCAGGTCCAGCGGTCTGCCGTCGGCGATCAGGGCGTCGGCGAGGGTGCGGACGGAGGCCAGGTCGGCCAGGTCGAGGTGGCGTATCTCGACCTCGGCGCCGGGGTGGGCGGTGAGGATGTCGCGCTGGGCCTGCTCGCCCTTGGAGAGGGTGCGCACGGCGAGGATCACCGTGGCTCCCGCCGCGGCGAGGGCGGTGGCGGTGGCCTTGCCGGTGCCGCTGTTCGCGCCGGTGACGACGGCGAGCTTTCCGTGCTGGTCGGGGACCTGGTACATGACGGACTCCATTACATACTGCCGGTATCTTGTCTCCGCCGCACCGTAACGTACCTTCGGTCCCTTAGTAAAGTACCGACGGTCTGTAGCATGTGGCTATGGCCTTTCAGCGAGCACGCACTGACGAGCAGCGCGCCCAGCGGCGCCAGCAGATCCTTGAGGCCGCCGCCGGGATGCTGACCGAGATGCCGGTCGCGCAGCTGAGCCTGAACGAGCTGAGCCGACGCGTCGGGCTGGCCAAGGCGAATGTGCTGCGCTACTTCGAGTCGCGGGAGGCTGTCCTGCTCGTCCTGCTGGACGCCGAGGTGAAGGGCTGGATCGCCGCACTGGAGCACACCGAGCCGCCCGGCGAGGGCACGCCGGGTGAGCGCGGGGACCGCCTCGCCGATCTCCTGGCCACCTCGATGGCCGAGCGGCCGGTGCTGTGCGACCTGCTCAGCGCGCAGGCCGCGGTACTGGAGCACAACATCTCCGCAGAGGTCGCCATCGGCCACAAGCTCGCCGCACGACAGTCGATCGAGGCACTGGTTCGGCGCGTGGCGCGGCACCTCCCCGAGCTCGGCCCGGAGGGCTCGGTGACCCTGGTGGAGACCACCTTGCTGATGGCGATGACGGCCTGGCCCTGCAGCCGCCCCTCGGAGGCGGTGCGGAGCGCCTACGCCTCCGACCCGGCGCTGGCCGGTATGCGCATCGACTTCACTGACCTGGTGCGCCGCACCGCAGCGGTAACCACCTCCGGCCTCCTCGCCCGCCAGCAGACGGCAGGGGTCAGCTGCGCGCCGTCGTCCTCGTCGGGGTAGCGGGTCGTCGTCACACCGCGTTGGCCTCGGGTCCTTCTTGCAGGCGGTGCAGATCCGCGAAGAGCCCGCCGTTCTCCAGCAGTTGGCTGTAGGTGCCGGACTCCGCGATCCGGCCGTCGTGCAGCACCACTACGCGGTCGGCGACGCGGGCGTTGGCGAGGCGGTGCGTGATGAACAGCGCCGTCTTGTCGCCCGCGAGGAGTCTGAGGCGGCTGAAGACCTGGTGTTCGGCTCGTGCGTCGAGGGCTGAGGTGGGCTCGTCGAGGAGCACCACGGGGGCGTCGCGGTGGAACGCACGGGCGATGGCGATGCGTTGCCACTGACCTCCGGAGAGATCGTGCCCGCCCCACCAGGAGCGGGCGAGGGAGGTGTCCAGGCCGCTGGGGAGCTTCGCCAGTACGGTGTCGGCCCCGGCGCGCTCGGCCGCGACGTGCACCGCGTGGTCACCCTGGGGGCGGGGCTGGCCCAGGGTGATGTTCTCCCGCGCTGCGAGCGGCCAGCGGGTGTAGTCCTGCGGGACCATGGCGGTGGCCCGCCAAACGGTCGCGGGGTCGAGGTCGGCGAGATCGTCGTCGTTCCAGGTGACGGTCCCGGTGGTGGGCAGGTAGAGCCCGGTCAGCAGCTTGGCCAGGGTGGTCTTCCCCGAGCCGTTCTCCCCGACGAGGGCGATGATCTCTCCGCGCCGGATGTCGAGGCTGACGTCGCGGATGGCGGCGGTGTCCTTGCCCGGGTAGGTGAAGGTGAGGTCGCGGGCGCGGATCACCTCGGGGCCGCCTGCCGGGGCCGTCTTGGTTCCACGGTGCATGGCCCAGTCGTCGGCGGTGTCGAGGAACCTGACCCAGTCGGTGACGTAGAGGCTGGTCGCGAACAGGCGCGCGGATGCCCGCACGCTGCCGGAGAGCGCGGCGTTGGCGGTGCGGACCACCACGACCGTGGTCGCCGCGGTGGCGACGTCCATGCGGCCGGTGAGCGTGGGGTAGAGGATCCCGGCCCACACGGCGGCCAGCGCGAGGGTGGCGAGCAGATCGCCCGCGCCCTGGGTGAGGGCCGCGCGCCGGGAGGCGCTGATCTGCTCGGCCTCCAGGCGGCCGGAGATGACGCGGTACTGCTCCACCATGAAGTCGCCCATGGTCGCCGAGCGCAGTTCGGCGGCGGTACCACGGTCGGTGGTGTACTGGGCGAGGACTCGGCGCAGGCGGGTGTCGGCGAGGCCTCGGTGGGCGGCCTCGTGGTCGAGCCGGGCGGCGCGCACCGCGCCCCACACCCGGGGGAAGACGGCCAGCAGCAGGAGCGGCAGGAGCGCGGCGTTGAGCGTGGCCACCACCGCCAGCGCGGCGAGGAGCTGCGCACACGCGGACACCAGGGTCTGGGCGCTGGTGATCAGTTCCGGCATCTTCACCGCGCCCTGCGTGGCGGCGAACCGCCCGTCCTCGAAGCTCGCGTTCTCGTAGGCGCCCAGTTCGGCGTTGACGGAGGCGGTGATGACGGCGAGGTCGGCCTCGCGGTTGACCTGGGGCGCCAAGCGGCTGGCCGACAAGCGGGCAACGGCGTCGGCCAGGTAGCTCGCGCAGGCCGTCGTGGTGACGATCACCAGGGCCGGTAAGGCTTGGCCCATACGGTGCGCTGCGGTGCCAGGGGCGAGAAGTCCGGCCAGAAGCCTGGAGGTGGCGCTCAGCGCCACGGCCGTCAGGACGGCGCGGAGCCGGGGTGGTTGCCGTGTTGTCGGGGGCCGGGGTGGTGGAGAGAGTCACGCGCCCATTGGGGGACAGCGACCCGCGCGCTCAACCGCATTGGTCGGCGTTCGGTGTGTCGGCGCAGTTCACGCCCACCCGTGGTCAATGGTGCGAGACCGCGATCCGCTCGATCGGGTGAGTTTGAGGCGGGACGGGAGGCCCAATTCCGGGACCGCCTCGGCGGCTTCAGGATGCCTGGGCCGCGCCGCGCGCATGGCAGGAAAGGTGGGGAACGTGTCATTGCTGCCATCGCTTCCCGCCGCCAGCATGGATCACATGGAAGCGCGCACCGTGCTCGTCGTCCTCTTCGACGGCGTACTGAGCCTGGACTTCACCGGGCCGTTGGAGGTCTTCGCCGGGGCGGCGGGGGTGGTTCCCGGTGCGTACGAGATCAGGACCGGGAGCCTGGACGGCTCGGCGGTGCGCACCTCCAGCGGGCTGTTGGTCACTCCGGATCTCGCGCTGCCGGACGCGCCCGTTCCGGACACCTTGATCGTGCCGGGTGGTGAGGCCACCCGGATGGATCCGGGGGTCGTGGCGTGGCTGCGGGAGCACGCCCCGGCGGCGAGGCGGCTGGTGTCGGTGTGCACCGGGGCCTACGCGCTGGCCGCGGCTGGGCTGCTGGACGGTCGCCGGGTGACGACCCATTGGGCGCTGTGGGAGGGGCTGGCCGAGCGGTTCCCCGCCGTGGAGGTGGATCCGGAGCCCATCTACATCCGCGACGGGCCGGTGGCCACCTCCGCCGGGGTCACCAGCGGCATCGACCTCGCGCTCGCCCTCGTGGAGGAGGACCTGGGCCGCGATGTCGCGCTCAGAGTGGCCCGCTTCCTGGTCGTCTTCCTCCGCCGCCCCGGCGGGCAGCGGCAGTTCAGCGTCCAGCTGGCGGCGCAGAGCGCACAGCGCCGTCCGCTGCGCGACATTCAGCAGTACATCGCCGAACACCCGGGCGCCGACCTGTCCGTACCTGTCCTGGCCGAGCGGGCGAACCTGTCGCCGCGCCACTTCGCCCGCGCCTTCCGGGACGAGACCGGCGTCACGCCCGGCCGGTACGTGGACCAGGTGCGGTTGGAAGGGGCGCGGCGGCTGCTGGAGGACACCGACGACGGGGTTGAGGAGGTCTCCCGCGCCTGCGGTTACGGCACCCCGGAGGCCATGCGCCGCGCCTTCGTCCGCGACCTGGGCACAGCCCCCGCCGAGTACCGGCGCCGGTTCCATCCCTGAGCCCATCCCTTCATCGAGAGGAACCATCATGCAGATCGCGATCCTGCTGTACGAACGCTTCACGGCGCTGGACGTCGTAGGCCCGTACGACACCCTGGCCGGACTGCCCGGCGCCCAGCCGGTGTTCGTGGCCGAACGCCGCGGCCCGGTGCGCAACGACAGCGGCAGCCTCCAACTGGTGGCCGAAGCCACGCTGGAGGAGGTGGCGCGGCCGGACGTCGTGCTGGTGCCCGGTGGTCCGTACCCGGGCGAGCAGCAGAAGAACCCGGAGGTGCTCGCCTGGCTGCGGGCCGTGGACGCCACCACGACCTGGACCACGTCGGTGTGCACCGGTTCGCTGATCCTCGGCTCGGCCGGACTGCTCACCGGCCGCCGCGCCACCACCCACTGGACCGCCATGGAGGGCCTGCGGGCCCTGGGCGTGGAGGCGGTGGACGAGCGCTACGTGTTCGACGGCAAGTACGTCACCGCGGCGGGTGTCTCGGCCGGGATCGACATGGGCCTGGCCCTGGCGGGGCGGATCGCCGGGGACGACACCGCGCAGACCGTACAGCTGATGCTCCAGTACGACCCCCAGCCGCCCTACGACTCCGGCTCCCCGGACAAGGCCCCGGCCGACCTGACCGCCCGGATGCGCCAGTAGGCGGGCGCGTTGGGCTAGCCCACGCGGACGGCCGGGGCCTGTCACCGCTGTTCTGAACGGGGTGGTCGAAGCCGACTGCTCCATCCGCAACTTCTCCCGGAGGGCTCGCCGTTCAGCGGTCAGACCACCACCCTGCGCGTACCTCATGCAGTCGGCATACCGCAGAGACCATGAGACGTCAGCCCCTACGACACCACGCTTTGAAGGTCAGTAGCCGCCCTTACAGACCCTTGCGAAGGGTACGGTCAGCGCCTTGGTCCTGGCCGGGGCGTTCGAGGACGCAAGGAGCTCAGTTGTTGTGTTTCCCCCTGGTCACTCGGAGCTCGGGTGGCCTCCGAGTAGGGCGGCGGAGGTGGCAAGTAGGAGTAGGCCGGCGCTGGGTTTGTTGTGCGCCAGTCACGTTCCCTTGCGGCCTCGCGGGTCTCCGTCGGCCAATACTTCCTCTTCTGGAATTCTCGGGCATCCTCCTCCGATCCGCGATGCACCCTTACCAGGGCCCCGAAGGCGTGAGCTCTTTGCCGTAGATCATTCAATAGGTTGAATTCTGCTTCGGGATTACCCTTGTATCGCGCCCTCCCCTCGACTTCCCGTGTATACGCCGCGTCTTGGACGTATCTGTGCCAGCCGCTCGGATTGGGCAGTGCACCTTCTTGGCCCTCTTTCTTCCATCGATTCCACCACTGGTGGAGCCCGGCATCGGTGCCACGAATGCTTATCGGCGGAGGGTCGTTAAGATAGCGTTTGCTGTTCGCTTCCTCCCAGGCCATATTTTCGTCAGACTGATTAGAGGAAGGGTTCACCGGCATCCTCAATCCCTTTCCTTGAAATAGGGCCTCGCTGTGGGCCCGTGACGAGTGACAAGCGGTACTTGTCGAGCTGCTGCGATGCATGCATCAACGGGTCGGCGACCCGGCTGGTTCACCTTCCTCGGCGACCCGCTGCGCGACCACCGGAAGAAGATCGGCTCGCGCGGGACTGTACGGTCACTGGCTCTGGCCCGCAGTCGGTGGTGACGCCGAGTAGTCGTCCGCCCGTGATCATGATCTTGTGTGGTGTCGACACCGGTCCCGTTGCGTCCGCTCCTCGTGGCGCTGCCCGGCCCGTAGGGCCTCCGCGTCCACGGCGGGCATGCGTCCAGTGTTTGTGATTCGTGTCCGGCTCTAGCGGCGCTCTCTATGCTGCTGACCGAGGGCTCCGGCCGGACGAAGGAGAGAGTGCCGATGCCGCAGATCATCACGGCTCATGGCGCAGGCGGAAACGGGGACACGCTGCCAGGGCAGCCCTACCCCGGTCCGCATCAGCCGCCGACCCCTGACGGCGGGCCCGGCGTGCCGAATCCGCCCAAGTGACGCGCCCCGGGCGGGAGGTGTTGGGGCGGGTGCTGTTGGAGGGGCGGGTGATGGCGGCGGACTGGGTGGCTACGTTCGCCGCCGTGGACCGGGCCGCGTTCCTGCCCGACCTCATGTGGCCGTTCGACACCCGTACCCACGCCGCCACCGCCGTCGACAAGACCGAGGAGCCCGGCGCCTGGTACGCCGCCGTCGACCGCGATGCGCCGATCGTGACGCAGTGGGACGACGGCGAGCACAGCGGCGCCGAACCCGGACGGGTGTCCACCAGCAGCTCCTCCATGCCGTCCGTCGTCTACACGTTGCTCCAGGACCTCGCCGTGGACGACGGCATGGCGGTGCTGGACGTCGGCACCGGCACCGGCGAGACGGCGGCGGCCCTCTCCCACCGCTGTGGCAAAGGCGGCATCACCACCGTCGAGGTGGACCCCGACGTGTCGCGGAAGGCGGGCGAGCGGCTTCGCGCCGCCGGGTGGCACCCGGCCGTCGTCGTGGGCGACGGAGCCGGGGGATACGCGGGCCGCGCGCCGTACGACCGCGTCATGGCCACCGTCGGGGTCCGGGCGATCCCCGGGGCGTGGATCGAGCAGACCCGCCCCGGCGGGCTCATCGTCGCGCCCTGGGGCACCCACTTCACCCACGCCGACGCCATCGCCCGGCTCACGGTGCACCAGGGGACGGCGACCGGCCGCTTCACCCGGCCCGCCGAGTTCATGAAGCTGCGCGCCCAGCGGCTGGCGCTCCCTGACCACAGTGCGTACGACACGACCGACGGCGCCGATACGTCCGTCACCGACATCACCGAGGCGGAGTTCGTCACCGGGCAGTACAGCGCCCTCCCCTTCGTGCTGGGGCTGCGCGTACCGCGTTGCGTCCAGGTCGTGGCGGAGAAGGCGGACGACGGGGCGCGGGCCGTGTGGTTCTACGGGCTGGGGGACCGGTCCTGGGCGTGCGTGGTGTTCCGTGCGGACAAGGAGCGGGCGCGCGTCTGGCAGGCGGGGGCGCGTCGGCTGTGGGACGAAGTGGAGGGCGCGTACCGGTGGTGGCAGGCGCAGGGCGCGCCGGACCACACCCGGTTCGGGCTCACCGTGACGCCGGACGGACATCGGGTGTGGCTGGACGAGCCGGACAGCACTGTGGCGTAGGCGATGGACAGCCTTCGGCTAAGCGGTTCATGATCTTCGGCATGCACCCTCCTGTAGCGGCAGTGACCGAAGCCCACCGGACGCTGGAACGGGTCGTGGCCGGACTGAACGACCAGCAGGTCGCCGAGGCGTCCGCCCTTCCGGGCTGGTCACGCGGGCATGTTCTGGCGCATCTCACGGACAACGCGCGGATGTTCGCCCGTCTCGCGGAGCATGCCCTGCGCGGTGAGCTGGTCGCGGGTTACGACGGAGGCATGGACGAGCGCAACGCGATCATCGAGGCCACGGCGGGCCGGAGCGCCGTCGAGCACCGCGCGGAACTCGCCGCGCACACCGCCGGGCTGGAGGCGGTCTGGTCACGCGCCGACGACGTGGACTGGAGCCGTCCGGTCACGTTCCGCAACGCGGACATCGCCGCCACGGTCTTCGCGCGCTGGCGCGAGGCGTGGATCCACATGGTCGACCTGGACCTCGGCGTAGGGCCGGACGACTGGCCCGAGGACCTGGCCGCACATGCCATCGACTTCCTCCTCGGCCGCCTTCCGGCAGGCACTCTGGTCCGGGCCGAGGACATGCGCCGCCAGTGGTCCGCCGGTGAGGGGACGCCGGGCACGGTGGTCGACGGACGCGTGCGCGACCTGGCGGCCTGGCTGTCCGGACGTACGCCCGTGGTGCTACCGGTGGCGGCGGGGGAACTGCCCCCTCTCGGGCCGTGGCCGCCCCACCCGCCACAGCGCCTGGACCGCGTGTGAATGTCCCGGCCCGTCTCAGTGGCCGGAGGGTGGTGCGAAGCAGCCGGTTTCCAGGTACGGCCCGTTGGTGCTGACCTGGTAGTTGGTCGGTTGCAGGAACGCCGTGACGCATGCGTCGTCATGGATGCGAGGGGCGACCCGGGCGCCCTCGGGCGTGATGGAGTGGTCGACCTCGTAGCGCGACGATCCGGGCGCGCCGGACATCGGCGACATGCGTCCCTCCGCGGGCCGGTGTCGACCAGCGCGATCGCCCGCCGCGGTGGAGTCCCGGTTCCTGGCCATCCTGGGCCAGGGGCGCGCAGGTTCGGTGAAGTTGACATGAAGGGGCGTCACCGGGCAAGGCGTATCGGGGACCGTGGAAGACGTCCGATCGGCAGCCGCCAATTCCCTTGAGGGGGAGGAACGTTCATGCGCATCCATCGTCGCGCTCAGCACGATGTCGGCGACAACTTACGACGGAACCGACCCCCGCGCTTGAGAACCCCGATCGCCCTGCTCGTGACCCTGCTCCTCGCATGCGCGGGGGTCGTCGCCGTTCCCGGTACGGCACAGGCGGCCGACCCGGACAGCAGCTCACCGGCGACCTGGAACATGGACCAGAGCAGGTCACGCTGGAGCGCCGCCTACGACCTGGCTCGCGCCCACGACGTGGTCGCCCTCCAGGAGGTGCCCGCCACCCCGCCGACAGGTGCCCGTTACCAGGGAAGCACCAACGGGATCGACCACTACCTGTGGCAGGAAGGCCCCCGCGGCCCCGAGCGGCACCTGTACATACTGGAAACCCCCAGCCGGAACCTCGGGATGGTCACCTCATGGGAGCCGGACGAGGTGCTGAACATCCCCGGTGCCTACCGGCCCGCCCTCGCGGTGACCAACCGCAGCAACGACATCCTGTTCGCCTCCGTGCACGCCCAGTCCCGCGGCGGGAACGACGGCGGGTCCCTGGTGCAGCGCATCGACATCGCGGCCAGAGCCGCCGCCATCGGCAACTGGGCGGCGCTCGGCGACTTCAACCGCCACCCGAGCAGCCTTCCCGGACTCGGCCTCCCCGGCAGCGCGCGCATCTACAACGCGGGCGAGCCCACGTACATTCGCGGCTCCGACGCCGAGTACGACTACCTGGTCTCCAACGTCGACACGGACCGGTGGCGGGCTACCGTGGAGTCCAACGCCGGGAGCGACCACTGGCCCGTCCATTTCGGGGCCCTGGAAGGGGCCGCCGGGCCGCGCTCCTTCACCATGCACGTCGAGTCGAGCGAGCAGTTGCTGAGCGTCAGCCTGGGCCGCCCGGAAAACGGCACCCACATCGTCCAGTACAGCGACGACCAGGGCCAGGGTGCCCGCTCCCGCTGGTTCACGGAAGACGCGGGCACCAGTAGTTTCGGGGAGCCGCTGGTCCGGCTTCGGTCCGCGGCCAGCCAGGGCCGCTGCCTGGATGTGCACAACCGCGAGTTCTCCCGCGTCGGGGACTACCTCCAGCTCTGGGACTGCAACGCTGACCTTCCCCCCGACGAAGACGAACAGACCTACGTCCTGCAGAACCTCGACCCGCGCTACCCGAACAGGACGGTGCTGCTCAACTACGACAGCGGCTACTACGCCGCCCTGGAGCGCCGAACCAACCAGCAAGGCGTCTGGGCCGTCCTGGACTACCTCACCCCAGCAGGGCAGCCCCGGGACACGGAGGCCTTCTACCTCCACCCCACCGTGTAGCGATCCGCTGAAGACGCGGCGGCCCCGGCCTCGGCCCTCCAGGCCGGGGCCGGACGCGCAGGGCGACCCGGGCGCCGGGCGCCGTGACCGTGCCGTAAGCGGAATGGTCTACTCCCTGTCACCTCGTGCCCGCCGCTACGCACCCGCGCTGTGTAACGCTGGAAGCCGGTCCGCGCCCCCCGCGCGGACCGGAGTCTGAAGTGAGGCCCCGGCGTGCAGAAGCCCCGATGGAAGACCGTGGGGGGAGCCCTGCTGCGGGTGGCGGCCGTGTGGGCGGTGTCGACGCTCACCATGCTGGCGCTCGCGGGCATCCTGCCCGATTTCCGCTTGCAGGCCGCTGACGGCGACAGCGCGACGAGGATCGCGGTCACCGCCGCCAGCGGCGCCGGCGCGTTCGGTGTGCTGAGCGCGCTCGTCTGGCCGCTGCTGGTACGGGCGTTGCTGCTGATGCCCGCGCTCGTGCTGGGGCTGCTGGTGTTCGTGCTGAACGGGTCGCTGCTGCTGCTCGCGATCAGCCTGATCCCCGGGCGGGGCACGGTCGACCCGGAGACGGCGGTCGTGGTGGCGGCGGTGATGTCGGCCGCGTCCTCGGCGACGAGCACGTTCCTGACGGTGCGGGACGACGGGGCGTACCGGCGGCGGCTGGCGCGGCTCGCGGACCGCGAACGGCGGCTCAGCGGCGGGGACGGCGGCCGGGAGCGGCCACCGGGGACGGTGTTCCTCCAGCTCGACGGGGTCGGGCACGCCGTGCTGCGGGACGCGCTGCGGCCACGGGACAGCAGGCCGCCGGTCATGGAGACCGTGTCGGCGTGGGTGGGCGGCAGCCACACCGTCACCCCGTGGCGCACCGACTGGTCCAGCCAGACCGGCGCCAGCCAGCTCGGCATCCTGCACGGGTCGAACGAGGATGTGCCCGCCTTCCGCTGGTACGAGAAGAAGAGCGGGGAGGTGATGGTGAGCAACCGGCCGACGAGCGCGGCCGTGCTGCAGCGCCGCGCCGCCGCCCGCGCCGGGCACGACGGGCTGCTGACGGTGGACGGCGCGAGCCGGGGCAATCTGTTCACCGGGGGCGCCGACGAGCTGGCGCTCGTGCTCTCCGTGGCGGCCCGGCGCAGTAAGCGCAACCGGTCCCGCAGCGGCTACTTCACGTACTTCTCCGACCCGGCCAACGCCACCCGCACGGCGGCCTCGTTCGTGGCCGAGGTGGTCCGGGAGCTGTGCCAGTCCACCCGGGCCAAGCTGCGCCGGGAGACGCCCCGGGTGGGGCGCGGCGGGCTGTACCCCTTCATCCGGGCGTTCGCGACGGTCGTCGAGCGGGACGTGGTGGTGGCGGCGGTGAGCGGGGACATCCTGGCGGGCCGTACCGCGATCTACGCCGACCTGGTCGCGTACGACGAGGTCGCGCACCACTCCGGGCCGCGCAGCCGCGACGCGCAGCAGGTGCTGGCCCGCCTCGACCGGTCGATCGCGCTGATCGCCAAGGTCGCGGAGCGGGCGCCGCGCGACTACCGGATCGTGCTGCTGTCCGACCACGGCCAGAGCCCGGGGGCCACCTTCGCGGGGGCGTACGGGCTGACGCTGGAGGACCTGGTGCGCGCCGGGTGCGGGCTGCCGGTGCCGAAGGCGGCGGGGCGTACGGCGAGCGGCGCGGAGGCGCGCGAGGCGGCGCGGGCGGCGCTGCACCGGCCCGAGAAGGACGAAGAGGGGCCCGAGGGGGCCCGGCCGGTGGTGCTCGCCTCCGGGAACCTGGGGCTGGTCTCGTTCCCCGACGTCCCCGGCCGGATGAGCCGCGAGGCCATCGACCGCCGCTATCCGGCGCTGCTGCACACCCTCGCCAACCACCCCGGGGTCGGCTTCCTGCTCGTACGCTCCGAAACGGAGGGCGCGGTGGTGCTGGGGGCGAAGGGCGCCGAGCACCATCTCGACACCGGCCGGGTGATCGAGGAGAGCCCGCTCGCGGTCTTCGGGCCGGGCGCCGCCGACGCCGTACGGCGGACCGCGCACTTCCGGAACACCCCCGACATCATGGTCAACTCGGCCTATGACGCGGCGACCGGCGAGGTGCACGCGTTCGAGGAGCAGATCGGCTCGCACGGCGGGCTCGGCGGCGAGCAGGGCCACCCGTTTCTGCTGTGGCCGGTCCAGCTCTCCGCGCCCGTCGCGGCGGGGGAGGAGCTGGTGGGCGCGGAGCGGGTGCACACGGTGCTGCGGCGCTGGCTGCGGGAGGCGGACGGGCCGGAGGTTCCGGCGGAGGCCGCGATTCCGGTGGAGACGGCGGAGGCCGCGGTTCCGGCGGAGGCCGCGCCACCGGAGTGGAGTGTGTCTGACGGTGCGCAGGATCCCGCGAAGGAATCCCGGATTCCGAGCCCTCCGGCCGTACCATTTCCGGCCGCCGACCCCGTCCTGCCGGACAAAGCCCGGTGATTTGGTGCACCGTACATCGTCCATGACGATGTTCACATGCTCGACCAGCACCACACGCGCCGTTTCGGCCTGCCCACGGCGACCGCCCTCGTCATGGGCAACATCATCGGCGGCGGCATCTTCCTGCTCCCCGCCTCCGTCGCCCCGTACGGCACCCTCAGTCTGCTGGCGTTCGTCGTCCTGACGGTCGGCGCGATCGCGCTCGCGCTCGTCTTCGGGCGCCTCGCGCGGCGCGACCCGAGCACGGGCGGGCCGTATGTGCACGCCCGCGCCGCCTTCGGCGACTTCGCGGGATTCCTGTCGGCGTGGTCGTACTGGACGATGACCTGGGTCAGCAACGCGGCGCTCGCGGTGGCGGCGGTCGGCTACGTCCATGTGCTGGCCCCCGGGAACGAGTCCAAGGGCGTGGACCTGGCCATCGCGCTGCTCGTGCTGTGGCTGCCGGGGCTCGCGAACCTCGCGGGGACGCGCTGGGTCGGCGCCGTCCAGCTGGTGTCGACGGTGCTGAAGTTCATCCCGCTGCTCTTCGTCGCGGTCGTCGGGCTCTTCTTCTTCGACCCGGACAAGATGGGCCCCTTCAACGCGGGCGGCGGCAGCGCGGTCGGTGGCATGTCGGCGGCGGCCGCGATCCTGCTCTACAGCTACCTGGGCGTGGAGTCGGCGTCGATGAGCGCGGGCGAGATGGAGAACCCGGAGCGCAACGTGGGGCGGGCCAGCGTGCTCGGCACGATCGGCGCGGCCGTGGTCTACCTCCTCGGCACGGTCGCGGTGTTCGGCACGGTCGCCCACAAGGACCTGGTGAACTCCACCGCCCCCTTCTCGGACGCGGTCGACGCGATGTTCGGCGGCACCTGGGGCGGCACGCTGATCGCGGTGGCCGCCGTGGTGTCCATCGTCGGCGCGCTCAACGGCTGGATCCTGATGAGCGCCCAGGCGCCGTACGCGGCCGCTCAGGACGGGCTCTTCCCGGCCGTCTTCGCGGCCAAGCGGCGCGGGGTGCCGACGGCCGGGGTGATCATCGGCGTGATCCTGGCGTCGCTCCTGACCGTGGTCAACTACACCTCGGGCTCGAACGGCGTCTTCGCGACCCTCGTCCTGATCACCACCTTCTCGGCGACGGTCCCCTATCTGCTGGCGGCCGGTGCCCAGCTGTACTTCCTGCTCGCGGGGCGCCGCGACGAGGTCAGGACCGGGCGCTTCGTCTGGGACCTGGTGCTGGCGCTGGCGGGCTTCGGCTTCTCCTTCTGGCTGGTGTCGGGCGCCGGGTACGCGGCGGTGTACCAGGGCGTGCTGTTCCTGTTCGCCGGGGTGCTCGTGTACGTGGTGATCGCGGCCCGCCGCAAGCGCCAGGGCGACGAGGAGAGCGTGGCCGTCCGGGGCGCGGAGGCGGGAATTCCGTAAAGCCGGGGCGCGTCGCGTTTTCTTGCCCGCCCGGTATTCCCCGGGGATATGCGGAGAGCGTCGGCGAATTCCTCGCTGAAACGCCGTATTTCCTCTGCGGCGGGTGAGGTCGAGGGGATGGAAGTTGCGCTCTTTCCTGTGGCTTTCCTCTATTCATGTGCCACGCATCTGCGCGAGCATTTCCCTCCATGAGCATCGACCTGAACACCGGCTGCCCCTTCCGCCTCGACCCCACCGCGGGTGACATCCACGCGGAGGCGGACAGATTGCGGGATCTGGGTCCTGCGACGCCGGTGGAGCTGCCCGGCGGGGTGGTGGCCTGGTCGGTGACCGACCCGGCTCTGGTGAAGCGGCTGCTCGCGGACCGCCGGATCTCCAAGGACGCGTACCGGCACTGGTCCGACGCCTACATCGAGGAGCGCATTCCGCCCAAGTGGCCGCTACGCATTTGGATGGACGTCCGCAGCGCGCTGACCGCGTACGGACCCGAACACGTCCGGCTGCGCCGTCTGATCGGCGCCGCGTTCACGCCCGGCCGGGTGCGGGCGCTCGCGCCGCGCATCGAGGAGATCACCGGGTCCCTGTTCGACGGGCTGGACGCCACCGAGGCCACCGCGCCCGGAGCGGTGGTGGATTTACGGTCGCGGTTCGCCTGGGTGTTACCGCTGATGGTCGTCAACACGCTCCTCGGGGTCCCCGACGCGCTGCACGACGACTTCCGTACCGCGATCGCCGGGGTCTTCGAGACCGGTCATTCGGAGGCGGAGGCCGAGGCCAACAACCGTGAGTTGTACCGGCTGTTGACCGAGCTGCTGGCCATCAAGCGGCAGGCTCCCGGGGACGATGTGACCAGCGCGCTCATCGAGGCGCACGACGACGAGACCGACTCCCGGCTCAGCGAGCAGGAGCTGATGGACAGCGTGCTGCTGCTGATCGGCGCGGGACACGAGACCACGGTCAACCTGCTCGATCACGCCATCGTCAATCTCCTCACCCACCCCGCACAACTCGCCCTGCTGCGCACCGGAGAGGCGTCATGGCAGGACGCGGTGGAGGAGACGCTGCGCCACCAGGCGCCGATCGCCACCATCATCATGCGGTTCCCGATCGAGGACGTGCATGACGCGGCGACCGGGCTCACCTTCCGCGAGGGCGACCCCATCGTCATCAACTACGCAGCCGCGGGACGCGATCCGGGCGTCCATGGCGAGCGCGGCGAGCACTTCGACCTTACGCGGGAGACCCGCCGCGAGCATCTGGCGTTCGGATACGGCCCGCACTTCTGTCTGGGCGCGGAACTGGCCCGGCTGGAAGGCCGTATCGGGCTGCGCGCGCTCTTCGAACACTTTCCCGATCTCGCCCTCGCGGTACCGGGCGCCGAGCTTCGTCCACTGGAGTCGTTCATCTCCAATGGACATCGGCAACTGCCCGTCCGGCTGCGGGGCTAGATCCGCGGGGCTAGATCTACTTCAGGGCATCCACCTGGCATACCTCGCAAAGCGTGAGTTGACCATAAAATGGTCGATCACGTTTTGGTTGCGTACTCCGCGCGGCGACTGCTACGGTCGCTTGGTATTGGAACTGATGTTAACTCGCCACGATGAATACGCGGTTGCGTCAACAATCCCGACCGGATTCGTTCCACGCGACATACGGGGTAAGCGGAAGTCCACGGGGGTGGCCTTGAGCCGGTCATTACTGCACCTTCGCGTCGATGTGGCTGGGCCTGTCGTCCAGCACCCAGCCCTCCATGGGTAGTACGCCTCCTGATGTCTTCGTCCAACGCTGTCTTCCATGAAGCACCGGATTGTCACAGGGGGATAGGCACATGAATGGTCAGCTCATGGCTGACACTGCCGAGATCATGGCGCAGCGGTCCACCGAAATGGTATCCCTGAGCGAGTTAACGCACTTCGATTCGCCCCGGCTGTCGGGTGCGGACACCGAACATGTGCGCCTCCTTGCCGAGTCGGACGCCGAACTGCCGCCCATTCTGGTCAATCGCAGGACGATGCACGTCATTGACGGGATGCATCGAGTGCAGGCCGCGGATCTGCGCGGTCAGGGCAAAATAGAGGCGATTTTCTGCGAATGCGATGACGAGGAAGCGTTCGTCCTCGCCGTCAAGGCAAACGTCTCGCACGGACTTCCCCTGCCGCGCGCCGACAGAAATGCCGCCGCCAAACGTATCATCAACTCCCATCCCGAATGGTCCGATCGAGCCATCGCCTCGGTGACCGGGCTGTCCCATAAGACGGTCGGCGCGATCCGCCGCCGTGCGACTGGGGAAATTCCCCAGTCGAGCACCCGGCTGGGGCGTGACGGCCGGGAACGCCCGGTCGACGCCGCCGAAGGCCGTATCCAGGCCGGTCGGATACTCGCCGAACGCCCCGGCGTCTCGCTGCGCGAGGTCGCCCGGGAGGCCGGGGTCTGTGCCGCCACCGTGCGGGACGTCCGCGACCGGATGCGGCGCGGTGAGGCCCCGTCGGGGCCCACCCGGCGCGAGCCCAAGGCGGCGGCCAGCGCGACCCCGCTGGGGCCCAAGGCGGTGGCCAGGATCGACGGCGCCGACCGCGCCCCCGACCTCCCCGCCCTGCTCCACAACCTGCGCAAGGACCCCTCGCTGCGGCTCTCCGAGTCGGGCCGCACGTTGCTGCGGCTGCTGGACGCCTGCACGGTGGGGCCGCAAGAGTGGACCCGGATCAGCGACAACGTCCCGCCGCACCGCGTGGAGCTGATCGTGACGGCCGCACGTGAGTGCAGCCGGGCGTGGCAGGACTTCGCTACGGAGCTGGAGCAGCGCTCCAGTCAGCAGGCATCCGGCTGATATCCGGGCTGACACTCCCCATTCCCCACTCGCTTTTTGGCGCCTAGGGAAGGCAGGCATGACGATCCATCAAGTCAGGGGTTTCCATACGGACGCCCAGGACCTCCTCCACTCGACGCTGGCATCCGACCCGCCCCCGTTCGCCCTGCTGCGCAGAGCGGGCGCGGGCGGGGAGGAAGTGGAGGTGCTGACCGGGACGGTGGCCGAGGTGGCGACCCTCGCCGAACTGCCGTGTCCCGGACCGGCGGACGCGGCGGCCACCGGGGGCGACGGACCGGCCGAGGTGCTGGCCGTCATCCCCTTCCGCCAGGTCACCGAGCGCGGCTACGCGTGCAACGACGACGGCGAACCGATCCTCGCGCTCACCGCCGAGCGGCGCGCCGCGCTCTCCGTCAAGGAAGCCCTGGACCTGCTCCCCGACGCCGAAGTCGACCTGCGCGACGGCGGGTTCGACATCGGGGACGAGGACTACGAGAAGGTCGTCGAGAAGATCCTCGACCAGGAGATCCGCGCCGGAGAGGGTTCCAACTTCGTCATCAGGCGCTCCTTCCGGGCGACCCTCGCCGACTACCGGCCCGAGGTCGCCCTGACCGTCTTCCGGCGACTGCTGACCATGGAGTCGGGCGCCTACTGGACGTTCGTCGTGCACACCGGCGAGCGCACCTTCGTCGGCGCCTCCCCGGAACTGCACGTCCAGGTCGACGGCGGCACCGCGCGGATGAACCCGATCAGCGGCACCTACCGCTATCCGCCGTCCGGCGCGGATCTGGACGGAGTGCTGGAGTTCCTGGGTGACCAGAAGGAGACCGACGAACTCTTCATGGTCGTGGACGAGGAGCTGAAGATGCTCTCCCGGGTCTGCGACCGGGGCGCCCGGGCCCGTGGCCCGTATCTGCGCGAGATGGCCAAGCTCGCGCACACCGAATACCTGCTGGAGGGCGCCACCTCGCGGGACGTCCGCGAGGTGCTGCGCGAGACGATGTTCGCGCCGACCATCACCGGCAGCCCGCTGGAGAACGCCTGCCGGGTGATCGCCCGGCACGAGGAGAGCGGACGCGGCTACTACGGCGGCGCCCTCGCCCTCCTCGGCCGGGACGCCAGCGGCCGGTCCACCCTGGACTCGGCGATCATGATCCGCACCGCCGACATCAGCCGCGAGGGCGCCCTGCGCGTCGACGTCGGCGCCACCCTGGTCCGGGACTCCCGGCCCGCCGCGGAGGTCGCCGAGACCTGGGCCAAGGTGGACGCGCTGCTGGCCGCCACCGGACTGGAGCGGCGGGCCGGGCCCGCGCCACCGGTCCGCCCCACGGGCGGCGGTGCGCCACTCGCCCACGACCCCAAGGTGATCAGCGCGCTGGAGCGGCGCAACGCCGGTCTGTCGGCGTTCTGGCTGGGCAAGGAGGATGACCGGCCCGTGCGGTGGGCCGGTCCGGACGCCGGGCGGGTGCTGATCGTGGACGCCGAGGACATGTTCACCGGCATGCTCGGCCACCAGACCCGCTCGCTGGGCCTGGACGCCACCATCCGCTCGTGGGACGCGGTCCGCGCCGAGGACATCGACGGCTGCGACTGCGTGGTGCTGGGGCCGGGCCCCGGCGACCCCCGGGCCACCGCCGACCCCAAGGTGCGCGGCATCGCCGAGCTGATCGGCGGGCTCTTCGCCCGGGGTATCCCGTTCGTCGGCGAATGCCTCAGCCACCAGGTGCTGTGCGCGCTGCTGGGGCTCGAACTCTTCCCCAGGGAGCGGCCCAACCAGGGAACCCAGCGCCGTATCGACTTCTTCGGCCGGTCCGAGCCGGTCGGCTTCTACAACTCGTACGCCGCCCGCCACACCGCCGACCGGCTCTATTCCCCACTTGCCCACGGCGCCGTCGAGCTGTGCCGCAACCCGGCCACCGGCGAGGTGCACGCGGTGCGCGGGGAGCGGTTCGCCGCCACCCAGTTCCATCTGGAGTCGGTGCTCACCGAGAACGGCACCGACCTCCTCGCCGACCTGCTCGGCTGGGCCCTCCGGCAACCCGCCGAGCTGATCGAATGCGAAGCCGACCGGTGATCGGCGAGGTGGTGGCCGCGCAGCAGCCGGAGTGGAAATCCCACCCCGACTACGTGGCGAGCCGCGCCGCCCTGGCCGCCGCGCCCGCGCTGGTGACCGCCGCCGAAGTGGCCCGGCTGCGCGGGGCGCTGGCGGTGGTGGCCGGTGGTGGCGCGCGGATGGTCCAGCTCGGCGACTGCGCGGAGAGCTTCGCGGAGACCGGCGCGGACCACGTGCGCGCCAAGACGGCGGTGCTGCACGCCCTGGCCGGTGAACTCGCCGACGACGGGCCGGTGTTACGGGTCGGCCGGATCGGCGGCCAGTTCGCCAAGCCGCGCAGCCAGCCCTTCGAGGACGTCGACGGAGTGCCGCTGCCCGCCTTCCGGGGCCACATGGTCAACGGCGAGGCCCCGACCGCCGAGGCGCGGGCGCACGATCCGCGGCGGATGGTGCGGGCGTACGAGGCGAGCGCCGAGGTGTTACGGGTCCTGGCCCGCGACCGGGACCGCCGCGCCGCCGTACCCGCCAAGCGCCTTGAACGGTTCCCCGACGGGCCCTGGGCCAGCCACGACGCGCTGGTCATCGACTACGAGGCCGCGCTGGTCCGTGACCAGGCAGGACAGCGCGTCCTCGGCTCCACCCATCTGCCCTGGCTCGGCGACCGGACCCGGGCGCCCGGCTCGGCCCATGTGCGGCTGCTGTCCCAGGTGGCCAACCCGGTCGCGCTCAAGCTCGGCCCCTCCACCGACCCCGCCGAACTCGCCGAGGTGTGCGCGCTGCTGGACCCCGACCGGACCCCCGGCAGACTCACCCTCATCGCGCGGATGGGCGCCGAGCGGGTGGCCGAACTGCTGCCGCCGCTGGTGGCCGCCGTACGGGCGCGGGGCCACCGGGCGGTCTGGCTGAGCGACCCGATGCACGGCAACACCGTCCGGGCGGGCGGGGTGAAGACCCGTCACCTGGCCGCCGTCGTGGACGAGGCGGTCCGCTGCAAGTCGGTCCTGGAAAGGGCGGGGGAGCACCCCGGCGGACTCCACCTCGAAGTCGCCGCGACCGATGTCACCGAATGCCTCGGCGGAAAGGTCGACGGGGTCGAGCGACTGGCCGAGCGCTATACGACGCTGTGCGATCCGCGGCTGAATCCTGACCAGGCCGCCGAATTGCTGCGCACCTGGATTCGCGCATAGGAATCCGTAGACTCGGAATACCCTCAGGAGGTGAGGAATTGACCGAGCACAAGGAAACTACGTGCCGGGTCGCCCTGGTCACCGGCGCGGCCGGTGGAATCGGAACCGCCATCGCACGCGCGCTCGCGGGCCAGGGAACCCTGGTGGCCGCCGTGGACCGGGACCCCGACCGGCTGACCGATCTGGTGGAGAAGATGGCGGCGGACGGACTCACCGCCATCGCGTTTCCCGCCGATGTCACCGACAGCCAACGGATCAACGAGGTCGTCGAGCTGATCGAAGCCGAACTCGGCGCCGTGGACCTGCTGGTGAACGCGGCCGGAGTGATGCGGGCCGGATCCGCGCTGGAGATGTCGGACGCCGATTGGCGGGCTATCTTCTCCATCAATCTGGACGGCGTCTTCCACTGTTCCCGGGCCGTCGCCTCGCGCATGAGGGAACGCGGCGAGGGCGCCATCGTGACCGTCGCCTCCAACGCCGGACGGATACCCCGCACGCATATGGCCGCGTACGGCGCCTCGAAGGCCGCCGCGTCCCTCTACACCAAATCCCTCGGCCTGGAACTGGCCGAATACGGAATCCGCTGCAACGTGGTCTCGCCCGGTTCGACCGACACCGACATGCTGCGTTCGCTATGGTCCACGGAGGCCGACCGGCAGACGACCCTCGACGGTTCGATGGCCACGTACAAGACCGGAATCCCGCTGCGGCGCATCGCCGAACCCGGCGACATCGCGGACGCCGTGGTATTCCTCGCCTCCGACCGGGCCCGGCACATCACCATGCAGGACCTGTGCGTCGACGGCGGCGCCATTCTGGGGGTGTGAGCAAAGGCCATGGGCATTCCCGCCATCGCGCCCTATCCGATGCCGACCGCGGCCGACCTGCCGAAGAACCAGGTCGACTGGCGGCCCGCCCCGGAGCGCGCCGTCCTCTTCTTCCACGACATGCAGGAATACTTCCTGGCGCCCTACGACCCGGGCAGCGCCCCGTACGGGGAGCTGCTGGCCAACACCCGCGCCCTGCGCGACTGGGCGGACGCGCTCGGCATCCCGGTGGTGTACTCGGCCCAGCCCGGCGACATGGACCGCGACCAGCGCGGACTGCTGTACGACTTCTGGGGACCCGGCATGTCCGCGCACGAGCGGGACACCGGGATCGTCGCACCGCTGCGGCCGTCCGACGGGGATACCGTGCTGACGAAATGGCGTTACAGCGCTTTCGTCCGCTCCGAACTCCGTGATCTGTTTCAGAAGTCCGGCCGCGATCAATTGATCGTGTGCGGGGTTTACGCCCATGTCGGCTGTCTGATGACCGCCGTCGACGCCTTCAGCTCCGATATCCAGCCGTTCCTGGTGGCGGACGCACTCGCCGATTTCACCGCCGACCACCACCGGTCCGCGCTGGACTATGCCGCGCGCTGCTGCGCGGCGATCCACACCACCGAGCAGATGCTCGACTTCCTGGCCGCCCGAGTCGCCCGATAAAGATGGGGTGCTGACCCATGAGTTCCACGGAAACGTTCCGCGTGGCCGCCACCACCGACATCCACGCTGATCCCGCCACCGTCTTCGCCTATGTCAGCGACCTCACCCACAGCGGTGACTGGAGTCCCGAATGCCTGGGCGGGGAGTGGACCGAGGGAGAACCGGCGGCCGTCGGTTCCGTCTTCACCGCGCGCAATCACCGGGAGCCGGATGTGGTCGCCTGGGCGCCGGTCGTACGCGGTGACTGGACCACCCAATGCGAGATCGTGGAATCCACCGCCCCGCGCGTGTTCAGCTGGGCCATGCGCACCCGCGACGGCCGCGCCCAGGAGAGCGTATGGTCGTTCACGGTCGAGCCGACGGCGAACGGCAGCGCGCTCACCCACGCCTTCTGGATGGGCGAACTGACCGAAGGCATGCGGGGAATTCTCCACGGCATGAGCGACGCCGAGGTGAAGAAGTTCCTCGACGACTGGTCGGACAAAATCGACGGCGATATGCGGCAGTCGCTCGCCCGCATCAAGGCCGCACTCGAAAACGCCGCCTGACGGCGCACGCGGACGCAACGCGAAGGGTGACGCCACCGTGATCCTGCAACGCATCGGGAACAGGGGTCTGTTCCTGGGTTCCTTCTTCGACGAAGCCGCCAAGAAGAGCCCGTACCAGAAAATCACCCTCGACCATGAACTCGACATCGCACCGGAGCTGGGCAGCGATCTCACCGTCTACGCCTGCGCGAATCTCGTCGCCGAAATGGCGTCCGCGCTGCGCGATCTTCGGGTGCGTCCGGGCGACAAGGTCGCCGTCTACAAATCGGACGGCTTCGACATCTTCCTGCTCACCTGCGCGGTCGCCCGCCTCGGCGCCGTCCCGGTCGCCCTCTCGCCCAGCCTTACCGGCGAGGTCGTCGCAGAGCTGCTGAACCGCTGCGACTGGCCGCATCTGATCACCGACGAGAAGAAGCTCGTCGGCGAGCTGCCGCCGGACGTGACCAAGCGCTGCGAGCGGGTCTTCCTGGTGTCCGGCGAGGCCGAGGGCACCACCGCGCTGCGGCGGGACCCCGAGGCGCAGCCGCGCCCGTACACCCGGACCAGGACCCGCAGCCCCGCGCTGCTCACCCACACCTCCGGCACCACCGACATCCCCAAGCTCGTCGTCCACACCGCCCGTTCGCTGCGCGCCCGTTACCGCCCGCAGGCGCTGGGCGCCCGGCTGCTGATACGCGGCCGCGAAACCCTCGCCGTCCGGGTGTCGTTCGTCCACTCGCGCCTGGTGACCGCGCTCGCCATCGCGCTCAAGCGCGGTTTCCCGATCGTCATCACCAAGGACGCCACGCCCGAGCGGATCGCCGACATCTTCGCCGAGGTCAAACCCGGTGTCCTGGAGGCGCATCCCAATACGTTCGTGGAGTGGGAGCCGCTGGCGGACGACCCGCGCGGTCCGCTGTCCAACGTCCAGGCCCTGAGCAGCACGTTCGACGCGATCCACCCGAGGACCGTGCAGAAGATCCTGGGCGCGTCGCGGCGCCGGCGCCCGTTCCACCTCCAGCTGTACGGGCAGAGCGAGGTCGGGCCCACGGTCGGCCGGGCCACCTCGCGGCGGCGCGCGATGTCCGCCGACGGACGCTGCGTCGGCTTCCCGTTCCCCGGGATGACGGCGGTCCGGGTGGTCGACCGCAACGGCCGCACCCCCGGCCCCGGTGACCCCGGCTTCATCGAGGTCCGCTCGGACGGCCGGGCGCTCACCTACTTCGGCGAGGACGCCCGCTTCCGGCGGCAGCTGGACGACGGCTGGTGGCGGATGGGTGACGTCGGCTACCGCACCCGCTGGGGCTGTCTGCACGTCTCCGACCGCGAGGTCGACGTCATCCCCGGGTTCGGCAGCGCGCTGGAGGCCGAGGACCTGCTGATGTCGCGGCTCGACAGCCTGCTGGAGGTCGTGGTCGTGCCCGGTGAGGAGGGCGCGCCGACCCCGGTCGTGGTGACCCGGGATGGCGGGCCGCTGGACGCCGCCCGCTGGGCGGAGGCCGCCGCCCGGCTGGCCCCGATGCGCCCGCCCGTGCAGCTGACCCTGGACGAACTGCCGCGCACCGCCACCGCCAAGGTGCAGCGGCTGGAGCTGGCGCGGCTGCTGCGGGACCGGACCGCCGAGCCCGGGCCGGACGCCCGGCCGACCGCATAGAGCCGACCGAATCAAGGGGGAAGGTCACCATGGCGCAGCGCAACTCCCGGCCCAAAACGCCCGACCACGAGCGCGTCTTCGGCTGGCTGGACGACCCGTCCGACGACCGGGGCATGCGGTTCCGGCTGGACGACGGCTCCTGGCAGCGGCTCACCTACCGGGAGCTGGCCCGGCGGACCCTGGGCGCGGCCGCCGCGCTCGCCGACGCGGGGGTGCGGCCCGGCGATGTGGTGCCGCTGGTGGTGCCGGGCGGGGAGGACTTCGTCACGCAGTTCTTCGGGCTGCTCGCGATCGGCGCCACCCCGTCGGTCCTGCCCCTGCCGCTCGCCCTGCGCGGCGGCGAGGGCTACGAGAACCAGCTGAAGGCCATCACCGCCCGCATCCACCCGCGCCACGCCATCGCCGACCCGCGCTACCGGGACGTCGTCGCGGAGAACGTGGCCCGGCTCGGCGGCGGCACCGAGGTCCTGGCGCCGCAGTACGCCGACCGCCCGGAGGAGGCGCCGCGCGCCTGGGGCGAGCTGGCGGTGCTCCAGTTCACCTCGGGCTCGCGCGGCTCACCGCGCGGGCTGCGCATCTCGATGGCCAACCTGGCCGCCAACCTCCGCATGATCCAGGGCTGGATGGACCCGGTGGGCTACGGCGCGGTCACCTGGCTGCCGCTCTACCACGACATGGGGCTCGTCGGTGGGCTGCTGGGCGCGCTGACCCTCCAGGTGGAGCACGCGCTGATGCGGCCCGAGCAGTTCATCCGGGACACCCGGGGCTGGATCGCCGAGTACGGCAGCACCCCGTACTCCAACATGTGCATGCCCAACTTCGGCTTCGAGCGGGTGCTGTCGGCGGTCCGCCCCGGCGACCTCGACGGGCTGGACTTCTCCCCGCTGACCGCCGTCGTCAGCGGCGCGGAGCGGATCGACCCGGCGGTGCTGGCCCGCTTCGCCGCGCTGCTCGGCCCGCACGGCTTCGACGTACGGGCGCTGATGCCCGCGTACGGGCTGGCCGAGGGCACCCTCGCGGTCACCGGCGTGAGCAAGCACCACGTCCCCCGGATGGTGCGGGCGGGCGGTCTGGAGCGGCGGCTCGGCGAGAAGCTGGACGTGAGCGAGATCGTCGAGCTGAGCACCGTGCCGGTCGACGAGCCCTGGACCTGGCAGGTCTCCTGCGGTCCGGCGCTGGAGACCGCGCGCGTGGAGATCCTGGACGAGGACGGCGCCCCGCAGCCCGAGGGCGTACTCGGGGAGATCTACGTCGAGGGCCCCTCGGTCGCCGACGGCTACGCCGACCCCGGCCCCGACGACCTGGCCAAGCTGCACGACGGCAGGCTCTATACCGGCGACGCCGGGTTCCTGCTGGACGGCGAGCTGTATGTGATCGGGCGGCTCGGCGACAGCGTGAAGATCAACGGCCAGAACGTCTTCGTGGAGGACATCGAACTCGAACTCGTCGCCTCCGGGGCCATCTCCCGGCGCTACGCGACCGTCGTCGCCGGGATCACCGGGGGCGCACCCACGGTGCTGGTGGTCACCGAACGCCCCCTGGGCGAGCGGCTGGACGACGCGCTGTCCGTCATCGCGTCGTTCACGGGCGACGCGGCCCACGCGAAGGTGCTGTACGTCAAGCGCGGCACCATCCCCCTGACCTCCAGCCGCAAGCCCCGCCGCCGTTCGCTGTGGCTGTCGTACGTGGCGGGTGAACTGAAGGAGCGTGACGACTCGTGAGTGTTGTGGCCGCACCGGCGGAGCAGACCGCACCGGCCGGGCAGACCTCCCGCCTCTTCACGGCCGGGCCGTTCGGCGAACGGGTGGAGGACACCCGTAAAGGCATCGCGGAGCTGCTGCGGCGGACATTCGAACCGGTCGCGGAACAGGCCGAGGCCGAGGGGCTGTTCCCGCGCGACGCACTGGCCGACCTCGGCCGCGCCGGACTGTTCGAGGAGCGCTGGCGCGACGCGTCGGCGGCGGAGCCGTACGGCGACCCCGGGTTCGGCGTGATCGTCGCCGAGGAGAGCGGGCGGCTCGGACACGCCAGCCTGTCGGTCGGGCTCAGCCTGCACTGCGAGACGGTCCTGTCCATCCTCACCCGCTTCGGGGACTCGGCCCTGCTCGCCGAGTACCGGGCCGGGGCGCTGGAAGGGCGCCTCGTCGGCTGTCTCGGCGCGTCCGAACCGACCGGCGGCTCCGACCTCAACGGAGTGCGCACCCTCGCCCGAAAGACGCCCGGCGGCTGGCGGGTCACCGGCGAGAAGAAGTATCTGTCGCTCGGCCTGGTCTGCGACTTCGCCCTGCTGCTGTGCAGGCTGGACGAGGGCTCCGGGCCGGTCGACGGCAGGCTCGGGCTGTTCGCCGTACCGCGCGCCGGGCTCACGCCCCGCAAACGGCTCGACAAGGCGGGCACCTCCGCGCTGGACACCACCTGGATGCTCATCGACACCGAGGTGCCCGACGAGGCCCTGGTCGGGCGGCGCGGCGGCGGACTGCTCGGCGCCACCTGGGGGCTCAACCACGAACGGCTCTCCATCGCCGCCCAGGCCGTCGGCGGCGCGGCCCGCGCCATCGGGCTGGCCACCGCGCACCTCCAGCGCCGCAAGCAGTTCGGCAAACCGCTGATCGAACAGCAGTCGCTGCGGCTGCGGCTGGCCGAGCTGTCGTCCCGGCTGATCGCCCTGCGCTACGCCGTCTACACCGCCGCCCAGGGCGTGGCCGTCCCCGGAGCGTGCGGCACCCGCGAGATCGCGGCGCTCAAGACCACGGCGGCACGCTTCGTCGAAGAGGTCATGAGCGAGTGCATGCACCTGTTCGGCGGCCCCGGCTATCTGGAGGACGAGACCCCGCTCGCCCGCATGTGGCGCGACTCCCGGCTGGCCCGGCTCGGCGGCGGCACCGACGAGATGATGTGGGAGCTGGTCGCCGGGGGACTGGTGCCCGACATCGCCGCCTACGACGAGGGTGTCGATCTCGGATGAAACTGCTGCTGACCGGAATCACCGGACAACTCGGCACCGCGGTCGCCGAGATCGCCCCGAGGCGCGGGATCGAAATCGTGCCGCTGGTGCGCCGCGCCCGCCCCGGCCAGGTCCCCTTCGAGCGGCTGTTCCCCTCGCTCGCCCCGGCCCAGGTCGGCGGCGATGTGCGCGAACCGCTGTGGGGGCTGACGGACGCGGAGCTGGACGAACTGGCCGAGGACGTCGACGCCGTCGTCAACCTCGCCGGGGACACCAACTGGGCGGGCAGCGGCCGAGATCTGTACGCCGTCAATGTGCTCGGCGCCGTGAACGGCTACGACGTGGCCCGCGAGCTGCAGCGCCGCTCCGGCCGCCGGGTGGTCTACGGCTACGCGTCCTCGATCTTCGTCGCGGGCGGCGCCCTCGGCCGGATCGCCGAGACCCCGCTCCCCGCCGACCGCCACCGCACCGCGTACGAGCACAGCAAGTGGCTGGCCGAACAGGAGCTGACGCGGCGCCACGGCCCCGGCGAACCCGATGTCCTCATCAGCCGGGTCGCCGCCCTGCTCGGCGACTCGCGGACCGGCGCCACCCGCAAGCGCAACTCGCTGTACCTGCTGGCCGAGCGGTGGGACGAGCTGCCCGGCCGGGTGCTGCCCGCCATGCGCGGCGCCCGGGTCGACGTCCTGCCGCGCGACCTCGCGGCGGGCACCCTGCTGGACGCGCTGGCCGGGCTGCACCGTTCAGGGCCGCGCCCCGAGCCCGTCGTCACCCATCTGTCGGCGGGGGAGCGGGCCCCCTCGATCCGTGGCCTGCTGGAAGTGGCGCGCGCCCTGTCGCCGCTGCACTTCGGCAAGTGGCTGCGGCTGGTCCCGGCCTCCGCCGAACAGGTGCTGTGGATCTCCGCCAACGCCGAACGCTTCCTGCCGCTGTCCCAGGCGTGGCGCAACAGCGTCATCGGACTGCGCTACATCGGACTGGACCGGGTGATGGAACGCGGCCGCCTGGCCGGTCTGGTGGACGGGCCGCTGCCCGAACCCTCCACCGAACTCCTCGCCCGGCTGCTGTTCGACCTCCCGGCGCCGAAGCGTCCCCTGGCCCCCGCCGACAGCGGATTGTCGAGGTTCCTGGCATGAACGTGTTGATATTGGGCGGCTCCGGCTTCCTGGGCACGGCCGTGGCGCAGGCGTGCGAACGCGAGGGCGCCACCGTCCGGGTGCTCTCCCGCAGCGGCCGCACCGCCGTGGGCGAAGGCGTCCGTGGCGACGTACGGATGCCACGCCTCGGCCTGTCCGCCGCCGACCTGGCCCGGGTCCGGGAGGAGACCACCCATGTGGTGCTCTGCTTCGGCTCGGTGTCCTGGACCTCCGGGCCCGGTGAGGTGCTGGAGACCCACAGCTCCGGGATGCGCCAGGCGCTGGCCTTCCTGCGCGAACTGCCCGGGCTGCGGCAGGCCGTGCACATCTCCTCGCTGCTGGCGCTCGGCCGCGCCAAGGGCCGCGTCACCAACCGCGAGCTGTACACCGGCCAGCGGTTCCGCAACTGGTACGAGTACGGCAAGTACTGCGCCGAGCGGCTGGTCCGGGACACCCCCGAACTCCCCGTCGGCGTCGTCCGCTTCGGCCCGGTGCTCGGCCCCGACCCGCGCGGCGGACGCCCCGACACCCGGCACGGACTGCCGATGGTCTTCCCGCATCTGCTCGCCGGATACCCGGTGCACCTGGCCCGGCGCGGGGAGTTCCCGTGCTGGATCACCGACGCCACCTCCGCCGCGCAGATCGTGCTGAAGGCGCTCACCACGCCCATCGGACGGGCCACCTGGACCTGGTTCGACCCGGCGCTGCCCACCCTCGGCGAGGTCTTCACGGAGGTGTGCCGCCCTTGGGGCGTCGTACCGAAGATCGTCGAGGCGAAGCAGCTCGGCCGGTTCACCCGCCTGGTCGGCGAACGGGTCGGCGCGCCGAAGGAGCTGACCGAGTACACCGAGCCCTGGTTCGACCTGGACGTGGGCGTCCTCAGGGACATTCCCGAGCCCTGGCCCGTCCCCGACCCCGACTACCTCGGGGCCACCGGTGAGGCGCTGCGTGGCGGTACGGAGAGGAGGGCCCTCGTATGACTGAGCAGGCGACCGAGCAACCGCAGTCGGTAGAGGTGTCGGTCGACACTGACGCGCACCCCTACTTCCGTGTCTACTCGGCGGGCAACTTCGGCGAAGTGGCGCCGCAGCGGCTCTCGCCCATGTCGTGGTCGCTGGTGGGCGACCCGATGGAGCGCGGCACCCGCGCGCTCGCCCGGCGGCTGTGGGGCCGCCCGGCCTGGGCCGAGGGCGGACACTACGTCTTCGTCGGCTACTTCGGCTGCCGCCCGTACCACAATCTGGCCGCCTACTGTCATCTGTCCGCGTCCATCCCGGGACTTCAGCCGAGTGATGTCACCGACGCGTACTTCGAGGGCATCGACTCCCCGGAGGAGCTGACCGCGCTGCGCTCCGGCCGGGTCCGCCAGGTCGCGGGCAGCGCCAAGCTGCTGGGCGAACTGCGCGACACCGGGCCCCGGCTGCGCTCCCTGGAGGAGCGGGTCGCCGAGCTGGAGTGGAGGCTGCGCGCCGCGACCACCACCGACAGCCCCATCGCGCTCGCCGGGGTGCTGCGCGACGCGCAGCCCGTCCTCGAAGAGGCCTGGGCGGTGCACATCCTGACCACCTCGGGGCTGGTGCCGGTCACCGCGCTGCAGCGGCGTGTCTACGGCAAGCTGCTGCGGCACGGCAAGGAGATCGCCCACTGGCTGACCCGCCCGCGCGAACTGGTCTGGGACCGGCTGCACACCGCCGCGTCCACCCTCGACCCGTACGGCCCCGGCGACTTCCTGGCCTCCTCCTTCTACGAGGTCGCGGACGACCAGGCGCCCTGGCAGGACTACGCGGTGCGGCACAAGCAGGTGGCGGGCGGCAGCGGCGAGGCGTCCGTGGCGCCGATCGACCCGGCCGAGGCCCTGGCGGGCATGGTCTCGCCCTGGCGCAGCCGCACCGTACGGTCGCTTGCGGTCGCCGTCGGCGAGATGATGGCCGGACGCGAGCACTCCAAGTCCCTCGCGATGCGCACCCTGCACATCTACCGGCGGCTGCTGCCCGCGCTGGCGTCCTCGATGGGCGGCGACGCCGACCTGTGGCCGTATCTGACGATCCGGGAGTTCAGCGAACTCGCCACCCGGCCGGGGCTGATCGAGCGGGCCCGGCCACGGATCGAGGCCTGCCGGGCGGCGCTCGCCACCCCCATGCCCGAACACCTCGACCTCACCGGCGACGACGGGGTGATCCGCCCGTGGCTGAGCCGGACGCCCCAGGGGCTGCGCGGGGTGGCGCCCGGCATCGGCACCGGCACGGTGATGACCCCCGAGGGCGATCTGCCCGACGAGCCGGTGGTCATCGTCTGCTCGTCCGCCGACGCGGACATCGCCCCGCTGCTGCCCTTCGCCGAGGGCGTGCTCAGCGAGCGCGGCAGCGATCTGTCGCATATCGCGATCCTCTCCCGCGAGTACGGGATTCCGTGCGTCGTGGGCTATCCCGGCGCGGCCTCGCTGCCTGCGGGCACGGCCGTCTCCATCAATGGCAGTACCGGAGAGGTGAACATCCTTGACCCTTCCTGACTCCACCCAGACCGCCCGGACGTCCGTCAATTCCGAGACCCTGACCGCACTGGAGGAGGTCTACGCCCAGGTCAAGCGGGTGCAGCGGGATCTGCGACCGAGCGACCGCATCATCCAGGACCTGGAGATCGACTCGCTGGCCACGCTGGAGATCCTGCTGGCCCTGGAGGAGCGCTTCGGCGTGGCGCTGGTCGACAACCCCAAGGCCGCCAGGATCACGACGGTCGGCGACCTCGTCGGACTCCTCGACGAACTGCGCGCCGACGCCACTTCGACATGACGACGGGAGATGCCGTGCTTCCCGACACCGAGACCGCCGCCTTCGACGTCCTGCACACCCTGGTCATCAAGGGCATGGCCACCGCCGACCCGCTGGTGGCGGCCGCCGGGCACGACCGTGACGACGTCCTCGCCGAACTGGAGAAACTGCGGGCCGACGGGCTCGCCACCCACATGGAGCGACGCGGACTGTGGCGCATCACGGCCGAGGGCCGCGAACGGCACGCCACGCTGATCGCCGACGATCTGGCGGGCGACGCCCGGGACCGGCTGCGACCGGGATACGAGCGCTTCCTGCCGGTGAACGACCGGTTCAAGGAGCTGTGCACCCGCTGGCAGCTCCGCGACGGCACGACGAACGACCACACCGACCCCGCCTACGACCAGGAGCGGGTGGCCGAACTGGGCACGGTGCACGACGAGGCCGCCCCGATCCTGGCCGAACTGGCCGCCGTACGACCCCGCTTCGGGCGCTACGCGGACGGGCTCACCGGCGCGCTGGCCCGGCTGCGCGACGGTGACCACAAGGCGTTCACGGGCGTCATGTGCGACTCGTACCACGACACCTGGATGGAGCTGCACCGCGATCTGCTGCTCTCGATGGGGATCGAGCGGGAGGAAGAGGAGCGGGCGGGGACGTCGCGATGAGCGGCGCGGAGATCCCGGTGAGCGGCGCGGACACTCCTGTCGGCAGCGCGGACACCGTGCTGCGGCTCACGGGCGCGCTCGGCGACGGCGACCGGATCGCGGTCGGCGGCAAGGCCGTGGGGCTCGCCGCGCTGCTGCGCGCCGGGGTGACCATCCCCGACACGTGGGTGGTGCCGGTCGGCGGGGAGCCCGCCGCCGACGACCTCGCCCGGCTCGCGGCGGTCGCCCCGCGCTGGGCGGTGCGCAGCTCGGCCACGGTCGAGGACGGGGCGGCGCTCAGCTACGCGGGCATGTTCCGCAGCGAACTCGACGTGCCTGCCGCCCAGTTGGCCGACGCCATCGCCGCCGTACGGGACTCCGCGCGCAGCGGCCGGGTCGCCGCCTACCGGGAGCGCACCGCCTCCGGCCGTCCGCTGCTCGACGTCGGGATGGCGGTGCTGCTCCAGCCCTTCCGTACCCCGGTGCGCAGCGGGCTGTGGCTGGGCCGCGCGCCCGGCCGGGGGCGGCTGGAGTGGGTGCACGGCAGCGGCGACGCCCTGGTTTCCGGTGCCGTCACCCCGGCCTGGGAGGAGTGGGCGCCCGAGGGGCCCGCCGGGGGCTCTGAGGCGGAGCCGCTGACGAGCGGCGGACTGCCGGTCGGCGTGGCGTGCGTCGCGCTGCAGGACGCGCTCGGCGTGCCCGCCGACCTGGAATTCGCCCTGCTGGACAGCGGTCTGGTGTGGCTTCAGTTCCGGCCGATGACCACCGCGCTGGGGGAGTCGCCGGGGCCTGTCCTTGCTCAGGCGGACGCGAAGGTCGTACATGGCATCGCCGCCTCCGCCGGGGTGGCCACCGCCCGGGCGCTGCGGCTGCGGGACATCGACGACCCCCGCTGGGAGCCGGGCGCGGTGCTGCTCGCCGAGCAGACCGACCCGGACTGGGTCCCGCTGATGGCGGAGGCCGCGGCCCTGGTCACCGCCGAGGGCGGGATGCTGTGCCACGCCGCGATCGTCGCCCGCGAACTCGGGGTGCCCTGTGTGACCGGGGTCGGCGCGGTGGCGCTGGAGCGGCTGGCCACGGGCGGCCCGGTCGCGGTGGACGGCTCGGCGGGGACGGTGGCGATCCTGTGACCCCCGTACGTGCGACCCCGGTGACCCCGGTACGCGAGGAGCTGGCCGATCTCGCCGCTGAGCAGCGGGAGTTCGGCGCGCTGGTGCGGTCCCTCGCCGACGCCGACTGGGGCCGTGACTCGGCGGCGGACGGCTGGACCGTCGCCGACCAGGTGTCCCATCTGGCCGACACCGAGGAGGTCGCCCGCGACACCCTGGCGGGCGGCCCGCGCGCGTTCGCCGCGACCGTCCCCGACTATCCGACCGCCGAGGACTTCACCGCCGCCGGATGCCGCCGGGGTGACGGGCTCCCGCCCGGCGACCTGACCGCCTGGTGGGACCGCGCCGGTACGGCGACCCGCCGACTCATGGCGGAGCGCGCCCCCGGCGACCGTGTGGCCTGGGGCTTCGGCATGACCACCGAGGTGTTCGCCACCGCCCGGCTCATGGAGCACTGGGCGCACGGCCTGGACATCCGGGACGCGCTGGGCCTCCCGGTGGCCGATACGCCCCGGCTGCGCCACATCGCCGCGCTCGGCCACGCCACCCTGCGCTACGCGCTGGCCCGCTCCCGGGTGCGCCCGCCCGGCGGCCGCACCCTCCGGCTGGAGCTGACCGCGCGGGACGGCACCGGCCACACCTTCGGACCGGAGGACGCGACCGATGTGCTGCGCGGACCGCTGCTGGCGTGGTGCCGGGTCGCGACCCGGCGCACCCGGGGCGCGGCGTCGGGGCTGAAAGCCGATGGTGAACTCGCCGAACTCGCGGTGCTGTACGCGCGGGCGTATCTCTGAAAGCGAGGCAGGACGGTAGTGTGACGTCATGGTCAAGGTGGAGAAAGAACAGACAATCGCCTGTACACCGGAAGCCTTCCTCGACTTCGTGATGGACATCGAACGTTACGTCGAAGTCGATGACAAGGTCGGACCGATCTCCTGGGTGCGCAGGACCGGAAATCTCACCGAGTTCAAGTTTCAGCCCAAGCTGCCCGGGCTGCCTCTTCCGGAGCCGAAAGCCGTGGCCCAGATGCGGCTTACCCCGGGTTCGTGCATCGACATCCGTCTCGCACCGCTGCCACTGAACAAGTTCAATCACCGGATGGCCGAATTCAGCGCCCGGTTCTCCTGTGTGCCGGTGGACGGCGGCATCCGGGCCACCCGCATGATTTCCTTTGACTTCAACCCGCTCACCCGCTGGATGCTCGATCCGGTGCTGCGGCGTACCATCCCCGGCTCTGTGGAGCGGGAACTGCGGTTGAGCAAGGAGATTCTGGAACGCGCGTGATGACGCGACAGGGGGAAACCCATGGCGATATCGACGGACGACGACACCCCGGCCCCGGCCGGGGAACAGCAGGCGCATGTCATCGTGATCGGCGCGGGATTATCGGGTATCGCCGCCGCGGTCAAACTGCGGCGCGGCGGCATCACTGACTTCCTGGTCCTGGAGAAGGCCGACCGGGTCGGCGGGACCTGGCGGGAGAACACCTATCCGGGATGTGCCGTCGACATCCCCTCGTCGATCTATTCCTTCTCCTTCCACCCCAATCCTGGCTGGAGCAGGAATTTCGTCGGCCAGCCCGAGCTGCTGTCCTATATCGAGGACACGGTGGAGAAGTTCCGTCTGACCCCGGCGCTCCGCTTCGGCACCGAGCTGCTGGAGGCCGCCTGGTCCGAGGAGCGGCGGCGCTGGGTCCTCGACACCAGCCGGGGGCGCTTCGTCGCCCAGCACGTCATCTTCGCCTCCGGGCTGCTGCACGAGCCGATCACCCCGTCCCTGCCCGGTCTGGACGGGTTCCCCGGCGCCACGTTCCACTCGGCCCGCTGGAACCACGACGTGGACCTCACCGGCAAGCGGGTCGCCGTCATCGGCACCGGCTGCTCGGCCATCCAGCTCGTGCCCGAGATCCAGCCGCACGTGCGCGAGCTGTACGTCTTCCAGCGCACCGCCGCCTGGGTGATACCCCGGCTCGACTTCCGGGTCCCCAGGCCCGTGCGGCGGCTCTTCCGGCACGTCCCCGTCACCCAGCGGCTGTTCCGGGGCGTCTGCGACGGCTTCCTGAAGGCCCTGGCCCTGGTCATGCGCCGCCGAAGCTCCGCCCGGCTGCTCACCCCGGTCGGCAAGCGGCTCCTGCGGCGCCAGGTGCCCGACCCCGAGCTGCGCGCCCAGCTGACCCCGGACTTCACCGTCGGCTGCAAGCGGCTGCTGCTGTCGAACACCTACCTCCCGGCCCTGACCCGGCCCAACGCCCGGCTCGTGCCGCACGCCCTCGCCGGGGCGGACGGCAGCGAGCTGATCGCGGCGAACGGCGAGCGGGTGGAGGTGGACGTCGTCGTCTTCGGCTCCGGCTTCGAGATGCGCCACCCGCCGATCGCGACACGCATCCGGGGACGCGACGGCCAATTGCTGTCCGAGACCTGGAAGTCGAAAAGCCCCGAGGCCTATCGGGCCACCACGCTGCCCGCCCTGCCCAACGCCTATCTGCTGCTCGGCCCGAACATCGTGATGTACAACTCGCTGCTCGCCCTCGCCGAGGCCCAGCTCGATTACGTCGTGGACGCGATACGCACCGCACGCGACCGGGGCATCGACGCGATGGAAATCCGGCCCGAGCCCTTCCGCTCGTTCAACGACGAGGTGCAGCGCGGCCTCGCCTCGACCGTCTACAACACCGGCGGATGCGGCAGCGTCTATCTCGACGAAAAGGGCAAGAACTTCGTCACCTGGCCATGGTCCACCAAAAGGCTGCGCAACGGCCTGGCCCGCTTCGACATCGAGAACTACGCGACGACCCCTGCGGAGCGCTGAATGTACGACTACACCCAGCCCCTGAGCCGGAGCGAGGCGAGCCGGGCCGAAGTGCGGCAGCGAACGGATATCGAGCTGAGCGGCAAGGAATGGACCCTGCTGCCGGATGTGTTCTCCCCGGCGCACTCGAAGTCCAGCCTGGCCCATCTCTCCCTGCTGGACTTCCCGGCCGGAGGCACGTTCCTCGAAATCGGCTCCGGTATCGGACTGATCGCCGTCGAAGCCGCGCTCGCGGGCTGCCGTGCCGTATACGCCACGGATCTCAATCCGGCGGCGGTGAAGAACACCGAACTCAACGCCGAGCGCTTCGGCGTCGCGGACCGGCTCACCTCCGTGCACAGCGATCTGTTCAACGCGCTCCACGACGCACCCCCGTTCGACGTGGTCTACTGGCATTCCAACAATGTGTGGGCGCCGCCGGAACTCGATCTGAGCGCCCATGAACTGGCCTATGTCGACCCCGGATACGAGGCACACCAGCGGTATTTCCGCGAGGCGAGGCATCATGTCGCGCCCGGGGGACGGGTGCTGATCGCACTGAGCAGCCGGGCCGGTCGCGCCGAGCTGGACGAGCTGGCGGCGGCCGAGAAGCAGCGGCTGATCACCGTCGACTCCACCACCGTGGACGAGCCGGAAGGCCCCGTGGTCTACGAACTGCTGGAAGTCGTCCCCTCGTAGGACGCCCCGCGTAGGGGAATCGTAGGAGAAGAGGCCCACCCTTGATCTTCGACAAGCTGCTGAGTCTGCCCAGCGACGCCGAGCCCTGGATCGTCGACCACCAGCCCATCGCCGTCGCCGCCGAGGACGAGAAGGTACGGCCGGGCGATGTCGCCGACGCCGCCGCGCGCGGTGCGACCGCCCTCCGCGCCCATGGCGTCGAGCCGGGGCGGCGCTGCGTCGTCTGGCTGGAGTCCCCGACCGACATCATCGTCGCCTACGCGGCCATCACCGCCCTGGACGCCGTGCCCATCCTGATGAGCCCGACCCTCTCAGGACCGGTCGTCGCCTCGATGGTGGAGAACGTCTCCGGCATCACCGCCGTCATCTCCACCGACGCCCGGCTCGCGGAGAGCGAGAAGACCTTCCCGGACATCGGCACCTTCATCGACTGGCGCGACATCGCCGCCGAACTCCCCACCCACAAACGGATATCGAGGCCCCGCGAGGTCGCCTCCGACGCGGCGTACGTCGTCGTCCACACCTCCGGCACCACCGGCACCCCCAAGCTGGCCGAGTGCTCCAGCGCCAGCATCCAGTTCAACGCCCGCGTCCAGGCCGTCATCCACTGGCTCTCCCGGCTGGAGGGCCACCTCGCCCTCGCCATCTCGCCCGTGCACGGCCGGACCGTGGTCGGCATCCTCGCCGCCCTCATGCGCAAGGCGCCGCTGCTGCTCCTGGAGGACGACTCCGCGGACAACGTGGACCGGATGCTCAAGCGCCACCGCCCCGGCTATCTGGAGACCCACCCCAACACCTTCCGCGCCTGGCAGCATCTCGCGCCCGGCGGCGCGTTCCGCTCGATCCGCTTCTTCGGCGCCGGATTCGACGTCATCCACCCGGACACGGTCAGCGCCCTGCTGAAGGGCTCGGACCACCGCTTCGCCGTCTGCGTCGAGGTCTACGGCCAGAACGAGACCGGGCCCATCTCCATCCGCAGCCACCTCAAGGGCACCCAGAAGCCGCTGCGCGCCCTGCGCCGACTGCGCCGCGCCAAGCTGCTGCGCGGCCACCCGGCCGGGCCCCGGTTCCCGTTCTGCCGGGTCCGCATCGTCGACGACTCGGGGCGGCCCGTACCGGCGGGCACCCCGGGGCGCATGGTGGTGCACACCCCCGGCGTCTTCTCGGGATACATCAACCGGCCCGATCTGACGTCCAAGAACTACCCGGACAAACGCTGGTGGGACACCGGCGACTGGGGCACCAAATCGCGCACCGGACGCATCACCCTGATCGACCGCCAGGTCGACAAGGTCTCCGGGGCCATCAGCGGTATCGGCATCGAGGACATCCTGCTGGAGAAGTTCCCCGAGTTCCTGGAACTCGTGGTGCTGGAAATGGGCGGCACGCTTCAGCCCGTCCTCTCCCTGCGGCCGGGCACCGAATTCCGGCGCAAGGCCTGGGAATCGGCGTCCCGCCGTCTCGCCGCGATGGCCGAACCCGTCATCATCCCCGACAGCGAGTTCCCCCGGACCGTCACCGGAAAGATCAAGCGGGAGCTGCTGAAGAAGACCCTGGCCGAACAGCAGCGCCTTTCCATCAGCGTCTGAGGGAGCGTGCCCATGACCGCCACCAGCGCATCCGGCACCACCTCCAACGCGGCGTCCGGCGCGACCAAGACACCGCTCGGCACCAAACTCATCGGCTACGTCCAGCTCGGCAAGGTCCGGATCTACCACCACGCCTACGGCTGGCTCCTCGCCCTGCTCCTGCTGCGCCTGGACGGCCGGGTCGGCGGCGACACCGCGGCCGCGCTCGCCCTGACCCTGCTCATGGTGTGCGCCACCCAGTGGAGCGGCGGCGCCGCTGACGACCTCGGCGGCTACCGGGACGGCAGCGACGCCCGCAACTACGCGGGCCGCCCCGCCTCCACCGTCGCCAAGAAACCGCTGCTCACCGGGGTGCTGACGGAACGCGAGGCGGTCCGGTTCGGGGTGGCGATGTGGGTGATCGCGATCGCCGCCGGGCTCGGGGCCGTGGCCAGCCTGGACGGTACGGCGCCGCTGGCCGCCATCCTGGTGATGCTCGTCGGGCAGATCGCCTCGGTGCAGTACTCGACCGGACTGAAGCTCAGCTATCTGCCCGCCGGACTCGAAATCACCATCTTCTACGTCATCGGCTGTATCGGCCTGGTGCCGTACTGGCTGATCGCGGGCCAGGTCTCCAGCGAATCCCTGATCGCCAGCGCACTGGTCGGACTGTGGTTCCTGCTGATCGTGTCCTACGGGAACGCGTCAGACAAAGAAGGCGACTCCGAGGTCTCCCGCTACACGCTTGCGGTCCTGCTGCCGCCTGCCGCGTTCAAGGTATTCCTGGGGCTGCTCTTCGCCGCCAGCGTCACCCTGCTGACGCTGCTTTACACCACGACCCGATTCGATCCGATGCTCGGGCTCACGGCCGTGCCGGTCGTTGTCCTCCACGCCGTTCAGCTCTATTACGGTGCCGGAAAGGAAGAATGGCGAAAGGCGCGTTTCATCGGGCTCAGCTCGGTCGACCTCGGCTGCCTGGGACTGGCCCTCGCCTTCCTTCTCGCATGACGGTCTGCAAGGGGAGCGCAGTGCAGTGAACGGCGATATGACGGCGGCGTACATCACCGGTTTCGGCGGTGCCGATGACATCCGGACCGGGCCGCTGCCCCGTCCCGTACCCGGCCCGGACGAGGCGCTCGTCCGGGTCGAGGCGGTGGCGGCCAACCATGTGGACACCTTCGTCCGCTCCGGCGCGTTCGCCACCGAGGTGACCTTCCCGTTCGTCGTCGGACGTGACCTGGTCGGCACCGTCGAAACCCCCGCCGGGCCCTTCGCGCCCGGCGACCGGGTGTGGAGCAACAGCCTGGGCCACGACGGCAGACAGGGCTCCTTCGCCCAGTACGCCGCCGTCCCCGTGGACCGGCTGTATCCGCTGCCCGCCGGGGTCGACCCGGTGGCGGCGGTGGCCGTGCTGCACACCGCCGGGACCGCGCACCTCGGCCTGTTCCGGGAGGCCCGCGTCCGGCCCGGCGAGACCGTTCTCGTCGAGGGCGCGGGCGGCGGCGTGGGCAGCGCCGTGGTCCAGCTGGCGAGCGCGGCCGGGGCGCGCGTCATCGCCGTGGACCGCGCGGAGAACGCCGAGTGGTGCCGTACCTGCGGCGCGGCCGACGTCCTCGACCGCGCCGCCCCGGACACCCCCGACGCGGTCCGCCGCCTCGCCCCGGACGGGGTCGACGTGGCGTGGGACTGCTCCGGGCGCCATGACTTCGAGACGACGATCCCGCTGCTCGCCCGGGGCGGCCGCGTCGTCCTGATGGCCGGGATGGGCGCGCGCGCCGTGCTGCCCGTGGGCGCCGTCTACACCCGCGACATCAGCCTCCACGGCTTCGCCATCAGCAACGCCTCGGTGGCGGACCTCGCGGGCGCCGCCGAGACCATCAACCGCGAGCTGGCCACCGGTCGGCTGCGCGGCCGGGTCCGCGCGGAGCTTCCGCTGACGGAGGCGGCGCGGGCCCACCGCCTGCTGGAAGGCCGGGAGGGCGGTGAACCCGGGCCCGGTGGCCCGGGCCGCATCGTGCTGATCCCCTGACCGGAACTGACCTGATCGGAACAGACCTGACCGGAACAGAAAGGAAGGCCGTACGTGCCGCGTCTGCTCAGCAAGGAATGGTGGGAACAGCGATTTCTGCGGATGTACGACTCCTGGCGTGACCCGGTGACCTGGCAGGTCACGGCGACCCCGGGCGGCCCCGGTGATCTGCGGCAGTTCAGGCGCCGCCGGTTCGCCCTCCTGGTCACCTACAAGCGCAGCGGCGACCCCGTACCGTCCGCGATGTGGTTCGGCCTCAAGAACGGCCGCGCCTATCTGCGCACCGGCTGCGACTCCTGGAAGGTGCGGCGAATGCGGAACAACGACCAGGTGCTGTTCGCGCCGTCCAACATCCGGGGCAGGCCCAAGGGCGCCGTCATCCCGTGCACGGCGCGCATCCTGCCGGACGAGGAGAAGCCGCGCGCCGCGCAGATCATCGTGGACTCGTACGGCAAGGGCCGGAAGCTCTACGACCGCACGGTGGCCACGGTGTACGAGGAGGCCGCGTACATCGAGATCACCCCGAACGCCCTGCTGAAGGCCGAGGCGGAACGCGCCGCGGCCCAACGGGCCCGGGATTAGCCACAGGTCATACGGCGCCGGGCGCGTCCGGGAAGATCCCGGACG
>NZ_JBHWJI010000055.1:0-64044 GCF_042731515.1 Streptomyces sp. NPDC059850
TGCCTGGTCCTCGCCGACCGGTGCGTCTCCGGCATCACCGCCAACGCCGACGAGCTGCGCGCCACCGTCGAGAACTCCATCGGCCTGGTCACCGCACTCAACCCCCACATCGGCTACACGGCCGCCACCCACATCGCCAAGGAAGCCCTCGCCACCGGGCGCGGGGTCGCCGAACTCGTCCTGGAGAAGGGACTGCTCCCGGCCGACCGGCTGGCCGCCCTGCTCCGCCCGGCCGAGATCGCCAGGACAACCGGCTGACGCCGGTCACGGCCGCAGAGCCGCTGGCCACCACGTAACGCGTGCAACCTATGGAGTTCCCCCCTATGAAGACACCTCAGATCCCCGATGAGCGCGCCGAAGGCGACTCCTCTGTGACGGCCCCGCCGACGCGGACCCGGCGCTGGTGGCGGCTGCCGCTCGGTGTGCAGTCGGCGCTCGCCGTCGGCCTCGGCGCGCTGATCGGAGCGCTCGCGCCGACCGTCGGCGAGCAGCTCAAAATCCTCGGGGACATCTTCCTGAACCTGGTGCAGATGGTCGTGCTGCCCCTGGTCTTTCCGCTGATCGTGCTGGGCGTCGCCCGCATGGAGTCGGTGAAGAAGGTGGGCCGGATCGCCGGTAAGGCCATCCTGTACTTCGAGATCGTCACCACGGTGGTCCTCGTGGTCGCGGTGGCCCTGGCCGAGATCACCGGCATCGGCAGGGGCGCCCCGGTCGCCGGTGGCGACACCAAGAGCCTGGAAACCATGGACCAGGGCGTCGACTTCCACGAGCTGATCCTCCACTCGGTCCCCAAGAACGTCTTCGCCGCGTTCGCCGAGGGCAACCTGCTCGCCGCGATCGTCTTCGCGCTCTTCCTCGGCGTCGGGATGGCGGCCATCGGCGAGAAGTCCGCGCCCGTCGCCTCGGTCCTGGAGTCCCTCTCGTCGGCCATGTTCAAGGTCGTCGGCTACGTCATCCGCGTCGCTCCGGTGGGCGTCCTCGGCTTCATCAGCTACGACGTGGCGCACTACGGATTCGGCAACCTCAAGAGTCTGGCCGGTTTCATCGCCGTGGTCTACGCGGGCCTGGCCATCGTCCTCGGCGTGATCTTCCCGGCCATCGCGCTGATCTACCGCATCCGGTACGTGGACCTGCTCAAGACGATCGGCGGACTCGTCGGCATCGCCTTCATCACGCGCAGCTCCGAAGCGGTGCTGGCACCCCTGATGGGCAAGCTCGAAGACTTCGGCGTCAGCCGCTCGACGGCCTCCTTCGTCGTCCCGCTCGGCTACTCGTTCAACACCGACGGCTCCGTGCTCTACCAGGCCACCGCCCTGGTGTATCTCGCTCACGCCTACGGCACGGACACCTCGATCCCGTCGCTGCTGCTCATGGTCGGTGTCCTGGTGGTGCTGTCGAAGGGGATGGCGGGCGTCACCTCGGCCTCGATCGTCGTGCTCCTCGCCGCGGGCAAGACGATCGGCATCCCGCCCGAGGGGATCGCGCTCCTGGTCGGCGTCGACTTCATCGTCGACATGGCCCGTACCGCGGTGAACGTCGTCGGGAACGCGCTGGCCGCCGCCGTCGTGGACCGTTCGGAGTCCAAGAGGAACGCCGGACAGGACACGCCGCGCGAGGCGGGGGAAGTGGCCGTACCCGACCCCGAGCCCGTGAAGAGCTGACCGACGTGAAGGGCCCGTCAGGCGGCCACGTTGCGGGGCGCCTTGCGGGGGACGCAGAAGAGCGCGAGGGCGGCGGCCGTCAGATAGGCCGCCGCGCCGATGGCCATACTGGCCCGCAGCCCCGCGCTGAAGCTGGCCGAGGCGGCCAGCAGCGACCCTCCCAGCGCGACGCCCGCGGCGCTGCCGATCTGGCGGGCGGTGTTGAACAGGGCGGAGGCGGTGCCGGAGTACTCGTCCGGGGCGGCTGCCATCACCGTGGCGGTCGATCCGGTGAGGGCGAAGGACGTGCCGAAGCCCGCCGCCATCATCGGTGCCACGAGCAGCGCGTAGTCCGGCTCCGGTCCGGCGGCGGCCCAGCCCGCCAGCCCCGCCGCTCCCAGGAGCATGCCCGTGAGCACCAGCGGACGGTGTCCGGTGCGGCGCGCCAGCCGCCCGGACAGGACGGAGGCGAACATCGTCATCACCACCGCCGGGAAGAGGGCGATCCCCGTGCGCAGCGCGGTCAGGCCGCGCTGGTGCTGGAAGTACAGGCTGGCGGTGAAAATCATGCCGTAGAAGGCGAAGTTGAACAGCAGACCGATGGCGGCGCCCCCGCTCAGCGGGCGGGAGCGCAGCAGCCGCAGGGGCAGTACGGGGGTGCGGGCCAGGCGCTCGCGCAGGATGAACGCGACAGCGGCGAGCACACACAGACCGGCCCCGACGAGAATCAGCGGGTCCGCCGGGCCCCGTCGTCCCGCCTCGTTGAGGACGGCGATCAGCAGGGCCACCATCGCGATGAGCGCACACTGGGCGGGCCAGTCCACGGGGCGGTCCAGGCGCCGTACCGAAGCGGGTACGTGGCGCAGCGTCAGCAGCAGACACGCGCATCCGACGGGCAGGTTGATGAAGAACACCCAGCGCCACCCCACGGTGGTGACCAGCAGGCCGCCCAGGAGAGGGCCGACGGAGGCGGCGATGCCCGCCATGGAGCCCCACAGTCCGAAGGCGCGCGAGCGCGCGGCGGGCGAGGGGTACGCCTGCTGGAGGAGGGCGAGGGAGCCGGGCACGATCAATGCCGCGCCGAGCCCTTCCAGGAGCCGGGCGGCGACCAGGGCCCCCGCGCTCCGCGCCACTCCGCACCCGGCCGAGGCCACGGTGAACACCACCACCCCGGTGCAGAAGATCCGGCGGTTTCCCAGCCGGTCGCCCAGCGCGCCGCCGGTGAGCAGCAGACCGGCGAAGACCAGGGTGTAGCCGTCCGTGATCCACTGGATTCCGGTGATCGAGGCCGACAGCTCCCGTCCCACCACGGGAACGGCGACGTTGATGACGGTCACGTCCAGGATGACCATGAAATAGCCCGCGCAGACCGCGAGAAGCGGGGCCAGGGACCGGTCCGGAGCCCCGGCCCTGTCCGGCTGATCGGCCTGCGGAGTACCGGCGCGCACCATGGCGACACGGTATTCCCAGGACGCGTGCCTCCCACGGCTTGACCAGCTCAGCGGCGTGCCGGGCCGCCGGGAGTACTAGGATTCCGGTGGTTGGGTCCGGAGCAGCAGGGAGTTCGTCGTGGGTGAGCCGCGGTACGTGGTGATCGCGGGCGACCTCATGAGGAAGATCGCGGCGGGCCGGTGGGCCGTGGCCGACTTGCTGCCCACCGAACCCGAGCTTGCCGCCGAGCACGGCGTCTCGCGGGAAACGCTGCGGCGGTCGTTGCGGCGTCTGGAAGAGGCCCGTCTCATCTCCCGGCATCCGGGAACGGGTACCCGGGTGGAACGCTCGGCGCCGGTCGCCGCGTTCACCGCGCAGCTCGGGAGCGTCGGGGATCTGACGCAGTACGGCGAGGCCGCCGTGCGGAGCGTCCTGTCGGTGGAGCCGGTGACGGTGGACGCCGCGTTCGCGGCCGTCACCGGACTGGCCGAGGGATCCAGGCAGGTGTGCGTCACCTCCACCCGGCGGGACCCCGGAAGGCCCGATGAGGTCGTGTCCTGGGCGCGGGTGTATCTGGGCCCGGAGGACGCCAAGGCGGTGGCCGGGGACCTGGAGGAGAGCCGTCGGCTGATCGCCGACTCGATCGAAGCCCGCACCGGGCGCGCCGTGGAGCGGGTGGTGCAGCAGGTGCGGGCGGTGGGCGTGTCCGCGGAGGCGGCGGCATACCTCGGGGTGGAGCCGGGAACCCCGGGGCTGGAATTCGTACGCCGCTACTACGACGCCTCGGGTGTCCTGTTCGAGGTCGCCGTGAGTACGCACGCCGGTGACCACTTCGTTTACGAGACGGTTCTGCAGCGGACTTAGCGCGACCGGCGCGCGTCGGCCGCACTCATGGCACAGGTCGTCATCGCGATGGCCCTGGGCGTCGCCGTAGGCTTCGCCTTTCCCGGCTTCGCGGCGGACCTGAAGATCATCGGCGATCTGTTCCTGGCACTGGTCAAGGCCGGGGTCGCGCCGCTGGTCTTCTTCACCGTGGTCATGGGCATGGCCTCGGCCGGAGATCCGAAGAAGGCCAGTCGCCTCGGGCTCGTGGCGCTCATCTACTTCGAGGTCGTCTCCACCGCCGCCCTGCTCATCGGCCTGGTGGCCGCGAACCTCTTCGGCGTGGGCAAGGGCGCGGGGGACCTCGCCTCGGGCGCCGACGTGTCCCAGGCGCCCCCGGCGGGGGAGGGCGAAGCGCGTACTCGGTGGGCACCAGCGGCGGCGCGATGCTCCTGGCCCTGACCGAACTCGTCCTCCAGTACTGGCTGGTCGTCGCCGTGTTCGTGTTCGGCGTCCTGGGGCTCGTCTGTCTGATCGCCGGATTCAACATCTGGCGCATCCTGGCGTCGCCAACGCCTACGGGATCCCGATGGGCATCCCCGAACAGCTCGGCCTGCTGCTCATCATGCTGCTGACGTCCAAGGGCGCGGCCACCGTGTCCGGCGGGACCTTCGTCGTCTTCGCCTCCACCGTCGCCGCGACCGGCAACCTCCCGGGCGAGGGCACGGCCGTGCTCTTCGGCGTCTACCGCTTCATGTCGATGGCCACCGCGTTCTGCAACACCTTCGGCAATGTGGTCGCCACCTTCGTACTGGCCAAGTGGTGCAAGGAGATGGACGTCCACACGGTGCGGCGGGCCCTGGCCGACCCCGACGCGTTTCTCGCCGAACCCGAACCCGAACCCGAACCCGAGTCCGCTCCCGAGCCCGATCGATACGACATGCCCCGCCCCCGCCCCACCACCGCGAAGTGAGCCAGCGAATGAGCAGCACCGTCTTCGATTCCCTGCTGTTCCGCGACATGTTCGGCACCCCGGACATGCGCGAGATCTTCAGCGACACCGCCTACGTCCAGCGCATCATCGACACCGAGATCGCCCTCGCCCGCTCCCAGGCCAAGGTGGGAATCATCCCCGCCGAGGCGGCGGAGAACATCGCCGCCGGGGCCGACGCCGACGGCCTCGACCTGGAGCGGCTGCGCACGGAGACGGAGATCGTCGGCTATCCGGTCCTGCCGGTCGTCAGGCAGGTGGCGGAGCAGTGCGGGGACGCGGGCTGGTACCTCCACTGGGGCGCCACCACCCGGGACATCATGGACACCGCGGTGATGCTCCAGTGCAAGAGCGGCGTCGCGCTCCTCCAGGACCGGCTCGACCGCGTACGCCGCGCCCTCCAGCAGCTCGCGGACGACCACGCCGACACCGTCACCGCCGGACGCACCCACCTTTAGCACGCCCTCCCCGTCACCTTCGGCTACCGCTGCGCCGTATGGCTCTCCGCCCTGGACCGGCACGCCGAGCGCCTGGAACAGGCCCGCCGACGCGCCCTGATGGTGCAGTTCGGTGGCGCCGCGGGCACCCTGGCCTCCCTCGGCCCGGGCCCGGAGGGCCTGGAGACCCGAGCCGTCCTGGCCGCCGAACTGGGGCTGCGCGACCCCGAGATCACCTGGCACGTCGCCCGTGACGGGCTCGTCGAACTCGTCACGCTGTTCGCCGCGATCGGCGGCTCACTGGGCAAGATCGCCTGGGACGTGATGATGATGTGCTCGTCCGAATTCGGCGAAGTGGCGGAGCCCTTCGTCCCGGGGCGGGGAGCCAGCTCGACCATGCCGCAGAAGCGCAATCCCATCTCCAGCGAGCTGATGTTCGCGGCCGCCAAACTGCTCCGCGACAGGTCCACGACCGTCCTCGACGCGATGATGCAGGACTTCGAACGCGCCACCGGCCCCTGGCACCTGGAGTGGGCCGCGGTGCCCGAGGCCTTCCTGCTCCTGTCCAGCTCCCTCCACCCGGCCGAGTTCATGCTCTCCGGACTGGAGGTGAACGTGGCCAGGATGCGTCAGAACACCCACATCACCGGAGGCCGATACCTGGGGAGCGCGACCACCATGGCCCGCGGTGTGGCCCGCACCCCTCGATAGGGGTGGCCGTGTGGCCGCACCCGGCCACCGTGCCCCCGGGAAGCTCAGGGTGGCGTGGTGGGCGGGTACGGCCGGTGTACGGGTCCGTCAGCCGTCAGCCGTCCGTGGACCGGACGGTGGCCATGACCTTCTTGATCTCGGTGTCCGTCAGCGCGTTCGGGACACCCTGGTCCGCGTAGATCACCCAGCCGTGCATGGTGCCGTCCGGGAGCTTCTGCGCGATGCTGTGCACGACCGCGGTCGGCGGGACACACTTGCTTGGGCGGTTGGTGACGGTGACCTTCGCGGTCGCGGTGTAACCGTTGATCCCGCCTTCCTTCCACGGCTTGGGCTGGCTGACCTCGATCTTCGGCTTGTGGTCCGGACCGCCGTACGCGGCGAAGCCCCAGTTGCCCGCCCAGTTGCGGGCGTTCTCCTGCAGGCTGCCGTCCGTGCCGCCGCCCGTGGTGCCCACGGTGGCGAGCTGACCCTTGCCCGCCTCACCCATGGCCTTCGGGTTGGGGCTCGACGAGCAGCCGCCCTCACGGTAGTTGGCGGACCCGGTCATGACGACGATCGGCTTGCCGGCCTGGTCCGTGTAGGAGAGGGCCGTGTCGGCGCCGAGGACCTTCCACTTGTCGGCCTTGGCGGGCACGTCATAGCTGAAGTGGTGCTTCTGCGATGTCTGCGTCTGCCATCCCGCGGCCACCGGCTTGTCGGCCGAGGAGCCCGTCGGGGCGGACGACGGGGTCGAGTCCGCCGAGGGCGCCTTCGACCCCGCCGCGCCGGTGTCCTTATCCGCGGCCTTGGTGTCTTCGTTGCATCCGGTCAGGGCGACGGCCATGCCGATGCCGAGGGCCGCGATCAGGGTCTTCTTCGGAGCGTTGCGCAGGAAAGCTTTTGACTGAGACATGATCGACACCCTAAGTGAACAGCGCTTTCGCGCCATCCACCGGGTGGGTGTCTGCTACGAGACGGATACGCGCTCGTGACACATCGCTCACAGCGTGGCGAGTTCTCCCAGGACTCGCGCCGCCGGTGCCGGGTCGGTCAGCCACTTCAGGTGGCTGCCGTCGAGGGTGCGGACGTCGTACGGGTTGTCCGGCGTCAGCGCGTCGCCCTCGCGGATCAGCCGGTCCTGCAGGGCGAGCGGCAGGCTCGCGTCATCGGCCAGCCGTACGTAGGTCTTCGGTAGGCGGCCCCAGGTCGCGGCCCGAGCCCGGTCGGCGGAACTGCCGACGTCCAGGTTCTCGTCGGGCTGGAACGTGTTCAGGAACGTCAGGAACTCGTCGTCGGTGCCATCGGCGAAAAACGCCGCCTTGAACGCCGCGAGCACGTCCGGGTCCGCGGTGCGGAAGTTGGTGCGGAGCAGGCCCCGCTCCGCCGGGTTCCCGGCCATCGCCGGAGCCAGCGACGCCACGTCGACGGTGGCCATCTCCGGCTCGGCGTAGTAGTCGCCCACGTCCAGATCGACCGGGCACCAGGCCGCGACGTAGACGATGCGGTCGATCAGGTCCGGCCGGGCGTTGGCCGCGGCGGTGGCCGTGACACCGCCGCGGCTGTGCGCGACGAGGATGACGGGACCATTGCGCTTGGCCCGTTCCAGGACCGCGATCAGGTGCGCCGCGTTGTCCGCGAGGGTGACGCCCTTGATCGAGCCCGGCGCGGTGGCGAACTCTTCAAGGTCCTGCGGCGCCTGATAGGCGCGCGGGTAGCTCGCCCCGAAGCCATGGCCCGGCAGATCGACGGCGACCGAACGGTGCCCGAGGAGGCCGAGTTCGGCCTGGAGTGGTGCGAAGGAGAAGGAGTTCGCGAAAGCTCCGTGAACCAGTACAAACGTAGGCTGCATTGGCTCACCCTACTCAGCGGCACCGGAGCGGTGGCGCGAACTCCTCCCGACCTCATCACCGCACGGGATCAGCGTCCGTGGTGGTGCATCACATGCTTGGTGCGCGAGAAGTCCTCCAGTGCGTAGACCGACAGGTCCCGGCCGTAGCCGGATCCCTTGAAGCCGCCCCAGGGGGCTTCGCAGGCCAGGACGAGGTGTGAGTTCACCCAGACCGTTCCGCTGTCCAGGCGCGCGGCGATGGCGTGGCTGCGGCGGGCGTTCTCGGTCCACACCGACGCCGACAGGCCCAGCGGGGTGTCATTGGCCCGCCGTACCGCCTCGTCCTCGTCGGCGAAGGTCTCGACCGTGACCACGGGGCCGAAGATCTCCTGGCGGGTGGCCTCCGCTCCCTCGGGGAGGTCGACCAGCACGGTCGGGGCGATGAAGTAGCCGGGCCCGTCGAGGGCTTCGCCTCCGGCCGCCACGCGGGCGCCGTCCTTCTTCGCGCGCTCCAGGTACCCGGTGACCCGGTCGAAGTGTGCCTTCGAGACCATGGGGCCGACCTCGGTCTCCTCACCCGAGCGTGGCTCGCCGACCGTCAACGACCCCACCTCGCCGACGAGTTGTTCCGTGAACCGCTCGGCGACCGATTCATGGACGAGGATCCGGCAGGCGGCTCCGCACTCCTGGCCCGCGTTCCAGAACGCGGCGGTGCGCAGGGACGAGGCGGCGGCCGCGAGATCGGCGTCCGGGAAAACCAGAACCGGGGCCTTGCCGCCGAGTTCGAGGTGCACACGCTTGAGGGTGTCCGCGGCGGCCCGGGCCACGGCGCGGCCGCTGGGGACCGAACCGGTCAGGGCGATCATGTCCACGTCCGGGTGCTCGGCGAGCCGGGCGCCGGTCACCGCGCCGTAGCCGGTCACCACGTTCACCACTCCCGGCGGCAGGAGACCGGCGACGAGTTCGGCGAACTTCAGCGTGGTCAGCGGCGTCTGCTCGGACGGCTTGATGACCAGGGTGTTCCCCGCGGCGAGAATGGGCGCGATCTTCCAGGCCGCCATGAGCAGGGGATAGTTCCACGGTGTGATCACCCCGATGACCCCGAGCGGTTCCCGCAGGATGACCGACAGGTGGTCCTCGGCGTACTCACCGGCGGCCATCGAGGTGGTCGCGCGCGACGCACCGGCCATGAAGCGGAAGGCGTCGATGGTCATGGCGACGTCGTCCCGGGACACCTCGAGCGGCTTACCGGTGTTCGCCGACTCCAGCCGGACGAGGAGGTCGGTGTGCTCGGCCAGCCGGTCGGCGATGGCGTGCAGCACCTCCGAGCGGTCCTTGGGGACCAGCCGCGCCCACGCGTCCTTCGCCCCCACCGCGGCGGCCACCGCCCGGTCGATGTCCTCGGCGGTGCCCTCGGGGATCCGGGCGATGACGCGCTCCGTGCTCGGGTCGACCACGTCGATGACGGCCTCGGACGAGCCCTCGGGGAACGTTCCGCCGATGAAATGACGGGCCGGAGGGAGGCCGGCGGGGGAGACCAGCGGCGGGGCATCGTCCGGTGCGCGGCGGACGGTGGCCGTCGTGGATCCGGTGGAAGTCGTCATGCCAGCTCCTCGATCAGGGCGGAGATCCTGGTGGCCGTGGCGGCGTCGAGACCGAGCACCGGCTCGCGGGGCGGTCCGATGGGGAACCCGGACGCCTCCAGGGCGGCCTTGACCGCCGGAATGAACGGCGCGGACATCATCGCGTCCATCAGCGGGTAGATCCGCGCCCACTCCGCTCGCGCCCGCCCGAGTTCGCCGTCGCGCAACGCACGGTGGATGGAGACGAGTTCGGCCGGTATCACGTTCGCCGTCCCGGCCATGACCCCGGCGGCGCCCTCGGAGATGGCCTGGAGCAGCAGGCTGTCCCAGCCGATGAAGGTGGAGATGACGTCGCCGTACCGGTGGATCAGCTGCCCGGCCTGCGCCATGTCGGCGCTGGTGTCCTTGATGTACTGGATGTTCTCGACCTCGCGGGCGAGCTGCCCGACCGTCTCCGGCGGGAGCGGGACACCGGTGGCCGCGGGCAGGTTGTAGAGCATGACGGGGATGTCCACGGCATCGGCCACCGTGCGCAGATAGCGCAGCGTCTCCTCCAGCGTCAGCGGCTCGTAGTACGGGGCCACCACCATCAGGACCGAGGCTCCGGCGGACTCTGCGTGGCGGGAGAGCGTGACCGCCTCCTTCGTGCTCAGCGCACCGGTCTGGGCGATCACCGGCACCCGCCCGGCCACCTGGTCGATGACGGTCTCGACCACCTGGCGCCGCTCCGCGCCGTTCATCGCCGCGAACTCACCGGTGGAACCGCAGGCCACGACACCGTCGACCCCGCCGTCGACGCTGCGGTCGACCAGGCGGCGCAATGTCTTCTCGTCGATCTGTCCGTCCGGCGCGAACGGTGAGGCAAGGGCGGTCAGGACACCGCTTAGCTGTGACGACATGCTTGAGTCTCCTCGGAAGTAACTGGGGGACAGGGGGCGGTGGACTCAGGTGACGGCGCGCAGGGGCGCCAGGCCGTGCGGGATGGTCTGCCGGTCGGTGGCCAGCAGGCTCTGCGCCTCCTGCGCGGCGGACAGGCCGGTCTGGATCGCGGTCTCGGTGTAGAGGGTTCCGAGGTAGTCACCGGCCAGGAGGACCCGGCCGCTGCGGCGGGTCAGGGTCTGCTGCAACGCCCCGCGGCCGGGGAAGCAGTAGGGCGAGCCGGTGGGCCAGCGCTGGACCTCGGCCTCGACGACGTGGTCGGCGCAGCCCGGCAGGACCTGGTCCAGGTCGGCGAGGTAGGTCCGGCGGATGTCGTCGTCGTCGCGTTCGAGGAGCGACCGCGCCAGAGTGCCCGGTGAGAAGGCCATGACGCTGCTGCCGGGACGGCGCTCCGGCTCCAGACCGCGCGCGATGTTCGACATGTTCAGCAGGACGTTGAAGGACCGCTTCGGCGTCGCGATGGCGTAGGCGCCGTCCCATTTCTGACGCTCGGTCTCGTCGGTGAGGAACGCCGCGCTCACATACGGGCCGTAGACGATCTTCGACAGTGCCTCTCGGACGTCGCGGTCGAGGTCGACCGCGATCCGGTGGCTGACGGTCGCGGGAGTGGCCAGGACCACGCAGCGGGCCTCGACCTCTTGCGCGACGCCGTCCTGCCGGTAGCGGACGACGACCGAGCCCTTCTTCTGGACGATCTCGTCGACGGCCGCGTTCCGCCGCACCCGGTCCGACAGGGCCGCGGCGATGCCCTCGGTGAGGGTGGAGGGGCCGCCCAGGATGCTCTGGGAGAGACCGGCGCCGATGTTCCACACCAGGCTGAAGTAGCCGACGCCCGCGCCTGCCGACAGCTGGTCGATGTCGGCGGACGAGCGGGTCACCGTGGGCTTGAACAGCGCCTCGGCGTCCTCCGGCAGATCGCCGATGAAGTCCTTGAAGGAACGGTCGTTCATGAACGCGTAGACCCGCCGCTGGCGGGCGGCCTCGTCCTCGCCGGGCCGCAACCGCACGATCCGCGCGTACTTGGCGACGGCGAGCGCGACCTTCGCACCGGCCTTCATCATCCCGGCGCGGGCGGACCACGGCATCGGGATCCGGAACGGATAGCTCTCCACCCGGCCGTTGAGCAGCAGCTTGCCGTTCATGGCCAGCCCGGCCAGCGATCCCGTCACCGGCGTGGAGTCGATGCCGGTGTCGCGCAGGAGCCACGCCGTGGAGGAGTTTCCGCCCGCGTAGACGTGTCCGCCCCAGTTGAGCCAGTACGGTCCGCGGCGCTCCGAGCGGATGCGTCCGCCGACCCGGCCCTCCGACTCCAGCACCAGCGTGTCCCAGTGCCGCAGCCGCCAGCCCGCGGACAGTCCCGCGATGCCGCCTCCGACGATCACTACGTCCTTCATCATGTCCTTCCCTGGCTGTTGCGGGGGGAGATGACTTGCGGTCAGACACTCGCCGGACGCCCGGCGGTCTCGGCGCTCTCGCCGGTCCGGGTAGGCAACGCGGCCGCTTCGTGCAGGGCCATGCCCCGGGTCTCGGGCGCCCACAGGACGGACACGAGGGCGCCGACGAGGCTGATCGCGGCGGCGGCGATCATGGTGCCGCCGATGCCCCAGCTGGTCAGGGCCAGCGGGACGAGATAGGTGCCGACGGCGGCGCCGATACGGCTGACCGAAGAGGCCAGCCCGACGGCGGAGCCGCGTACCTCGGTCGGGAACAGTTCGTTCGGGTAGATCCACTGGAGGATCTGGGTGCCGCCGATGATGATCGCGTACAGGGCGAACAGGGTCATGATCACGCCCGACGGGGCGTGCGGGAAGATGCCGAGCAGCAGCAGGGCCAGGCCCGACCAGACGAAACTGTGGATGACCAGGGTGCGGCGGCCCATCCGGTTCACCCCGAGCAGGGCGATCACACAGCCGAGCAGGAACATGACGGTGATCAGCGCCTCCCCGATATTGGCGAGCCCGCCTTCCAGCTGAAGCGCGTCCAGGATCTTCGGACCGAAGGCGTAGATGGCGAACAGCGGGACCACGGAACAGGTCCAGAAGACGGAGATGTACAGCATGCGTCCGCCGTAGCCGGAGCGCATGATCGCCTTGACGTCGACGTTCTCGTGCTCCTCCGCGGTCAGGTCGGCGATCGTCGCGTCGGGACCGTACACCTGCTTGAGGACCGCCTCGGCCTCGTCGGTACGGCCCTTGTTCGCCAGCCAGCGCGGGGACTCGGGCGTGCCATGGCGCAGCAGCACGATGATCGTGGCGGGCAGCGTGGCGCTGGCGAGCATCCACCGCCACCCGTCGTCGCCGGTCGACAGCAGAAGCTCGCCGACGACGTACGCGGTGGCGGCGCCCACGAACCACATGACGACCAGGCCACCGAGCAGCGGCCCCCGGTAGCGGCGCGGTGTGAACTCGGCCAGCAGCGAGGTGGCGATGGGATAGTCCGCGCCGACCGCCATGCCGATCAGCAGCCGCAGGACGAACAGCCACACCGGATCGGCGGCCCAGAACTGGGCGACCGAGCAGACGATGATGGCGATCAGGTCGATGGTGTACAGGAGCTGGCGGCCGAACTTGTCGGTCAGCCAGCCGCCTACGAAGGCACCGAGGAAGATGCCGATGAGCGCCGAGGCGCCGATGAGGCCCTGGGCGGAGTCGGACAGGTCCAGCTGCGGGGTGATCTGCACCATGGCGACGCCGATGATGCTCAGGACGTAGCCGTCGAGGAACGGTCCCCCGGAGGAGTACAGCGCCAGTTTCTTGTGGAAGCCCGACAGGGGAGCGTCATCCACTCTGTTTCCTGCGTTGCTTCCTGCGTTTGCGGTCATCACAGCCTCCGGGAGCGGTACCCGGACGGGCCCGGGGCAGGGCCGTCCGGTCCAGGTCGGGGTTGAGGTCGTGTCGTCGGCGGCCGCCGGATGGCAACGAAGTATGTGAACGCCAGGAGCGGCCAACAATGCCCACGGCGCCCCGCCCGGCCCGGGGGTACAGCCGAATCAGAAGTTCGGCTACGGTTGCCGCCATGGTCGGCCGCCCCCGCGACGCCGTGGTCCTCACCGAGGACGAACGGGCCGCACTGCTGACGTGGACCCGCAGCCGCAGCTGCTCGCAGGCCCGGGCGCTGCGCGCGCGGATCGTGCTGGCCTGCGCGGACGAGCCCACCAACACCGGTGTGGCCAGGCGCCTCGGCATCTCCCGCGACATGGTCGGCACGTGGCGCGCCCGCTTCCTCGCCGAACGGCTGGCGGGCCTGGACGACCAGCCCCGGCCCGGGCGGCCTCCGGCGGCGGACGACGACACCGTGGCCCACGTCCTCGTCCGCACCCTCACCCCGCCACCGCCCGGTGCCGGACAGGACTGGTCGACCCGTTCCATGGCCGCCGAAACCGGCCTGAGCCAGAGCACCGTGAGCCGGCTCTGGCGGGCCTACGGCGTCCAGCCGGGGGCGGGCGCCACGGTCGGGCCGCGCCGGGCGTGGTCCCTGCCGGACCGCGCCGGGGAGGTGGTCGGCCTGTTCATCGCCCCGCCGGTGTGCGTGCTCGCCGTTGCGGCCCGGACGGGTCGGGGTTCCGTACGACGGGCCGGGGCCGTACGCACCTCCGTGGCGGCCTCCGCGGCCCGGCTGTTCGGCCAGGACCGGGATGTGCCTCATGTACTGGCCGTGGCCTGCGCGTTCGCGGCCCTGCGGGGCGCGCGGCACCCGGAGGACACGCCGTGGACGGACCACTCCGCGCTGCGCGCGTTCCTGGAGCGGGCGAGGGCGGCGGCGGACACCGGGGGAGTGGTGCACCTGCTGGCGTACGGTCTGCCCGCCGAAAGCTCCGGCGCCCCCGAATCGCCGGAAGCGGCCGCGTCCTCCCGGCTGCGATGGCACCACCCACCCGGCCCGGCCGCGTGGACCGATGAGACCCGGCGCCTCTTCGCCGCCGGTGCCCACCACCCTCCCGAGGCCGCGCCCGGTGTGCCCCGCCTCCGGGACCCGCTGCTGAGCTGGTCCACCACCTGGACCCCGGCCGCGCCCGCCTTCACCCGGATCGCCGCGCCGCGCCTCGCGTACGACACCCCGGCCATCTGCGGCTCCGACAGTGACTCGAGCGCCCAGGACGTGTGCGCGTCCGGCCACGCCGACATTCCCACGGCGACCGAGTTCACATCGTTTGACGAGCCGCCCGGTGCCCCCAGCACGACCGATCCCGTGGTCGGCCTGCTGCGCGAAGCCCTCCTCGCCGGTCCCCTCCGTCCCGGCGACCGCGTCCGGGAGGCGCCGCTCGCGGCGCGCCTCGGCCTCTCGCGCCGGGCCGTCCGCGCGGGGCTGCGGGCGCTGTCCGAGGAGGGCATGCTCGACCTGCTGCCGGGCGGCGCGACCGCCGTCCCCGCCGTCACGGCGAAGGACGTGCTGGACCTCTACGCCCTGCGCGCCAGCCTGGGCGCGCTGCTCATCCGGCGCGTCGCCATGCTCGGGCCCGAGGCGCTCGCCCCGGCCTCAGCGGCCCTGGCGGAGGTCCGCGCCGCCGCTCGGGACGGCGATGACGCCCGGGTACGGGAAGTCGACTTGTGGTTTCAGGACGCCCTCGCCCGCACCGCCGACCTCCCGCAGGCGGCCCACACCTTCGAACGCCTCACGGCCCGGCTGCGCATGTTCGTCACGGTGCTGGACATGGACTACAGCCAGGCGTGCGACACCATCACCGACGAAGACACCGGCGTTTACGAGGCGTTGCGCGACGCCGACGGGAACGAGGCGGCCCGGCTGTGGCGGGTCAAGATCGAACGCTGCGTCCGCTTCATGATCGCCCAACTCCCCGAGGACGCCGCCGCGCCGCATCTGTGGACCACCCTGGCGGGCAGGCCCCGCGCGCGCCGGGACGACGGGCACTGACCCGAAAGCTCCGGACGCGTCTCAGATCGCGGCGCGAATGGCCCGTTCGAAGCCTTCGACATGGTCGCGCGCGAGCTGCGCCGCCTTCTCGGAATCCCCGGCGACGATCGCCTCGATCAGCGGCCCGTGCTCCTCGACGTGACCGGCCATGTCGGAGAGCCGGTCGATGAACAGACACCAGATGCGGGTGGCCAGGTTGTCGTGGCGGACGAGGGTGTCTTCCAGGTACGGGTTGTGGGTGGCGGCGTAGATGGCGCGGTGGACCTGGAGGTCCAGGCGCATGAGGCCGTCGGCGTCGTACCCGCGGGCGTCCACGTGTCCCAGCTCCCGTAGCGCGGCCGTCAGGGCCGCCCGGTCGGCGGCCGTGGCGCGGCGCGCGGCCTGCGCGGCGGCCAGGGGTTCCAGCTCCTGGCGCACCTCGGAGATGTGGGCGAGGTCGGTGATGTTGACGTCGGTGGCGAAGGTGCCGCGCCGGGGGTAGGTCGTGATCAGCCGCTCGTACTGGAGCCGCTTGAGCGCCTCGCGCACCGGCGTCCGTCCGACGCCGAGGGACTGGGCCAGCTGGTCCTCGTTGATCGGTGCGCCCGGACGGATGTCGAGCATGACGAGCCGGTCGCGGATGGCGCGGTAGGCGCGCTCGGCGAGGGACAGCTCCTCGCCCCCCGGCTCGGTCGCCACGTGCCGCATGAAGAGCCCCCTTGACCTGTTCGGCGAGCTCCCATACCTTACCGCAGAGGCTGATATATCAGTTGCCCATTAGTTGGCTCTCAGGATGGTGCACAGATGGCAACGAACCCGTCGATCACCACGGTCACCTCCCCCACCTCCCAACTCTCTCTCCCGCTCCACACGCTCGACCCGGATGTCGCCGCCGCGGTGGACGCCGAGCTGCACCGCCAGCAGTCGACCCTGGAGATGATCGCCTCGGAGAACTTCGCTCCGGCCGCGGTCATGGAGGCCCAGGGCTCGGTCCTGACCAACAAGTACGCCGAGGGCTACCCCGGCCGCCGCTACTACGGCGGCTGCGAGCACATCGACGTGGTCGAGAAGCTGGCCATCGCCCGGGTGAAGCAGCTCTTCGGCGCGGAGGCCGCCAACGTCCAGCCGCACTCGGGCGCCCAGGCCAACGCGGCCGCCATGTTCGCGCTGCTGAACCCCGGCGACACGATCCTCGGCCTCGACCTGGCGCACGGCGGCCACCTCACCCACGGCATGCGCGTCAACTACTCCGGCAAGCTCTACAACGTCGTGCCGTACCACGTGCGCGAGTCCGACATGCGCGTCGACATGGCCGAGGTCGAGCGGCTCGCGCTCGCCCACCGCCCCAAGATGATCGTCGCCGGGTGGTCGGCCTACCCCCGGAGGCTGGACTTCGCCGCGTTCCGGCGCATCGCCGACGAGGTCGGCGCGTATCTGCTGGTGGACATGGCGCACTTCGCCGGTCTGGTGGCCGCGGGCCTCCACCCGAGCCCGGTGCCCTACGCCGACGTCGTGACGACCACCACCCACAAGACCCTCGGCGGCCCGCGCGGCGGTGTGATCCTCAGCCGCGCCGACCTGGCGAAGAAAATCAACTCCGCGGTCTTCCCGGGCCAGCAGGGCGGACCGCTGGAACACGTCATCGCGGCCAAGGCGGTGGCCTTCAAGGTGGCGGCGGGCGCGGAGTTCACCGAGCGCCAGCGGCGCACCCTGGCCGGTGCCCGCATCCTCGCCGGACGGCTGCTGTCCGACGACGTGGCCGAGGCCGGGATCACGGTGCTGACCGGCGGTACCGAAGTCCATCTCGTCCTCGTCGACCTGCGCGGCTCCGCGCTCGACGGGCAGCAGGCCGAGGACCGGCTGCACCGCATCGGCATCACCGTCAACCGCAACGCGGTGCCGTTCGACCCGCGCCCGCCGATGGTCTCCTCCGGGCTGCGGATCGGCACCCCGGCCCTGGCCGCCCGGGGCTTCGGCGACACGGAGTTCCGGGAGGTGGCGGACATCATCGCCCAGGCCCTGAAGGACGACCGGTTCGGCGACGAGAGCGCGGGCCCGCTGCGCGCCCGGGTCGAGAAGCTCGCCGGTGCGTTCCCCCTCTACCCCCACCTCAACGCCCCCACCTGAACGGAGACGCGGCATGACCACCCAGCCGCTGCCGGAGCACCCGGACTTCCTCTGGCGCAACCCCGAGCCGCGCTCCTCCTACGACGTCGTCATCGTCGGCGCGGGAGGCCACGGCCTCGCCACCGCCTACTACCTCGCCAAGAACCACGGCATCACCAACGTGGCCGTCCTGGAGAAGGGCTGGCTGGCCGGTGGCAACATGGCGCGCAACACCACGATCATCCGCTCCAACTACCTGCTGGACGAGAGCTCGGCCATGTACGAGCACGCGCTCGGCCTGTGGGAGCGGCTTCCGGAGGAGCTGGGGTACGACTTCCTGTTCAGCCAGCGCGGTGTCCTCAACCTCGCGCACACCCTGCAGGACGTGCGCGAAGGTGTGCGCCGCGTGGGCGCCAACCGCCTCAACGGTGTCGACGCCCAGTGGCTTACCCCGGACGAGGTGGCCGAGGTGTGTCCCATCCTCAACGTCTCGCCCCGCACCCGGTATCCGGTCCTCGGCGCCACCTTCCAGCCGCGGGCCGGGATCGCCAAGCACGACCACGTCGCCTGGGCGCTGGCCCGGCGCGCCGACGAGCTGGGCGTGGACCTGATCCAGGGGTGCGAGGTCACCGGCTTCGTCAAGGACGGCGACCGGGTCGTGGGCGTCGAGACCAGCCGCGGCCGTATCCTCGCGGGCCGGGTCGGCCTCGCGGCCGCCGGGCACAGCAGCGTCCTGGCCGAGCTGGCCGGATTCCGGCTTCCGGTGCAGTCACACCCCCTCCAGGCGCTGGTCTCGGAGCTGCACGAACCGGTCCACCCCACGGTGGTGATGTCGAACCATGTGCACGTCTACGTGTCCCAGGCGCACAAGGGCGAGCTGGTGATGGGCGCCGGTGTCGACGCGTACAACGGCTACGGGCAGCGCGGCTCGTTCCATGTGATCGAGCAGCAGATGGCGGCAGCCGTCGAGCTGTTCCCCGTCTTCGCCCGGGCACATGTGCTGCGCACCTGGGGCGGCATCGTGGACGTCACCCCGGACGCCTCCCCGGTCATCGGCGCCACCCCCGTCGAGAACCTCTACGTCAACTGCGGCTGGGGCACCGGCGGTTTCAAGGCCACCCCGGCCGCGGGCTGGACCTTCGCGCACACCATCGCCACCGGCGAGCCGCATCCGCTGAACGCCCCCTTCGCCCTCGAACGCTTCACGACGGGCGCACTGATCGACGAACACGGCGCCGCGGCCGTGGCCCACTGAGGAGAACACCGTGCTGCTGATCACCTGCCCATGGTGCGGTCCTCGCGACGAGACCGAATACCACTACGGGGGACAGGCCCACGTCCCCTACCCCGGAAACACCACGGACCTCACCGACGAGCAGTGGGCCGCGTACGTCTTCTACCGCGACAACCCCAAGGGACCCTTCGCCGAGCGGTGGATGCACGGCACCGGCTGCCGCCGCTGGTTCAACGCCCTGCGCGACACCACGAGTTACCAGGTGCTCGCCACCTACCGGCTCGACGAGCCCCGCCCCGCACTGCCCCAGGCCGGAGGGAACCGATGACCCAGCGTTTCCGGCTCCCTCATGGGGGCCGTATCGACCGCGCCACCACACTGCGGTTCACCCTCGACGGCCGGGAGCTGACCGGCCACCCCGGGGACACCGTCGCCTCGGCCATGCTGGCGAACGGGCTCGTGGAGGTCGCCCCGTCGATCTACCGAGGCCGCCCGCGCGGCATCGCCGCCGCGGGAGTCGAGGAGCCCAACGCCCTGCTGCGGATCGATGGCCCGTGCGCGGAGGGCATGCTGCCCGCCACGACGGCGGAGCTGTACGACGGCCTGTCCGCCACCACGCTGTCCGGGATGAGCCGCCTCGACCCGGCGCCCGACCCTGCCGTCTACGACAAGAAGTACGTCCACACCGACGTCCTCGTCATCGGCGCGGGGCCCGCCGGGCTCACCGCCGCCACCGCCGCCGCGGACGCAGGAGCCCGGGTGATCCTCCTCGACGAGCAGCCCGAACCGGGCGGTTCGCTGCTCGCCGGGCGTACCGAGACGGTTGGTGCGCGGACCGCCCTCGCCTGGGCCGCCGAGGCCGGCGCGGCCCTCGACGCCGCCCCCGAGGTCGTCGTCCTGCGGCGCACCACCGCGTTCGGCAGTTACGACGACAACTATGTGCTGGCCGTGCAGCGCCGCACCGACCACCTCGGCACCGACGCCCCCCAGCCGTCCGACGGGGTCTCACGCCAGCGGCTGTGGCACATCCGGGCCCGCCAGGTGGTCCTGGCCACCGGCGCCCACGAACGTCCGCTGGTGTTCGCCGGAAACGACCGGCCCGGGGTGATGCTCGCCGCGGCCGTGCGCACGTACCTCAACCGGTACGCCGTGGCGCCGGGCACCCGGGCCGTGGTGAGCACCACCAACGACAGCGCCTACGACACGGTCGCGGATCTGCACGCGGCCGGAGTCGACATCGCCGCGGTGGCCGACGCGCGCCCCGCACTGTCCCACCGGGCCGCCGAAGTGGCCGTGGCCACCGGGGCGCGGGTGCTTACGGGCAGCGCGGTGGTGGCCACCTCGGGCGAGCACCGCCTCACCGGCGTCACCGTCCAGGCCCTCGACGGCGACGGCCAACTCACCGGCTCCGAAATGGAGTTGTTCGACTGCGATCTGCTGGCCGTCTCGGGCGGCTGGACCCCGGTGGTCCACCTGCACAGCCAGCGCCAGGGCAGGCTGCGCTGGGACGACGACCTGGCCGCCTTCGTGCCCGAGGGCACCGTACGGGACCAGCGGGTCGTCGGCGCGGCCAGGGGGACGTACGGCCTCGACGGCTGTCTGGCCGAAGGGGCGCGGGCCGGTGCGCGGGCCGCGACGGACGCCGGATTCCCGGTCCCCGTGCCGACGTCCGACGAGGCGCGTTCCGAGATCGGCCCGGTGCGCCCGCTGTGGCTGGTCCCCGCGCCCGGGGGCGAATCCGCCACCTGGGACACCCACTTCGTGGACCTGCAGCGCGATGTGACGGTCGCCGACGTCCGGCGGTCGGTCGGCGCCGGTATGCGCGGTGTCGAGCACGTCAAGCGCTACACCTCGCTCGGTACGGCCAACGACCAGGGCAAGACGTCCGGCGTCAACGCCATCGGGGTGATCGCCCAGGCCCTCGGCACGGGCGCGTCACCCGGCGACATCGGCACCACGAGCTACCGGGCGCCGTACACGCCGGTGGCCTTCGCCGCCCTGGCCGGGCGTGAGCGCGGCGAGCTGTTCGACCCGGAGCGCACGACCTCCATCCACCGCTGGCACGTCGAACACGGCGCGGTGTTCGAGGACGTCGGGCAGTGGAAGCGCCCCCGGTACTACCCCGGGCCCGGCGAGGACATGGACACGGCCGTGGCCCGCGAGTGCCGCGCGGCCCGTGACGGGGTGGCGTTCATGGACGCCACCACCCTCGGCAAGATCGAGATCTGGGGCGCGGACGCGGGCGAGTTCCTGGGCCGTATCTACACCAACGGCTTCAAGAAGCTGAAGCCCGGCATGGCCCGCTACGGCGTGATGTGCAAGCCCGACGGCATGATCTTCGACGACGGTGTCACGCTGCGCCTGGACGAGAACCGCTACTTCATGACCACCACGACCGGCGGCGCCGCCGGGGTCCTGGACTGGCTGGAGGAGTGGCTGCAGACCGAGTGGCCCGAACTCGACGTCCACTGCACCTCGGTGACCGAACAGTGGACCACCATCGCTGTCGTCGGCCCCCGGTCCCGTGATGTCGTCGGCCAGCTCGCGCCCGACCTCGACCTGTCCGCCGACGCGTTCCCCTTCATGGCCTTCCGCGAGACCACCCTCGCCTCCGGCGTCCCGGCCCGCATCTGCCGGATCTCCTTCTCCGGCGAACTCGCCTACGAGATCAACGTGTCCGCGTGGTACGGCCACGCGGTGTGGGAGGAGGTGTACGCGATCGGCCGACCGTACGACATCACCCCGTACGGCACCGAGACCATGCACGTCCTGCGCGCCGAGAAGGGCTACATCATCGTCGGCCAGGACACCGACGGCACCGTCACCCCTGGGGACGCGGGCATGTCCTGGGTGGTGTCCAAACAGAAGGACTTCGTCGGCAAGCGGTCCTACGCCCGCGCCGACACCGCCCGCACCGACCGCAAACAGCTGGTCGGCCTGCTGCCGAGCGACGGCACGACCCGGCTGCCCGAGGGCGCCCAACTCATCGCGCCGGACGTCCCCTTGGACACGGTGCCCGTACCGATGCTCGGCCACGTCACCTCCAGCTACCACAGCCCGGCCCTCGGCCGCCCCTTCGCCCTCGCCCTCGTCGCGGGCGGGCGGGAGCGGATCGGACAGACCCTGCTCGCCCCGGTGGGCGAGGAGCTGGTGCCCGTCCTGGTGGCCGACTCCGTCCTCTACGACCCCGAAGGGACCAAGCGCGATGGCTGAGCTGACCGCCCCCGGCCCGGTGCACCTGCGCCGCAGCCCCCTGTCCCATCTGGAGACGCGGATGCGCGCCGCCGCCGTCACCGGCGCCCGTGGCGTCCGGCTCGCCGAGTGGCCGTTCCTCACCATGGTGAACCTGCGCGTCGCCCCCGCATCCGACGCCGCCGACCGCATCGGCAAGACCCTGGGGGCGCCGCTCCCGCAGCGCTGCGGCCACACCGCCGCCTCCGGGCCCCACACGGTCCTGTGGCTCGGCCCCGACGAGTGGCTCGTGGTGTCACGGACCGACGGGCCCTCCGTGGCCACCGAGTTGCGGGAAGCGCTCGCGGGAGACCCCGGCTCGGTGGTGGACCTCTCGGCGAACCGCACCACCCTGGAACTGAGCGGCCCGGCCGCCCGGCAGGTGCTGGAGAAGGGCTGCCCGCTGGACCTGCACCCCCGGGACTTCGGCCCCGGCCGGGCGGTGTCGACCACGGTGGGTCCGGTCGCGGTGCTGCTCTGGCAGGTCGACGACGCGCCGACGTACCGGCTGCTCCCACGGTCCTCGTTCGCCGACTACCTGGCGCGCTGGCTCATCGACGCGATGAACGAGTACCGCGCCCCGGAGATCCCGTAGCGGCGAATCCCTCGCCGATACCTCAGGAGATGCGGTCACACCCTGACCGCATCTCCTGAGATCGTGCGTTCCGCACCCACGGAACCGAAGGGAACACGCGCCACGATGACCGTTCTGGACACCCGGGCGCTGGGCCGCGCCACGCTGGCCCGGCAGTCGCTGCTCGACCGCGCCGACGTACCCGTACGCGACGCCGTCGCGCACCTCGGCGGTCTGCAGGCGCAGGAGCCACAGGAACCGTTCACCGGTCTCTGGTCGCGGCTGCGCGCCTTCGACCCGGCGGCACTGGACGCCCTGCTGACCGGGCGGAGCGTGGTACGCACCCACCTCATGCGCCGCACCGTTCACCTCGTCACCGCCGACGACGCCCTGGCCTGGCGGTCCCGCCACGACCCCATGCTGCGCCAGCGGGTGTTGGGCGTCTACCGCGCCGAACTCGACGGCGTCGACCTCGGCGAACTCGCCGCGGCGGGCCGCGCGGTGCTGGCCGACGGAGAGCCCCGCTCGATGCCCGAGGTCGCACGCGCGCTCGCCGACCGCTGGCCCACGGTCGGTACGCGGGCACTGGGCGAGATGGTGATGGCCGCCCTCGTCCCGGTCGTGCAGCTGCCGCCGCGCGGACTGTGGCGCGTGAAGTCGGGCGTGCGCAACACCCCGCTCGCCCGCTGGCTGGACCGCCAGCCCGAGCCGCCCGCTCCGGAGGGTACCGACCCGGTCGGCGAGCAACTGGTACGCCGCTATCTGGCCGCGTTCGGCCCCGCGGCCTCGGCCGACCTGCGCGCCTGGTGCGGCCTCGCCGGACTGCCCGCCGCGGTGGCCGCCGTCCGCGCGGAGCTGGTCACCTTCCGCGACGCGCGCGGCCGCGAACTGCTCGACCTGCCCGACGCGCCGCGCCCCGACCCCGACACTCCCGCGCCGGTGCGGTTCCTCCCCGCGTTCGACAACGCGATCCTCGGCTATCACGACCGCGGCCGGATCATCGACGACGCCCACCGGGGCCTGTCCGTCGCGGGCGCCCGTGTGGTGCTGGTGGACGGCCGGGTCGCCGCCACCTGGACCGCCGACGCGGACACCGTGACCGTCACCCCGCTGCGCGGCTTCACCCGCGCCGAGCGCACGGCCGTCATGGAGGAGGGCCGGGCATTGTCGTCGTTCCTGTCCGACGACGAGAGCGACCGCATCAAGATCGCCGCATCGTAACGCCGCGCGGCGGGCTTACCATCGCGGCATGGCCAACGGAGTGATGTTCGACTTTTCCGGAACGCTGATGCGCGTCGAGTCGGTCACGGAATGGCTTGGCGCCGTCCTGGCGGAGGCCGCCGTCCCCACGGACGGCGACACGTTCTCCGACTGGGTGCGACAGCTGACGGAGTACGGAGCACTTCCCGGCGAACCGGCACCCCTGCGCGTTCCCCCGCACCTCGAGTCCCTCTATCGGGCACGGGACTTGAGCGCACATCAGCACCGCGCCGCCTACTCGGCGCTCATCGCGGAGGCCGGTCTGCCGACGACCGAACTGGTACGGGCGCTCTACGACCGCCACAAGACCCCCGCCGCGTGGCGGCCCTACCCGGACACCGAGGCAACGCTGCGGGAACTGCGCCGACGCGGCATCCCGGTGGCCGTGGTCAGCAACATCGGCTGGGACCCGCGGCCGGTGTTCCGGGCGCATGAACTGGACGGACTGGTTGACGCGTACGTGCTCTCCTACGAGCTGGGCGCGCAGAAGCCCGACCCCGCCATCTTCCAGGCCGCCTGCGACACGCTCGGCCTCGCCCCCTCCGAGGTGCTGATGGTCGGCGACGACCGCACCGCGGACGGCGGCGCGCGGGCACTGGGCTGCGCGGTGCACTTCGTCGACCACCTGCCGGTGGACCAGCGCCCGGCAGGGCTCGCACCCGTCCTGGACCTCCTCGGCTGAGCCCTCCTCGGTCTGGCACGCAGAGCGTTACTGAAGGGCGCCGGAACCCGGCCAGGAATACGGGGGCGAAGCCACGGTCGGTCACCTGCGTGGTGCACATCCTCTCCAAGAGTGCGTACAGGCCGTGCCCGGGATCACGGCGGTGACCGCTCTGCGCGAGAAGGCCTTCATCAAACCTGGTGAGCGACTCCTGGTGCGCGGAGGCAGCGGAGTCGTGGGCAGCGTCAGGGTGCGGATCGGCAAGCTGTACGGTGCCCACGTCGTCGCTCTCGCGGGGGTGAGAAACCTCGACTTCGGCCGCGGCCTGGGCGCCGACGAAGCACTCGACTACCGGACGGCTCACCGGCGAACGCCACTGCGGCCCCCAACTCCGCTACGTCATCGGCGGGGGCCGCGGCCGGGGATGGATGGCGGGCTACAGGCCGTCTCGTACCATCGCGGCGACGATGTTGACGTGCCGGTCGGCGGCGGTCTGGGAGAACTCGTTGTCGTAGTTCAGGCCGTACGGCCAGAAGTGGCCGCCTCCGGCGGACAGCTTGGCGCTGGCGCCGTCGTACTGCCGGACGAGCCGGTTGGCCTCCGCGCCCTGCCAGGTGCCGCCGCTGGTGAGCGAGGCCCAACGCCCGCTCGTGCCGACGCCGATCGTGTGCGCGATCTCGTGCAGGGCGGTGCGCTCGGTCATATAGGCGCGGTTGCCGAACCGTATGGTCCCGTTGATGTTGCCGTCCGCGGTGGGGACACCCGGGTTGTACTGCACGGTGATGTTCTTGCCCAGGTCGCTCAGGTTGTTGTAGCGGGCCACCGCGGCGTTCATGGCCGAGGTGATCCGGTTGTAGGCGTCCTGCTGGTCCGGGGTGGGGTTCGGGGCCTTCTGCAGCGACCAGGTGATGGTCGCCAACGCGGCCTGGGGCACCCGCTGTTGGGCGGATATCGGCGCCTTCGTGGGGGCGGCGGCCTGCGCCATGGCCGGGGCGGCCATCGTGAAGGTGGCGGCCGCCAGGGCGGCGGCCAGGGCCCGGCGTCTGGGGCGGGGTAACGACGTCATGTCCCGTACTCCTCGTGATGCGTGGGGGTGTGCGAGGTCGTTCGACCTTGTGCGGGTATTACGACAAGGCACGGGTGACGGTGTGTCAAGTTGTCGCGCACAGAAGCCACATCAGCGCGTCAGATCCTTGGCCATCAGCTGGAGCCGCCCGGCGAATTCGGTGAGCCCGGCGCGGTCGACGTTGCCGAAGCTGACCCGGAACACCTGGCGGTCGTCGGGCAGGAAGGCGGTGCCCGGGATGACGAGCGTGTCGTAGCGGGTGACGAGGTCGCGTACGACGTCGTCGGTGGCGCGCCCGGCGAAGGGATGGCGGACCCACCCGAAGAACCCTCCGCGGCTCAGCAGTTCGAAACCGCCCGGCCGGTCGGCCATCACGCTCTCCAGCCAGCGCCGCTTGTCGGTGACCTCGTCCGCGCGCGCACGCCGCCACTCCTGGGCCGAGGCCAGCCCGGCCCAGGCGGCCTCTTGCCCGATCCGCGGAGGGCAGATCGCCACGCAGTCGAGCAACTTCATCACCTCGCGGTTCAGCTCCGGCGACGCGACAACCGCGCCCACCCGGTAGCCCGGAATGGCCAGGTCCTTGGAGAAGCTGTGCAGGCTCACCAGGGTGCCCGCCCAGTCCGGCTCGGCGAACAGCTCGTGCGCGGGATCCCCGGTGTCGCGGAACGAGCGGTAGGTCTCGTCCAGGATCAGCGCGATGTCGTGCCGCTTCGCTACCTCGTAGAAACCCGTGAGCACCTCCGGCGGAATCGTGACACCGCTCGGATTGCCCGGGGTGACCAGCACGATCGCCCGGGTGCGCGGCGTGATGAGCGCTTCGGCCGCCTCCGGGCGGGGCACCAGGTCGGGCCCGGGCTCCAGGTAGCGCGGCACGACGCCGTTCATCCGCAGCCACATGTCGTAGTTGAAGTAGTACGGCAGGACTTCGATGACCTCGTCGCCCGGCTCGGTGAGCGCCTGGGCCACGAGACAGAACGCCTGGTTGCAGCCCGCCGTGACCACCATCTGGTCGGCCCCCACCGGGCTCCCGTACCCGTGGCCGAGGTCGGCGGCGAAGGCCTCCCGCAGCCGGGGCAGCCCGGGGCTCGGCACATAGGCGGCGCCGTTCGGCTCGTGCGCGACCGCGGCGACGTGCTCGATCATCTCGTCCGCGGGCGGGTAACTCGGCGCGGCCTGGGCCAGATCGAGCAGCGCCCGCTCCCCGCCGCGCCCCGCGAGCAGCGCGTAGGTCGCGCCCATCGGCGAATCGATCTCACGCACGGTTCGCGGGCTGAGTCGCACGTCGGCACTCCTTCGGGGGCGGGCTGGCCGTGGTCGGTCACCGCGATGCTACCGATTTCCCTCGCGCGGCAGCCGGACGAGCCGGCGGAGGCGGTACGTTGCCGCCATGTGCATTTCGACAGGTGAGGCCGCGTTCTCCGGCACGATCGTGTACTGCGGGCGGCAGCGCCATCCCGTGCACGGCCTCATCCACGTCCTGGGCTACCAGAACACTGCCGTCAACCTGGCGGACGGCCCGAACGCCATGCTGCTGCACCTGCCCACGCGCCAGCTCACCCCCGGCCACTTCCTCTCCGCCGGACGCACCGGCGACGTGCTGCAACGCATGGTCGCCGCCGTCGAACCCACCACCGCCGCCGTCGACGACATGGTGTGGATGGGCGCGGAACCGCCGCCCGTCCAGGTCTTCGACCATGACGTCTACACGGTGCTCCTGGCCGCCGACCCCACCCTGATCCCCACCGCTCTGTACCAGGTGCTGGCACGGCGGCGCCCACGCCTCGACCCGCGCCTCCTGCGCTTCTACGCGGACCACTTTCCCGACCACACCATCGCCGTGTGCTGCTTCGACAACGCCGACGCGCAACGTGCCAAGCCCCTGCTGCTGTGGTACCCGCCCCTCGACCCCGACCAGCTGACCGTGCCCGCGCTGGACAGCCACACCGGGGCGGCGCCGGACCTCGATGCCACCGTGCCGTTGGACCACTGGGTCCTGCTCTCCACCGACCAGGCCCCCTCCGGCTGGGGCGAACCCGTCGACTACCCGGCCTCCATGCGCCACAGCCTGCGCAGCTTCCTCCCCGCGGCCGTCATGGGCCGGTACTACGGCGAAGGGCACACCCTGCCCAACGCGGACTTCACCATCAGCCATCGCGATCTGCTCACCGGCGACCTCGACCGCATGACGCGCCTCCAGCCGCCCCGACGCTGAACGGCAACCGCGCTGACCGTACCCCTCGGGGTGTGGGAGAACAGCACGGCGCTCCTGGAGCCTCGCGTCCTGGCCACCCGCGTGACCGGACGCCCCCGTCATGAGGCCGGAGACGACGCGTCGACGCCCAGCAGGGCGAGGAAGGCGGAGGCCGCGGGTGACGGGGTGAACCGGCTCCAGGCCAGGCGCTCCACCCGCACCGGCGCGCCCGTGACCGGCACGCTCCGCAGGCCGGGCAGCTCGGCGGCGAACGTGGCGGGCAGCAGGGCGATGCCCAGTCCGTGGCGGACCAACCGGGCCATGAACTCGACGCCGGACACCTCGAAGGCCACCTCGCGCCGCAGACCGGCCGCCGCGAACGCCTCGTCCGACTGGGCGCGGGCGGCGCTGCCGTCGGCGAAGTCCACGAACACCTCGTCGGCGAGGACGCGCAGGTCCACCTCGTGTTCCGTGGCGAGCGGATGGCCCGGGGCGACCACGGCGACGTGCTGGCCGTGGTCCAGTTCCTGGTCACGTACGCCCTGGGGCCGGAAACCGGGCTGCACGCCGAGGAACGCCGCGTCCAGCCTGCCGTCGCGCACCTGCTCGATCAGTTCCTCGCTGGGGCCCGTCCGCAGGCTGATCCGCACCTGCGGGTAACGCAGGCGGTAGTCCCGCAGCACCGCCGGGAGGTCGACGGCCGCCACGGTGGGGATCGAGCCGACGGCCAGCCTGCCCCGTACCTCGCCGGTGGCCGCCGCCACCTCCGCCCGGGCCCGCTCGGCCGCCTCCAGGGCCTGCCGGGCGGCGGGCAGGAACGCCTCCCCGGCGGGGGTCAGCCGCACCCGGCGGCTGGTCCGCTCGAACAGCCGGGCGCCCAACTCCTTCTCCAGTCGCGCCACTTGGTGGCTGAGCGCGGACTGCACGATGTGGCACCGCTCGGCGGCACGGGTGAAGCTCGTGGTCTCCGCCACCGCGAGGACGTAGCGCATCTGCTGGAGGTCCATGCGATCCATCGTGAAACACGATGGATCGCATGACAAGCATGTGTTGGACCGATGGATGCCGGTCCGGCGATGCTGAAGTGAGCGGCGCGCCACCGGACCCGGCTGGCGCCCCGTACCACCCACCGGCGCCCCCGGCGCCCCGAACCCGAGGAGACACCCATGCGCGTGATCGCCTTCGACCACCTCGTCCTGAACGTCGCCGACGTCGAACGCTCGCTCGCCTTCTACACCGGCCCGCTGGGCCTGGAGCCGGTGCGGGTGGGGGAGTGGCGGGCGGGTGAGGTCTCGTTCCCGTCCGTCCGGGTGAGTCCCACCACCCTCATCGACCTCGTCGAGGCCCCCGACGGGCGGCCGCAGGGCTCCAACGTCGACCACCTCTGTCTGGTGGTCGAGCCGCTCGACTGGCAGCAGGTCATCGACTCCGGCGACTTCACGGTGCTGGACGGCCCCGGCGAGCGCTTCGGCGCCCGTGGCACCGCGCTCTCCCTCTATGTCCGGGACCCGGACGGCAACACCGTGGAACTGCGCTGGTATCCGCAGGACGCCTGAGAAGCATCACGGCGTCATTTCACATGTGCCATTGGTCGGACCACTGAGGGTGCCCCCCATTCCCTGAATCGGGCGCCGCCATGATCCTTTTCCGAGGCTTTATCCCGGCGACTTCATGGTCACAATTTGGCGCGCCGAGGGGCAGGTTATTCGGCTTGTTCCCGTCACCTCGGCGCGCCTGCCGAAAAATTGATCATGCATGGTGAAGTGTGATACGTCCGTTTATGTGACTCTCGTTCGGGCGACATCGGCCGAGTTCACCCTCTGGCTCGTTGCTGTGTGAGATGGCCGGAAAGTCTTCTTGACCATCATTCAGTCGCGTTCGAAACTCCAAGAGGCACTCATGCATCAGGGGCAGCAAGCGACGCGCTGGGTCTCGCGATACCGATTTCGCGGGGGGTGTGCGACGGGGGAACTGATGGTGGAAGTGTGTGCGTGAAACAGCACGTGCCCGCGCTTTCTCCACTTCCTCCCCTCATCTCTTGATGCGCGCAGAGAATGGAGGGGGAATGCCGACACAAGCGGGCTATCCCGGCGTGTACGTCGAAGAACTTCCCGGCAGCGTACGTACCGTCGCCTCGGTCACCACATCGGTCACCGCATTCATAGGGCACACCCGCCGGGGTCCGTTGAACACACCCGTGCGGATCACCAGCTTCGCCGACTTCGAACGCCGTTTCGGCGGCCTCACCTCGCAGAGCGCCGTCGGCTACGCCGTGCACCAGTTCTTCGGCAACGGCGGGGCCGTCGCCGTCATCGTGCGCGTGGCCAAGGCCGGCACCGGCAAGGCGGCCTGCGTCACGCTCCACTCCACCGAAGGGCACAGCGAGTGCCCCGTGCTCGAAGTCCACGCCAAGGAGCCCGGCGTGTGGGGTTCCGGGCTGCGGCTGGCCGTCGACTACGACACCAGGTGCCCGGAGGAGACCTTCAACCTCCACGTGCTCGACGCCCGCGGCACCGCTCGCGAGACCTTCGCGGGCCTGTCCATGGACGCGAGCCACGGCCGCTACGTCGAGACGGTCGTGGGCTCCGGCTCCGGCCTGATCCGCGTCAAGGTCGTCGGCGAAGGCCGCCCCGACCCGTCCGGCACCGTGTCCAAACAGTTCGCCGCCGAACTCCCCGGCCTGAACGTCGAGCTGACCGTCAAGATCGGCGAAGTCGAGCGCGAGTTCAGGCTCTACGACCCGGACCACGACGGCGAGGCGCCCTGCAGCGTCACCGAACTCGCCCTGCTCCTCGAGCACAAGCTGCGCGCGCTGCCGGACGCCCCGGGCCAGCACGCCTACGCGGGAGCGCAGGTCACCGCCTTCGGCCGCCGCCTCCAGGTCGTCGCCGGGTCCGTCGACCCCGACGATGTCGTGCGCTTCCTGGGGGAGTGCGCCAACGACCTCGGCCTCGAAGCCTCCGTCAATCCGCCCGTCTTCCCGCTCGCGGGCGGCGAGGACGGCGGCCTGCCCGGCCCCCGCGACCTCACCGGCAGCGAGGCCCGCAAGACCGGCCTCCAGGCGCTGCGGGACATCGAGGACGTCAACCTGCTGTCGCTGCCGGAACTCGCCTCGTACGAGTCCGTCGACGACATGGTCACCGTCATCTCGGCAGCCCAGCTGCTCTGCCAGGAACGCCGGATCTTCCTGCTCGTCGACGCGCCCTCCGCCTGGGGCAGCGTGGACGCCGCACGCGCCGGGATCGCCGCGTTCGAGCCCGTGCGCGGCAACCACGCCGGCCTGTACTTCCCGCACCTGCAGCTCACCGACCCGCTCACCGGCCGGCTGCGCTCCTTCCCGCCGTCCGGCGCGCTCGCCGGCGTCATCGCCCGTACGGACGGCGAGCGCGGCGTCTGGAAGGCCCCGGCCGGCACCGACGCGCGGCTCGCCGGGGTGTGCTCGCTCACCGTCAAGCTGACCGACCGCGAGAACGGGCTGCTCAACCCCCTCGGCATCAACTGCCTGCGCACCCTCCCCCTGGTGGGCCCACTGGTGTGGGGCGCACGCACGCTGGAGGGCTCGGACGCGTCCGACAGCGAGTGGAAGTACGTACCGGTCCGGCGGCTCGCCCTGCACATCGAGGAGAGCCTGCGCCGCGGACTCCAGTGGGTGGTCTTCGAGCCCAACAACGAGCAGCTGTGGCAGCAGATCAGGCTCAGCGCGTCGGCGTATCTGCACACACTCTTCGAGAAGGGCGCCTTCAAGGGCACCACCCCGCGCCAGGCCTATTTCGTGAAGTGCGACAAGGACACGACGACCGACGAGGACATCGCGGGCGGCATCGTCAACGTGGTGGTCGGCATCGCGCCGGTCAAGCCCGCGGAGTTCGTGATCGTCAAGATCCAGCAGATGGCCGGACAGTTCGAGATTTAGGAATGTGATGGCAGAGTTTCAGATCAACGCCCATCGCTTCGACCCGTACAAGAACTTCAAGTTTCTGGTCCTCTGGGACGGTCGTACGGTCGCTGGCATCAGCAAGATCAGCCCGCTGAAGCGCACCACCGAAGTCGTCAAACACCGGCACGGCGGAGACCCCAGCTCACCCCGAAAGTCCCCGGGCCGCTCCGAATTCGAGGGAGTGACCTTGGAGCGGGGGGTCACCCACGACCCCGAATTCGACCGCTGGGCCAACAAGGTCTGGCAGGTCGGCGCCGGACTCGGTTCCGAGGTCTCACTCGCCGACTTCCGCAAGGATATCGTGGTCCAGGTCCTCAACGAGGCGGGCCAGGTCGCCGTCTCGCACAAGCTCTACCGGGCCTGGCCCAGCGAATACCAGGTGCTGGGCGAGCTGGACGCCAACGCCAACGCGGTCGCCATTCAGAGCCTCAAGCTCGAATGCGAGGGCTGGGAACGGGACTACGAGGTGCCGGAGCCGGAGGAGCCGTCCTTCACCCACCCCGCGTAAGGCGACAACGGGAACGGAACGGAAACGGGCTTGAGGGATGGGGAACACGGGGACCGGGCCCGCGGAGCTGCTGGCCCTCTGGGAGGCGGGCCTGGCACACCACGGCCCGGGCCGCGCCCTGCTGCTGCACCGGGCGGCCCGCCCGGAATCCGGCACCGACGCGTTGCGGTCGGCTCCGGTGGGGGAGCGGGAGGTGGATCTCTTCGCGCTGCGCCGCGCGCTCTTCGGCGAGCGGATGCAGACGCGGGTGGAGTGCGGCGCGTGCGGCGAGGCGATGGAGTTCGACCTCGACGCGCGCGACCTGACGACTCCCCGGCCGGGACAGCCGGAGTCGCCCCTCCGCGTGGAGGACGGCGAGTGGGTGGTGGAGTTCCGGCTGCCCACCGTCGCCGACATCGAGGCGGTGGCCGGGGCCGGGCCCGATGCCCCGTCGGTGCTTCTGGCCCGCTGCACCCTCTCGGCCGTACGGGCAGGGCAGCCGGTCCCGGCCGACAGCCTGCCGTCCACCTTCCCCGAACCCGTACGGCGGCGGCTCGCCGAAGCCGCGGAAGCCGCCGACCCGGCCGCCGACGTGACGCTGAACGTCGCCTGCCCCGAGTGCGGCGAGGCCACCCGGGCGGAGCTGGACATCGCCTCCTACCTCTGGACCGAGCTCGACTCCTGGGCCCGGGACCTGCTGCTCGACGTCCACCTGCTCGCCACCGCGTACGGCTGGAGCGAGCCGGAGATCCTGGCGCTCAGCCCACTGCGGCGCCGCTACTACCTGGAGCTGTGCGCAGATGGCTGACTACTTCGACCGGCTGATCGCGCGGCACGCCCCCGCCTCAGCCGTGGCTGTATCGCCGGGCGGAGCCGACGGTGCGGCCACGGCGCGGGTACGGCCACGGCTGCCCGGCCCGTACGAGCGGATCGAGGCCCTGCGCGCCCCCGAGCCGTTCCTGGACGAGCCCGGCCCGCTGCTGGCGGCACCGCCCGACCCCGCGCCCGTACCGGAGCGGTTTCTCGTACGGGAGATCAGGACCACCGACCGCGAGACCGTCGTACGGGGCACCGAGCCCGCCCCGCGCGCCGAGCCGGACCGCCCCGCCGCCCCTCCGGCCGCCGCTCCGCTGCTGCGCCCCGCCACCCCGCTCACCCCGGGGCCGCGCCCGGCCGCCTTCGACGCTCCGGGCACCGGGCGACGGGCCGCGGCCCCCAGCCCCGCGCGCGAGGGGACGCGGCGGCCCGTGACACCCGAGCCCGGCGTCCCGTTCGCGGCCGCCGCCCGCGCGGCCATGGCCTCCTCTCCTCTGCCGTCCGCCACAGCCGGGCCCGCCACGGACCGCGCCGCCGCCCGGACCGCCGCCGTCCGGCGCCGGCCCAATGCTGCGGAGCGCGTCGTCCACGTACAGATCGGGCGGTTGGAGGTCAGCGCGGCCGAACCGCCCGGCCGCCGACCGGCCGCTCGCCCCGAACAGGCGGGACGGCGCGGGCCCGCGCTGAGTCTGGACGACTACCTGTCGCGCGGCGAGAAGAGGGGCTGACGTACGGATGAGCAACGCACTCGCCTTCGCGACGGTCACCAAGGCCCTGGCGCGTCTGATCGCCGACAACCTGCGCCCCGAGATCGACATAGCGGTCACGGTCGACACGAAGAAGCCTCCTGCCGAACCGCCTCTCGATCCCACCATCAACGTCTTCCTCTACCAGGTCACGCCGAACGCCTCCATGCGCCACAACGACCTGCCGACGCGAGCCTCGGACGGCACGCTCCTCAAGCGCCCGGCTGCGGCTATGGACTTGAACTACCTGATCAGCGCCTACGGGGACGAGGCAGAACTGATCGGGCAGCGGCTGATCGGGTGCGTGGTGCGCACGCTGCACGAGATCCCCGTGCTGCCGAAGGACGTGATCGAGGAGGTCATCGCCCAGCACCCGTACCTGGCGGGCAGCGACCTCGCCGAGTCGATCCAGCGGGTGCGGTTCACGCCGACGCAGATGGACGTGGACGAGACCTCGAAGCTCTGGGGAATGCTCTACCAGACGCCGTACACCCTCTCCGTCTGCTACCAGGGCGCGCTGGTCCTGATCGAGGGCCGCGAGAAGCCTGTCCCGGCGAAGCCGGTGGAACGGTACACGGTGCGGGTGCTGCCCTTCGGGGCGCCGGGCGCACCGGAGCCTCCGGGGCCGTTGGAGCCGCCGGCCGGTGCGGAGCCGAGCGAGCCGACGGAGCCGAGCGAGGCGGCGGAGCCGGCGGAGGGAGTTGGAACGCCTGCCGCTGGGAAGGCCCGAGCCGCGTCCCGCGCGTCCGCTTCCACGAAGGGCGTGGCGTCGGCCGCCGAACAGAGCCGAGCGGAGAAAGACGCGGAGGCAGGAGCCCAACTGCCCGCGCCCGCGAGGAAGCGTGCCGGTTCCAAGAGCGGCACCGGCAAGTCAGCTGCCTCGCCTCCCCGTACGCGTAAGGCGACCGGCCGCGGCCGGCCACGTGGGGGCAACCAGGGCGGCTCGGGGGGACCGGGCGGACCGGGCACGTCCGGGTCTTCGGACGGCACGGAGAGCTGAGGCGCGGTGCGACGAGGGACGGGGGCAGGGGAGGGCATGGGCAGCACGCACGACGAACGCGCGGCGAGCGCGGCGGACAGCGCCGGGGCCGACGGCCTGGCACTGGCCGGCGCCGTCCAGGCGGTCCTGGCCCGCGTCGACGCCCACGCCCGCCGCGCCACCCGCGATGCGACGGGCCCGGGCCGTACGGCCGCAGGGGAGCCGTCCGCACGAAAGGACGACGGCACCCGGCCGCACGCCGATGAGACCGCCGAGCCGGAGCGAGCGGAAGATGAAGGACGGGCTGAGGGCCCGGCCACCCAGCCCGCCGCGCCGCCGACCGCCGCGCAGCCGACCCCGCTCCCCGGCCCCAGCACCCTGGACGCACTCGCCGCCTGCTTCGACCTCAGCGACTTCGAACGGGACATCGTCCTGCTGGCCGCCGCAGCGGAGTTGGAGCCGACGGCCGCCGCGCGCTGCGCCGCCGCGAGCGGCGACCCGGCCCGTACGTACCCCACCTTCTCCCTCGCCCTCGCCGCGCTCACCGACCCGCACTGGAGCGCGCTCACGCCCGTCGCCCCGCTGCGCCGCTGGCGGATCGTGGAGCTGGAGGACGACACCCGGCTCACCACCACCCGCCTCCGCCTCGACGAGCGCATCCTGCACTTCCTCGCCGGATCGCCGTACCTCGACGCCCGCCTGCACGGGCTGCTCCGTCGCGCCACGGTCCCGGACACGCTCCCCGCCTCGTACGACCAGGCCGCGAGCCGCGTCGCCGCCGGCTGGGCCGAGTCCCGCCCCGACGCCCCGCTCCGCGTCGAACTCGTCGGCGGCGACCTGCGCACCCGTACCGACATCGCCGCGGCGGCCGCCCGCCGCTCCGGGCTCGGCCTGTACGCCATGGCCGCCGACGACGTCCCCACCGACGCCGCCGAACGCGACCGCCTCGCCCGCCTCTGGCAGCGCGAGGCGATCCTCCTCCCCGCCGCGCTGCTCCTCGACGTCGGTGACATGGACCGCGAACAGGCCGCCGCCACCGACGCGTTCATCACGGCCGCCGCCGTCCCTCTCGTCGTCTCCAGCCTCGACCCCCGCCCGACCGGCCAGCCGCGAGGCGAGCGGGTCACCGTGCCCCGGCTGGACGACGAGGAGCAGTTCGGCCTCTGGGCGAACGCCTTCGCCGACGTACCCGAGGTCGAGGACGCCCACCTCCGCGCGCTGGTCGCCCAGTTCCAGCTGCCGCCCCACGTCATACGCTCCGCCGCCGCGACCGTACGCCGCGACCTGCCGGGCGAGGAAGACCTGAACGCCACCGAGCTGGCCTGGCGCGCCGGACTCATCGAGGCCCGCATAGGACTCGACGAACTCGGCCGCCGCATCGAGCCCGAGGCGGCCTGGACCGACCTGGTGCTGAACGAACGGCAGTTGCGGATCCTGCGCGAGATCGTCGCGCACGTACGCCAGCGCGGCACCGTCTACCAGGAGTGGGGCTTCGCCGAGACGCTGCGCCGCGGCCTCGGCGTCACCGCCCTCTTCGCGGGCGGCTCCGGCACCGGCAAGACGCTCGCCGCCGAGGTGATGGCGAAGGAGCTGGGCCTGGACCTGTTCATCATCGATCTCTCCCAGGTGGTCAGCAAATACATCGGCGAGACCGAGAAGAACCTCCGCAAGGTCTTCGACGCCGCCGAACAGGGCGGCGCCCTCCTCCTCTTCGACGAGGCGGACGCCCTCTTCGGCAAGCGCAGCGAGGTCAAAGACAGCCACGACCGCTACGCCAACCTGGAGGTCAGCTACCTGCTGATGCGGATGGAGGCCTACCGGGGCCTCGCCATCCTCACCACCAACATGAAGAAGGCCCTCGACCCGGCCTTCATGCGCCGCATCCGCTTCGTCGTCGACTTCCCCTTCCCGGGCGAGCCAGAACGCGCCGAGATCTGGCGCCGCGTCCTGCCCGCCCAGGCCCCGATGAAGGACATCGACGCCGAACGCCTCGCCCAACTCACGGTTGCCGGTGGCTCGATCCGCAACATCGCGCTCTCCGGCGCCTTCCTCGCCGCCGAGGAGGGCGACCGTCTCCAGATGCGCCACATGCTGGCGGCGGCCCGTACGGAGTACCTGAAGCTGGACCGTTCGCTCACGCCCTCGGAGGTCCACGGATGGGTCTGAACGAGACACCGCGCACCTCCGCGATCCGCGTCGACATCGGCGAACTGGTTCTGGACGGCTTCGACGCCCGCATGGACCCCGACCGGGTCTCGGCGGCCTTCCACACCGAACTGACCCGCCTGCTGCGGGACCGCGGCGTCCCGCTGGCCGCCTCCGCCGACGGCACGGCCCTCGACACCCTCTCCGGCCTGCCCCCGCTGCCCCGCACCACCTCCCCGGCCCGCCTGGGCGAAGCCCTGGCCCGAGCCGTGCACGCGGGCCTGTCGGGACGCGGCGAGCCGTCCCCGGAGCAACGGAGGACGGCGCGATGAGTACGAACCAGGCCGCCACCCAGGACGACCGCGCCGCTCAGTCCGCCAAGCGCCGCAAGCGCAAGGAGCGCGCGGCGGGGACCCGTACGCCCGAGCCCAAGGACATCGTCAGCGGCGCGGGCCAGCCCCTCGACCTCAGCGTCCGCCGCGACCTGGAGGAACAGCTCGGCCACGACTTCAGCCGCGTCCGCCTGCACACCGACCGCGACGCCGGGCAGCTCACCGAGATGCTCGGCGCGGACGCGGTGGCGGTCGGCCAGGACATCTTCTTCCGCCAGGGCACCTACCGCCCCGGCACCACCGACGGCCAGCGCCTCCTCGCCCACGAGCTGCTGCACACCGTCCAGAACCCCCACGGCCTGGGCGCCCTCCGCGCGGGCCGCGACCTGGGCGCGGTGTCCCTGCCGCAGGAGCCGATCGAGCGCGAGGCTGAGGGCACGGCCCAGCAGTCCGTACGCGGCACCGAGCCCCAGCCGGGAACGGACGTGGAACCGGCCCAGTCAACCCCCGGCTGGCTCCGCTACGCCACGGTCGACGCCGACCGCACCCGCGCCGAGCGGCTGGACCCGGCGACCCTGGTGGACCGCCTGGCGAACAACGTGCTGCGCTCGCTGCGCGGGGACCCGGCGGACCTCTCCGGCCGGGTACGGATGCAACTCGCCCGGATGGCACCGGAGTTGCAGGACTCCGTACTGGACCGGCTGGAGGTGCGGCTGCTCACCTCCGAACACGACCGGCTGCTGGACCTGGTCGAACAGGCCGAACAGATCCCCATGGGCCTCCAGCCCGCCCCTGTCCCCGAGCCGGTGCCGGACGCGGTCGAGCTGCTGGAGGACGAGCGCGCTTCGACCCGCCGGGCCGAGGAGCGCGAGCGGGAGTCCGAGGAGCGGCAGGGACGGGACGAGCGCGAGGAGAAGCGGGACCAGGCGAAAGCGCCGGCCAAGGCACCGAAGACGCTGGCGGAGCGCCGGGCGGCGGACGCGGCCGACGAGAAGAAGGACGCCAGGGAGGACCGGGCCCGGAGGGACGAACGGGCCAAGGAGCGGCAGGCTTTCGAGCAGGAGCAGCAGCACAACGACGAGAAGCAGGCCGAGGAGCGGGAGAAGGCCGACCAGGCCGACGAGCAGAAGGCCGAGGACCGGCAAGGGGACTCCGAACGCCAGAAGGACGAGCGCAAGGAACAGCGCGAACGGGAGGAAGCGGACCCTGAGCAGGCCAACGCCCCGGGTGCCGACAAACGCAGGCGCAAGGACGACGAGAAGAAGCCCGCCGACGGCGCGAAGCAGGAGGAGGTCGACCCGAAGGCGAAGGGCCAACCCGGCCCGGTACGCCCCGAGAAGGTCGACGAACGCGCCGACCAGCGCGACAGCGCCCTGTCCGGGCACGGCCTGAACGAGCAGGACGAGGAAGAGGGCGAACCACGCGAAGAGGAACAGCCGCTCGGCCTGGAAGCGGGCGCGGACAAGGACATCGCGGGCGCCGACCAGGAGCAAGGGAAGGGCAGTGGTGCCGGTGGCGAGCCCGAGCTCAAGCCCGAGGACTACCTTCCGGACGCCGACCTCGACCTCTCGTCGGTGCCGACGGCCGACCAGATGGTGCCCGGCGGAGCCCAGCCCACGATCCCCACCTTCCCCTCGCCCCCGCCGACCAAGGCCGAGCAGATCGAGCAGGAGCGCGAGAACGAGGCCGAGTCCGAGGAGGACGAGGACGAGCCGGAGGCGGAGACCAAGGCGCCGGGCCAGGAGCAGGGCCCGGTCGAGGGCGAGGCGCCGCAGCCGGAGGGCAATCCCGCGGCGGACGCCGGGGACCGCACCGAGAAGGACCTCCAGCCGGACAAACCGGTGGACCAGGAGGTCGGTCCGGACCCGGAGACCGACGAGAAGCAGGACCCCGAGCCCGAGGCGGAGCAGCGGGAAGCCGACGACGACGAAGCGAACTCCGGCGACGGCGAGGAGCAGCCGGACGCCAAGGAAGCCCAGGAAGAACAGCAGGACCGCAAGGACCGGGACGAGCAGGCGGAGCGGCAGGGTGCCCAGGGCAGCCCCGCAGGCGCCGCCGCGGGCACCTCTCCGACTGCCGCGACATCCGCGACTCCTCCAGCCGGCGCCCGTACGGAGAAGACGCCGACCGAGGACCGTAATCCCTCCCCAGCTGCACGGCGCGCAGCCGAATCGCCCAAGGGTGAACGGGAGGCGGCAGCGCCGAAGAGCCAGATCCCCAAGGAGCAGGGCCCGGGCGCGGCGCCGAGCGGCGCGGTGGGCGGCAGCGAGCCGGCCGCCGCACCGTCGGCGGCGGCCGGCCCGGGCGGAGCCCCGTCCCCACGGCAGGCAGCGGTGAGCCCCGCGGGCGAACAGGCGGACAATCCCGGCAGGTTAGGCGCCCCCGGCTCCGAAGGGGCGAAGGCGGCACCCGAGGCGTCCCTGGAGAAGGACGGCGGCGGATGCGCCCCGCCGGAACCGGCCGGGGAGCAGGACGGAGCCGGCGCCGGCTGCGGTGGTGGCGGCGGGCAGCAGGGCGCCGAGAAGAAGCAGCAGGAGCCGCCTGACGTCTCGGGCCAGGACCCGAAGACCGCTCTGAACACCGTCAGCCAGCTCCCTCCCGACCAGGCCACCGCCGCGCTGCCGGGCGTGGACGGCGCCGCCGACAAGAAGATCAACGAGGAGCAGCAGCGCCTCGACGCCAACCCCCCGACCCGCGAACGCCCCTCGGGCGCGCCGCAGACGCAGTCCGGCACGCCGCCGACGGAGGCGGCGGAAACCCCGGTGACGGGGAAGGTCGAGGAGGTCACGCCGGAGGACCAGGCCGCGAAGCAGCGCGCCAAGGACGTCGACAAGGCGGAGGGCGACAAGCCCGCCCAGGGGGCGGAGAAGCCGGCCATCACCTCCAGTCCGGACGGCAAGGCCGACGAACACGACGCGGCCAACATCGAAGCCGCTGCCGACAGCGTGCCCACTACCGACCCGGCGCTGAACCGCACGGTCGGCCCGGCGCCCAAGATCAAGCTTGAGGGCGAGAGCGATCCGGAGCGGACGGACAGGCAGGCCGAGAAGCTCAAGGACAAGCAGGCAAAGATCCAGGAGACCGGCCGCGCGGACACCACCAAGAACCTGGGTGAGGACCGGATCTACCCGGACGTGCCCGGCGAACGACTGCGCGGCAAGGCGGTGGGCGGCCGCCGGCGTGGCGGCGGAGCAGGGGCGGCGGGCGGCCCTGCCCCGGACGAAGGCGTCGCGGCGGTCACCCAGCAGGAGCGCGGGCCGCAGATCCGGGCGGGGGCGAGCCAGGCCCACGGCCAGATGGTGGCCAAGGAGCAGGAACAGCGCCAGGGCGAGCAGCAGGCCAAGCGGGAGAAGCAGACCGAGATCGACCAGGAGGTCGCCCGCAACGCCGAGCAGCAGACCGGCGAACGCGGCCGAGCCGCCGAGGAAGCCCAGCGCCAACGGGACACCTGGCGCACGGAACAGGATCGCCAGATCGACGACGCGGACAAGGAGACGGAGAAGGAGCACAAGGGCAAGAACGACGAGATCACGAAGGAGAAGGACAAGCAGGACAAGGAGATCGGCAAGAGGAAGGACACGGACAACAAGCAGATCGACGAGGAACGGGAGAAGGCCGAGAAGGAGGCGGAGAAGAAGAAGCAGGAGGAGAAGGAGAAGAAGGAGGGCGGCGGAGGCTTCTTCGGCTGGGTCAAGGACCAGATCAACAACCTGATCGACGCCATCGTCAGCGTCGTCACCGCGGTCTTCGACGCCGCGCGCAAGGTCGTCAACGGCATCATTGACGGCTTCAAGACCTTCGTGAACAAGGCGATCGATTTCGCGCGTGACTTCGCCATCAAGGCCATCAAGGCCCTGGCGGACGCCCTGATCAAACTCGGGGACGTGCTGCTGGCGGCCTTCCCCGAACTGCGGGACAAGTTCCGCAAGGCGATCGAGGGCCTGCGCGACAAGGCGATCGCCGCCGTCAACAAGCTGGCCGACGGCCTGAAGAAGGCCGTCAACTCCCTCCTCGACGCCCTCGCCGCAGGCCTCAATAAGCTCCTCGACGTCCTGGAAGCGGGCATCAAGGCCGCCATCGAGGTCTACCGCAAGGCGCTGCTCGCGGCGGTCGAGTTCGCGCAGAAGGCGATCGCGCTGCTGGGGCAGTTCGCCGCCCTGGTCAAGGACATCGCCCCGGACCCGGGCGGCTGGCTCAGCAAGGCGGGCAGCGCCGCCAAGACGGGCATCAGCGAGCACCTTTGGGGCGCCATTAAGGTCGCCGTGAAGGAGTGGTTCAACACCAAGGTCGAAGGCATCCTGGGCCTCAGCAAGACGATCATCAACGTCCTGGTCAAGGGCTGCGTCTCGATGAAGCAGATCGCCAAGATGGCCTGGGACGCGATCGTCGCCTCGCTCCCGGTGATGATCGCCACCATCATCATCGAGAAGCTCGTCTCGATGATCATCCCGGCCGCCGGTGCGATCCTCACCATCATCCAGGGCCTGATGGCCGCCTGGCAGACGATCAGCCGGATCATCGCGGCCTTCGGGAAGTTCTTCGCCTTCCTGAAGGCGGTCAAGGCGGGCCCCGCTGCCTGCCTCTTCGCCGAGGCGGTGGCGGCGGGCGTGGTCGCCCTGCTCGAATTCATCACGAACTTCCTGCTGGCCCGCCTGGGCCGCGCGGTCAAGGGCGTCGGCAACCGCCTGAAGGCCATGGCCCAGAAGATCCTGCAGGGCCTGAAGAAGGCGGGCAAGGGCGCGCGGAAGGCGGCAGGCGGGGCGGTCAACCGCGCCCGCGCCGCCGTCCGCAAGGCCGACCAGGCCCTGACCCGCCCCGCCGGCCCCACCACGCCGAAGGGCCCCCGAGTCCCCTCCCGCCCGGGCGCCTCAACAACCCGCCGCCCCACCCCCACCCGCCCGGCAAGCCGCACCCCCGACCGCCCCCCGAGCCGCACCCCGGACCGCCGCAAGGAGCGCACCCGCGACGAGGCGGACGCCAAGCGCGAGCGGGACCGCGAGAAGCAGACCACCCCACCAACGAGGCCGGACCGCAGCGCGGGTGGCAGCTCCGGCCCCGAAAGGGACCACACGCCGGACACCCCCAAGAAGAAGCCCAAGGAAACCGAGGCCCCGAAGCGCACCAAGCCCCGCAAACCCAAGTCCCCCCTCGGGCGTGCACTGTCCCGGGTCAAGGGCGCGGTCAAGTCAGCCCTGAAGAAGGTCCGTAACGCGGGCAAGGCCCTCGGCCGAAAGCTCAAGAAGAGCAAGGTCGGCAAGGCGCTCAAGAACAGCGCGAAGCGGATGCGTGACTTCTTCAAGAAGAAGCGCGATCTCATGCGCGATCGCAAGAAGCAGCACTCAGAACAGAGGAAGCAGCGCTACGGTGATCTGAAAAGGAAGGAGAAATCAAGGGAAGCGAAAGAGGATCGTCTCAACAAGGTCGTCAAGCGTATTAAGCCGATCTTGACGGCAATGCTTAAACGTGGTGTATCGGATGGACCTTTACGGGCGGTCATGGCTTCGATGCGTTTTTGGTATCGACTAGCGAAGCTCAGTCGCAGGGGCGCGCAACGCTTCAGTATTGATGCTCACCTCAATCCGACCGTTGAGGTGCAGGATGGCGTCAAGGTAGATCGAGATCGCCTCCTGTTGTATCTTCGGGAGATATCCGAAGAAATCATTGAAGAAAACGCAACTAAAGGGAATAGGGGTAAAGTTAGAGAAATAGCGCCGACTCCAGGGTCGAAAGATAAAGAAGGTAACGTTCGGCAGATTCCGACTTACACGGTGCCAACCCGCGTGAGGATCCCTGCGGTCTTGGCCTTCGCTCGCCGGATGCTGCACGCAGGGTGGGGTAGGAAAGAGATTCTGTCGTTCGAAGATCAACCGGCACTCTCGAGCGGCGGCAACGGATCCGTCGCGGTCAGTTTCGAGCGCGCAGGTGTGGCGCGTCAGCAGGATAACGGCACCACGACCAACAAGATCGTTAAAATGTTGATAGGAGGTAAAGAGGAGAGAAATCAGCTGGACTACGAAATTATCGGAAATAGCGTGAACAAACTAGGCACAGGGCGCTCGGTAGCCCGAGATGTGATCCGATATTTCAGGGGGAAGCGAGCAAGGGAGGGCAGTAGTGAGTTAGCCGCGTACTTGGCGGTCCTCACCGGGGTGCAGGAAGGGCATCGGAATGTCTCCGCAGTGGCCACTGCGGCTATGGGATTTCAGGCTGCAGCCAAGGGGCAGGACTTTAAGCAAGCGCTCACCGACATGCCTATGTCCATGAAGCGAGAGGAGTACGGAATTACTGCGAACGGTAAACCTAAGACACGCGGAGGAGCCGTCCTCGGTGCGAGGCAACTGCAGACCCACTTGGATAAGGTGGGTAAGGGGAAGAAAAGTCTCGAACCCCGGGGGAGATATGGAAAGGAGATGATGGATCGCGAGATTAATGCAGTCCAGCAATGGATCAAATATACTGGTGACATAAATGTGGATACGACGCAAGATCAGGCGAAGGTTGAGGAACAGGTTTTTCGACAAATAAGGCTTCGAGTGCGTCAAATATACGGAATGCCCGAACATTCGACTATCTCGGAACCTAGCTCGTAAGTGGTAGAGAGAAATGATGAATGAGGTTTCAGGTGACGAATTCACTGCCTTTTGAGTCTAGGCGACTCGTCCTGGATCGTGCGCCTCGCGACTCCGCTGTTCAGCAACTCGCGGATGAAATGGGATGGCCTCGGATTCGGGAATTCGAGACAGATGGGGCGCGTCAAATTGTTTGGGCCGTTGCGTCGGGTGTGGGTCTGAGCTACATCGAAGATCCGGTATCCCGAAACTGTTACGTAGTGATCGAGGGTGAGCATCTTGAAGGGTTTCAAGAGGCTGTCCGAGTTGTCCAAGAAGAACTGGATCCTTGGGAAAGTAGAATTCTCTTGTTGACAATCGATGATGCACCGAATCCGCTATCTCGTGCGAGGGCAGTGATCAGGGCAGGGCTTGGGGCTCCCTATGCTTTCGATGAATCCTTTTTTAGTCATATTCGGGATGCTTTGGGGGATTCTCACGAATGGGTGCGTGAGGCTGCTGTTTGGGCTACCTCTTACTCGCCTTGGCCGCAGTACCGTCCGCTCCTTGAGGATATTGCGCGAAATGATCCAAAAGAGAAGATTCGTGGCGACGCTGCGGCAATTCTCGCAGGATTTGATCAAGAAGGTGTGGGGAATTCATGACCCGTTATGCAGATATACCCAAGCCCATCCGGTCCGGGATCGTCATCGTTGATCCCGAGCGGGGGACGCCGCAGCGGATCATTGTGCTGCAGTTCAATCCGGACACCCTCGAGCGGTCCCTTGCCCCGCAGTCCGCCGGCGATCAGGCGGACAGCGGTGGAGGGGGAAGCGGAAGCGGGGACAAGAACGAGGCGCTGCGGCTCAAGGGCCCTGCTCAGGAGACGTGGAAGTTCACCGCCGAGATCGATGCCACCGATCAGTTCGAGGTGGCGGCGCCCGACGGGATTCATCCGCAGCTCGCCGTGCTGGAGATGCTCGTGCAGCCCCCCACCGCCAAGTTGCGGGAGAACACGCGGCTGTCGAAGAAGGGGACCATCGAGATCAGCCCGATCGAGATGCCGCTGACCCTCTTCACATGGGGGAGCAAGCGCGTCATGCCGGTCCGGCTCACGGAGCTGTCGATCAACGAGTCGGCCTTCGACGTGAACCTCAACCCCATACGGGCCTCCCTCAGCATCGGCCTCAAGGTGCTGACCATCAGCGACCTGCCCCCGGGGCACCGGGGCGCGGAGCTGTATCTCGCGCACCTGGCCCAGAAGGAGCGGCTGGCAGCAGCCGCGCGCGGGGGAGCGCTAGGCGCGCTGGGGCTCAACAGCGGGGACATCGGGGCGGGGAGGGCGTAGAAAACCATGGCCGGGATTCAGCCTTACGAGAGCGCGCTGGACGGGATTCCGGGGTCGCACCCCTACCCCCGCACCAGCCGGTATCACGACGCCGAGATCGGCGTGCACACCCAGCCCGACGGGACCGAAGTGCGTTACGCCAAGCACCGGTTACTGCCGCCGCTGGCGGAGGCCGCCGAGGAGACCGTCCCGCACATCGTCAGCAGCGGCGAGCGGCCCGATCAGCTGGGGCAGCGATACCTCGGAGACCCCGAGCAGTGGTGGCGGATAGCGGATGCCAACCCCACTCTCGATCCCCGCGAGCTGACCGCCGAGCCTGGCCAGGAGATCGAGATTCCGCTGCCGGGCGGGTTCCCCGGAGGTGTCCGTGGCTGACGAGCCCGTCGGGCAGGGGCCTATCCACCTCGAGATGCGCATGGGGCCCCAGCTCACCCGACCCGTACCGCCCGAGGTGACCGAGGCGCTGCTCTCTGCGCAGATCACCATGACGGCGGGGGAGCGGAGCGGGTTCCAGATCGCCTTCGACCTGACCAAGAAGGGCGCGATCATCGACCGGCTGCTGCCCGACGGGTTCTTCGATCCCCGCACCCGGATCATCCTCACGGCGACCGTCAAAGGAACGCCCATCGTCCTCCTCGACGGCCTGATCGTGCGGCAGGAGGTCGGGGCCAGCAACCAGCCGGGCCAGTCCACCCTCACCGTCACCGGAGAGGACCTCACCCTGCTGATGGACCTCGAGGAGCGGACCGACCGGTATCCCGGCCTCCGGCCAGCCCGGCGCGTCGAGCGAATCCTCGAAAGGTACAAGGACTACGGGATCCGCACCCGCATCATCGACGAGAAGATCCCGCAGACACCGAATGTCCAGCAGCGCGTGGACTACCAGACCGGCACGGACCTTCAGTACCTCAACGAGCTCGCCCGGGCCAACGGGTTCACGTTCTACCTCGCACCCGGACCAGTTCCCGAGCGCTCCCTCGCCTACTGGGGCCCCGAGCGCCGCATCGGCCGGCCGCAGCACGCCCTCAACGTCAACATGGACGTCAACTCCACCGTCGACCAGCTCACCTTCGCCTACGACGGCACCGCCCGCGAAGAACCCCAGGCCCGCTGGCAGGACCCCAGGACCCGGAACTCCACCCTCCTCCCGCAGCAGGACATCAGCCCCCTCCGCCCGCCCCTCGGCGCGCGGCCCACGCCCGCGCTGAAACGCAAGACCCTCTCCGGGACGGCCAAGCTGGACCGGGGGCAGGCCGAGGCCGAGGCGATGGCGCGGGCGGCGACGTCCGCGGACGCGATCTCCGGATCCGGGTCGCTCGACGTAAACCGCCACGGCTACATCCTCCAGCCGCGCCAGCTGGTCGGCGTGCGGGGCGCCGGCAAGACCTACGACGGCGAGTACTACGTCAAGTCCGTCACCCACACCATCCGGCCCGGGTCCTTCCAGCAGAACTTCACGATTTCACGCGAAGGACTCCTCGCCCGCAGCAACTTCGTACGCCCGTAACCCCCGCCAGGAAGGATCAGGAGCACCGCATGGCCGTTGCGCCCAACAACCGCTTCCTCGGCAAGTACCGCGGCCGGGTCCGCGATAACCAGGACCCCCTCGGCATCGGCAGGATCACCGCCGACGTGCCGGACGTGCTCGGCGACGAGCCGTCCACCTGGGCCATGCCCTGCTTCCCCTTCACCGGGGAGCAGCAACGGCCCGCCGGGCAGTACGTCGTGCCGTCCGTCGGCGCTGGCGTATGGATGGAGTTCGAGCAGGGGGATCCGAGCTTCCCCATCTGGACGGGGTGCTGGTTCGGGGCGCGGGAGCAGTTGCCGGAGGACGCGCGGACCGATCCGGCCACCGCGCATCCCGTCGTCATCCAGACGCCGGGCAAGCACAAGATCGTGATGTCGGACGTGCCCGCCAACGGGATTCTGCTCCAGGCACCCGGCGGCGCGTACGTGAAGATCGACGCTTCCGGTGTGTACATCAACAACGGCCAAGGCGCGTCGATTTCGCTCGTTGGCGATCAAGTCGAGATGAACGAGGGCCGGTTGACCGTGCCCAGGAAGCGATAAGCGCGGAGTATCAGCAGAACGGGGAGGGGACAGTGCCGTCCGGGAATCTCGTCAACCACACCGCCACCATCAGCTGCCCGCACGGGGGCAGGGCGCAGCCGATGTCCGTCCCGTCGTCCGGAGTGGTGCTGCTCGACGGGCAGCCCGTGCCGACCGCCGCTGACGCCTACGTCGTCATCGGCTGCCCGCACACCGTCGACGGGCTCCCCACACCGTGCACCACCGTCCGGTGGACCCCGGACCGCGACGGCGTGCTGGTCGACGGCGTACCCGTGCTGCTCGACAGCACCCCCGCACAGTGCTTCACCGCAGCGATGGTGCCTCAAGGACCCCCGGTCGTGGCCGCCACGCGCGACGGACGACAAGGAGTGGTGTGCCGATGAGGGCACAGACATCGCGTACGGATATCGCGTTCCCGTTCAGAGTCGACCGCCGCGGGCGCACCGCGCACGCGGACTACGACGACCACATACGGGATCTGATCGAGCAACTGCTGTTCACAAGTCCCGGCGAGCGCGTCATGCGGCCCGACTTCGGGTGCGGCCTGCTGGACCTCGTGTTCACCCCCAACAGCCCCGAGCTGGCCTCCGCCCTCGAACTCTCCGTCCAGGCAGCGCTCCAGCGCTGGCTCGGCGAGCTGATCGACGTGGAGGACCTCGACGTGGTCAGCGAGGAGAACGTCGTGCGGGTCCATCTCCGCTACGTGGTGCGCTCCACCGCCAGCCTCCGCGACGAGGTGTTCGAGGGGAGGGGCGCGGCATGACCCCCAACACGCCAACCCGGCGGCATCGCGTCCGCGCCGCCCACCTCAACGGTATCGACGCCGTCGAAGTCGGCGACGACGGCCTCACCCTCACCGTCTCCTTCCTCGGCAAGGCCCCCCACGGCCTCTGCCCCGAGAACGTACGCATCGACGGCGGCCGCCGCATCACCGGCATCACCGTCGACGAGATCTCCGTCGAGCGCGAGGAGGACCCCGAGCTCGACGACAAGCTGTACGTCACCGTCGACCGGGCCGGGGACACGTCGCCGTACAAACTCTCGCTCGTCGAAACCGATCCCTTCGGGCGACCCGGCCACGAACCCTTCCCCGGGTTCGACCAGCGCTACTACTCCGCCGAGTTCCGCTTCCGGCCCGACTGCCCCACTCCCTTCGACTGCAAAGACGAGCCCCCGGACCTGCCGACCACCTTCACGCCCGCCCCCGTCATCGACTACACCGCCCGCGACTACGACACCCTCCGCGCCGTCGTCCTCGACCGGCTCCGCCTCACCACCCCCGACTGGATCGAGCGCAACGCCGCCGACCTCGGCACCACCCTGGTCGAGCTCCTCGCGTACACCGCCGACCAGATCAGCTACCACCAGGACGCCGTCGCCACCGAGGCCTACCTGGACACCGCCCGCCGCCGCGTCTCCGTACGCCGCCACGTCCGGCTCATCGACTACCCGATGCACGACGGCTGCGCCGCCCGCGCGTACGTCGCCGTCGAAGCCGCCGAGCGGCTGACGCTGCGCCCCGGCACGTACCGCTTCGCCGCCATCGACGTCCATAGGCTCGCGCCCCGTGACCGGCCTGAGATCGGCACCGTCATCGACGACCGTGACCTCGCCCTGCTGGACGAGCGCGGCTCGGTGGAGGTCTTCGAACCGCTCTCCGACCGGCCTTTGCGGCTGCGGCCCGCGCACAACGCGATCCGCCTGTGGACCTGGGGCGACGAGGTCTGCTCGCTGCCGAGGGGCGCGAGCGCCGCGACGTTACGCGACGAGTGGACCGACGAGGCCTGCGAGGAGCGGACCCTCGACCTCCGCCCCGGCGACCTGCTGCTCTTCGAGGAGGTTCGCGGCCCCCGCTCCGGCACCCCCGGCGACGCCGACCCCGCGCACCGGCACGTCGTACGCCTCACCTCCGTCACCCCCACCCTCGACCGGCTCGCCGAACAGCCGGTGCTGGAGGTCGCCTGGGCGGAGGCGGACGCGCTGCCGTTCGCGCTGTGCCTGACCACCCGCGCGGGCACGGACTGCGCGCTCGTCGAGGAGGTGACCCTCGCCCGCGGCAACGTCTCCCTCGCCGACCACGGCCGCTCGCTGACCTGGGGCTGCGAGCCGGGCCTGCCCGAGACCGTCACCGTGCCGACCGTTCCGCCCGTGGCCGGCTCCTGCGCGCCGCCCGCCTTCGGCTGCTTCGACAAGGACTCCGGCAACGGGCCCGCCCGTCTCATCGACTCCTTGCTCGACAAGACCCGCCACGGTGGGCAGCTCACCGCCCACGACGTGCGCGCACTGTTCACCGTCGTCGGCCACGACCAGACCGAACGCGCCGGGCTCGGCCTGGAGCGCGCCGGACAGCGCCAGGAGAGGGTCGTGCCCGGCACCGCGTACGCCCAGGCCGAGGCGCTCAGGACGCTGCTGGCGCAGGGCCTCTACCCGGGCATCACATCCCGCTTCCGGCCGGTGCTGCAGCGCTCCCCGGTCGCCCGGACCGTGCCGTTCCCCGACCCGTGCCACATCGCCGCCGGGCAGGCCGAGCGGCTGGCCGCCATCCCGGACCGCGTCAGGCACCGTCTGCTGGAGCTGTGGCGCGGCGCCCGCGACCACGACGGGCTCTCGGACGACGAGACGCGCGAGCTGACCGTGCTGTTCGGGCTGCGGTGGCTGGAACGGCTGGAGCTCGCCCGGCACCCCGTACGCGCCCTCCGCGAACTGCTGCATCGCTCCGACCAGCTGCTCGCCGCGAAGCTGCGCCGCCTCGCCGTGCTGACCGCACGCGCCGGAGCGGGCACCGTACTCGACCCGCACATCGCCTGGGAGATCGGCCACAGTTGGGGGCGGGCGTACGCGCACGGGCTGCACCCGGACGATCCGGCGCTGCACGGCCCCGCCGCCGCGCTCACCCCCGACCCCCGGAACGCGCTGCCCGCCGTACGCATCGAGGACGGGGATGCCACGTGGACCCCGCGTGGCGATCTGCTCGCATCCGGCCCCCGCGACCGGCACGTCGTCGGCGAGTTGGGAGACGACGGCCGCATCACGCTGCGCTTCGGCGACGGCCGCCACGGCGCGAAGCCGACCCCCGGGGCCCGGCTGCACCTGCACTACCGGCTCGGCGGCGGCACGGCGGGCAACGTCGGCGCGGAGGCCATCAACCACCTCGTCCTCGCCCGCGACCCGGACGAGATGGACGCCGGACAGCCGATGCCCGTCGCCGGGGTGCGCAACCCGCTGCCGGCCGTCGGCGGCACCGAGCCCGAGCCCGTCGAGCAGGTACGCCAGCTCGCCCCGCTCGACCTCAGGCGGACCCGGCTGCGGGCCATCACCGCCGAGGATTACGCGGCCCTCGCGGCCGAGCTCCCCGGCGTACAGCGGGCGGCGGCCGAGATCCGCTGGACCGGAAGTGTCCAGGAAGCACACATCGCCATCGACGCACACGGAACCGGGACACCACCGCAAACCCTGCTCGACTCCGTCGCTCACGCCCTGGAGCGGTACCGCCGGATCGGGCACGACCTGGTCGTCGGCCCCGCCCAACCCGTACCGCTGGACATCGCCGTCGAGGTGTGCGCCGCGCCCGGCCATCAGCACGGGCAGATCCTGGCCGAGCTGTACCGGGTGCTCGGCAGCCGCCCGCTGCCCGGCGGACGGCTCGGCTTTTTCCACCCCGACGCGCTCACCTTCGGCGAACCGGTCCGGCTGAGCCGTCTGGTGGCCGTCGCCGCGGCCGTGCCCGGGGTCGAAAGCATCCAGGTGACCCGGCTGCGGCGGATGTTCCACCCCGACGACGGAGAGAGGGAGGCAGGCGTGCTGCGGCTCGGCCCGCTGGAGGTCGCCCAATGCGACAACGACCCCGACCGGCCGGAGAACGGCCGCATCGAGATCACCCTGAACCACGGAGGTGCGCGATGAGCGGCGGCTGCACCTGCGGTTGCGGCGGCCACGACGAGCGCCGCGCCCCCGACGCCCTCTACAACCCGCCCGGCCGCACCGCCCTGGACTACCGGGTCGGGGAGTACGGCTCGTTCCTCGCCGCCATGCTCGACCGGCTCGCCTCACCCGCCTACCCCGCGCTGCGCGGCCTGACCGTCCGTAACCCGGACGACCCTGCCGTCGGGCTGCTGGACGCCTGGGCCGTCCTCGGCGACCTGCTGACTTTCCACTCCGAGCGGATCGCCGACGAGGGCTACCTGCGCACCGCCGACGAACACCGCTCGCTCGCGCTCCTCGGCCGCCTCGTCGGCCACATGCCGCGCCCGGGCGTCGCCGCCGACACCCACCTCGCCTACACCGTCGACCGCGACCCGCGCGCCGAGGACGTCCTCGTCACGATCCCGCGCGGCGCCATCAGCCACAGCGTCCCCGCCGCCTCCGACGAGGAGCCGCACACCTTCGAGACCGACGAGGAGCTCACCGCCCACTGGGCCTGGAACGAGCTGGCGGTACGGCGCCGCCGCCCCGCCCTGCTGACCCCCGACGACTTGAAACAGCGCTCCGAACTGCTCGTCGCCGGAACCTCGACCGGCCTGGCCACCGGCGATCAGCTCCTCTTCGTCTTCGCCGGTTCCGCCGACGGCACCCCCGCGCAGCGCCTGCTGCTGCCCGCCTCGCGGATACGCGTCGACCGGGACGACGATGTCACGGCGATCGGCCTGCCGCAGTCGCCGCCCGCGTCCCTCGAGGAACTGGTGGACGAACTCCGCCAGTGGATCGCCCCACCGGAGGGCGACCCGGACGCCGGTGAGCCCGAACCCACCCCCGACCACCCGAACCCCCGCCCCATCAGCAGACTGATCGACGCGTTCGACGCTCAGGTCCTCGGCCCCCTCCGCGCCGACCTCGACGACATCACCCGCCCCGGCCAGCTCGCCCGCCGGCTCGCCGAACCGCACGCCCGGCTGGCGGAGGCGCAGGCGCTCGCCGCCCCGTATGAGGAGGTCGCGGCCTGGTTCGAGCGACTGGAGGCGGTGATCGGCGAACTGGCCGAGCGCGCCGGGGAACTGGAGACGGCCCAGCCCGCGCGGATCAGCCCGAGGTCACAGCTCACCCACGACCGTCCGGAGGCGAACGGCCCCCAGACCCCGGCCGCCCTCCGCGCGCTCGACGCCGTACTCCCCGCCCTGCGCACCGGCGTCGTACGGCCCCCGTCCGGGGCCGCGCCCGCCGGTCACTTCTTCGCGCCCGGCTCCGACCTCGCCCCGCGGCTCCTCGCCGCCCTCGACCCGCGCCTCGGGTCCGGGCTGTACGCCGCCTGGCGGCGGGCCACCCCGCCCGATCAGGCCACCCCCCTGCTCCGCGAACTGCTGGCGATGCGCGTCACCGCCGCGCCCTTCGGCGCGACCGCGCCGCTCAAGGCCGTGCAGGACGACCGCGGCCGCGTCATCCGGCAGGTCGACTGGCCGCTCACCGGCGGCGCGCTGACCAGCATGCGCGTCGTGTACGACACGGCGGGCAAGGTGCCGGTGAAGGCCGAGTTCCAGCACACCGAGACCGGCACCTCGGTGCAGCGCAGCGAGAACCTGCCGCAGAACGAGACCTTCGACCTGGCGCCCGGCCGGGTCGAACTGTCCACCCGCACCGGCCAGGACCACGATCTGAGCTGGCTGACCCGCCGCCCCGTCGACACCCAGGAGCCCGGCGTCACCGCCAGGTTCCTGCCCGGCCTGCCCGCGTACACCCTGTTCGTCTCCCGCCCCGCCGAGGACGGCCGGGTGCACATCGCGGTGGAGGTGGACAGCGGCGAGTCCCCGCAGTGGCGGCTCGCGCGCGGTCAGCGGAAGCAGGTCCCCCTCGGCCGGTACGAGCTGACCATCCGGTACACCCCGGGCAGCGAGCCACCTGCCGTCGAGATCGGCATCGCGACCGTGCCCGAGCCCGCCCATCGCAACGTCCTGGCGCTCGACTCCGTCCACAGCGGCATCACGGTCGACAGCTGGGTCGCCATCGAGCGCCCCCGCAAGGGCGCGGAGGACACGGAGGGTGCGGAGGGCTCCGGCGGGGTGCCCGGCGACAAGAAGCTGGCCTTCGTCACCACCCGCGTCACCGCCGTCCGCACTGCCGCGTACACCAACTACGGCATCACCGGCCGCGGCACCGAACTCACCCTCGCCGACCCCTGGCTGGACGAACACGACGTCCTGCTCTCCGCGATCCGCGACACCACCGTCCACGCGGGCGGGGAACCGCTCCGCCTCGCCGACGAGCCGCTCGGCGAGGACGTGCACGGCAACGAACTCGAACTGGCCGAGCTGTACGAGGGGCTGCGCCCCGGCCGCCGCATCGTCGTTTCCGGCGAGCGCACCGACCTGCCGGGCCCCGCCGCCATCCCCGGCACGGAACTCGCGGTCATCGCGGCCGTCGAACAGCGTGCCGACCTGGAACTGCCCGGCGACCACGTCCACACGGTCCTCACGCTCACCGCCGACCTGGCGTACCGCTACCGTCGCGACACCGTCCGCGTGCAGGGCAACGTCGTACCGGCCACGCACGGCGAGAGCCGCGACGAGCCGATCGGCAGCGGCGACGCCACGCGCGCCCACCAGACCTTCGGACTCTGGCAGTCCCCGCTGACCTGGCTGCCCGCCGACAACCCGCTGGGCGCCACCCCCGCCCTCGAAGTCCGCGTGGACGGGCTGCTCTGGCACCAGGCCGATAGCCTCGCCGGGCGCGGACCGCGCGAGCGGATCTACGTCGCCGGGACCACCGCGGACGGGCGTACGACGGTGACGTTCGGCGACGGCGTCAACGGCGCCCGCCTCCCCACCGGACACGAGAACGTCCGCGCCCGCTACCGCTTCGGCACCCTCGGCCCCCTCGGCGCGGCCAACGTCGCCGCGAACCGCATCACCCAGCCCCTCACCCGCCCTCTCGGCGTCACCGCCGTCACCAACCCGCAGCCCGCCACCGGCGGGGCCGTGGGCGACGGCCCGGGCCTCACCCGCCGCACCATCCCGCTCGCGGTCTCCGCGCTCGACCGCCTCGTCTCCGTCCAGGACTACGAGGACTTCGCCCGCTCCCGGGCGGGCATCGGCCGCGCCCACGCCGTCGAACTCCACGACGGGCGGCGCACCGTGCTGCACGTGACGGTCGCCGGGGTGGACGACGTGCCGATCGCCGACGACGCCGAGGTGCTCCGCGCCCTGCGCGCCTCACTCGCCACATACGGCGACACCCGGCTCCCGGTCCGGGTCGACACACGCGAACTCGTGCTCCTCCTGCTGGCCGCCAGGGTGAAAGTGGCGCCCGACCACAGCTGGGCGCTCGTCGAACCCCGGCTGCGTCAGGCGCTGCTGACGAAACTCGGCTACCCGGGGCGGGAGCTGGGCCAACCGGCCCGCCTGTCGGAGGTCCTCGCCACGGCCCAGTCCGTGCCCGGCGTCGACTACGTCGACGTCGACGCCTTCACCGGCGTCCCCGCCTCCAGCACCCCGCAGGAGCTGAGCCGACTGGCCACCGAACCGGACCGGCCGCGCGCCACCGTCCCGGCGCGGAGCGCCGAGTACGCCGAGGACACGTACCGCGTCACCGCATCAGACGGCGAGACGCTCACCGGCATCGCGGCCCGCGGCGGTATCACCCTCGCCGAACTGCTGCGCCTCAACCCCGACATCACCGACACCGCCCGGCTGCCCAAGGGCCGCTCGGTGTTCGTCTTCCGCGGCATCAGGCCCGCACAGCTCGCGCTGTTCACGCCCGAGGTTCCGGACACGCTGATTCTGACGGAGGTCACATCATGAGCAGGGAGCCGGACGGGATCGCCGAGCTGCTCCCGGGGTGGCATCGGCTCCGCGACGCCGAGGCGGGCGAACCCCTGCGCGCGCTGCTCGCCGTCATCGCCGAGCAGGCAGACCGCGTACGCGACGGGGTCGAGCAGCAGTACGAGGACTGGTTCGTGGAGACCGCCGCCGACTGGGTGCTGCCCTACCTCGGAGACCTGGTGGGCTACCGTCCGCTGCCCGGCTACGAGCGGGTACTCGCCACCGGCCTGCGCGACGGGGGGCGCCCCGACGCCTCCCGGCGGCGGCTCGCCGAGGCCCTCGCCCCGCGCCGGGACGTCGCCGCCACCGTCGGCTACCGGCGCCGCAAGGGCACCCTCGCGCTGCTGGAGGAGCTGTCGGCGTCGGTGGCCGGATGGCCCGCACGGGCCGTCGAGCTGCCCCGGCACGTCTCCCACCAGCAGCCCGTCAAGCTCTTGAAAGGCAACGGTGAGGCCGACGCGCGCAGGCTCGCCCGCGGCCGCCTCGCCGACCTGCGGGACGGCTCGGCGCTCGACCTCGCGGGCGGCCCGTTCGACGCGGTGGCCCGCTCGGTGGACGTACGGCGCGCCGACTCCCGGCGCACGCAGGGCGGTTACACCCCGGCCGGGGTCGGTCTGTTCGTGTGGCGGCTGAAGCCGTACCCGGTGACGCGGGCCCCCGCGTACTGCATAGACCGGGCCCGCAACCTGTACACCTTCTCCATCCTCGGCAATGACACCCCGCTGGTGACCCGGCCCGAACCGGAGCCGTCGGCCTCGCACATCGCCGCCATCGACAACGTCCCGGCGTACATCCGCCGCAGGCAGCTCGCGGACCGGCTCGCCGACTATTACGGCCCGGGCAAGTCCTTCGCCATCTGGCGCGACGGGCACGAGGAGCCCGTACCGCCGTCGGACCTCGTCGTGGCCGACCTGACCGACTGGCGCTACCGCCCGAAGCGCGGGCAGGTGGCCGTCGACCCGGTGCTCGGCCGGATCGCCTTCGGCTCGCGCTCCGCGCCCCGGCAGGGCGTATGGGTGACGTACCACTACGCCTTCGCCGACGACCTGGGCGGTGGCGAGTACGCGCGCGATGACCGCGAGCCCCCTCCGGACGCCGAGATCTACCGGGTCGGCCCCGGCTGTACGTACCAGCGGATCATGGACGCGTACGGGCAGTGGAAGAACGACCGCCGGGCCGGGCGGTGCGGCCCCGACGGCATCATCGAGATCACGCACAGCGGGGCCTACCAGGAGCAGCTGGACTTCGACCTCGACCCCGGCGACCGGCTCCAGGTGCGCGCCGCCGAGGGGGCCCGGCCCGTGATCCGGCTGCTCGACTGGTACAGCAACCGGCCCGACGCGCTCAACATCCGCGCGCCGGAAGAGTGCGACGGGCCCGGCGGTGCGCCGCGCATCGTGCTGGACGGGCTGCTCATCGCCGGGCGCGGGCTCAATGTCACCGGCCCCGTCGGCACCGTCGTCCTGCGCCACTGCACCCTGGTGCCCGGCTGGTCCCTGGAGCCGGAGTGCGAACCGCGCTCCCCGGACGAACCGAGCCTGGTCCTGGAGCGCACCACCGCCTGCGTGCAGATCGAGCGCAGCATCCTCGGCACGATCGAGGTCATGGGCGACGAGGTGCACACCGACCCGCTCGCCCTCCACATCCGCGACAGCATCCTCGATGCCACCGGCCACGACCGCCCGGCGCTCTCCGCCCCGGACTGCCGCCACGCGCACGCCGTGCTGCACGCCCACCGCACCACCGTCATCGGCGAAGTCCACGCGCACGCCGTCCAGTTGGGCGAGAACAGCGTCTTCACCGGCCGGATGCACGTGGCCCGCCGTGGCATCGGCTGCCTGCGCTTCTCCTACGTCCCGCCCGGCTCGCGCACCCCGCGCCGCCACCGCTGCCAGCCGGACCTCGTGGGCGTGAGCGAGGCATGGCGGGTGCGGCCGCACTTCAGCGGCGAGCGCTACGGAACCCCGGTGTACGGGCAGCTGGCCGCCGGATGCGCCGACGAGATCCGCAGGGGTGCGGAGGACGGGGCCGAGATGGGCGCCTTCCACGACCTCTACCAGCCGCAGCGCGCGGACAGCCTGCGCGTCCGCCTCGCCGAGTACGCACCGGCCGGAACCGACGCGGGAGTCGTCTACGTGACGTGACCTGACCTGACGCCGAGCGCCCGCAGCGCCTTCTCCACAGCCTTCACGAACCTGATCGCCTGATCGAGGGGGAACCCTTCCGATGCACGCAGACCTCTCCCGCAACACCTTCCGGCCCGACCGGCACTACTCGGCGGTCGTCGCCCAGCAGGGCCGCGTCCAGCTCGACGCCGACGCCAACGAGCAGACCGCGATCCAGCTCCAGCAGGCCCGTACCCTCGCCACCGACCTGATCGGGCAGCACGGGGGCCCGGCCGGGAACACCGGTTTCAAGATCGACTTCAAGGGCGGCAACCGCGAGCTGGACGACCTCCTCATCGGCGGCGGCCGCTACTACGTCGACGGCATCCTCTGCGACGCGAGCCGGCCGCGGCCCGACGAGGCGGTGGACGACGAGGCGGAAGCCCCGGGCACCGACAACGCCGCCGACGAGGCCGGACCGGACGCCGAGTCGTCCGTGCCGCCCGCCACCTGGACGTACTGGGACCAGCCGGATGCCTTCCGCGACCCGGAGCGCGCGGCCGACCGGCTGCCCACGCAGTTCCCGTATCTGGCCTACCTGAAGGTATGGGAGCGCACGGTCACCGCCGCCGAGGACCCGGCGCTCCGCGAGGTGGCCCTCGGCTCGGCGATGCCGGACACCGCCGCCCGGCTCAAGGTGGTCTGGCAGGTGCTGCCGCTGGAGGGCTCGCGGCTGGAGGTCGAGGACGGCCCGGGGGACCAGCGGGACCTGATCCGCAAGGCGTTCACCAAGTGGGCCGCCACCGCAGGGGCGCCCGCGTCCCGGCTCGCCGCGCGCAGCGAGCGGCCGGACCACGCGGACGAGGACCCGTGCCTGGTCAGGCCGGACGCCCGCTACCGGGGGCCGGAGAACCAGCTGTACCGGGTGGAGATCCACGACGGCGGCCCCGCCAAGGACGCCACCTTCAAGTGGTCGCGGGAGAACGGCTCCGTGGTCTTCCCCGTGGACGAACTCGACGGTACCTGGGTGGAGTTGGCGTCACTGGGTGGTGACGGCAAGCTCGATCTGAACGTGGGGGACTGGGTCGAGTGCGTGGACACCGCTACCGCCAGCCGCGGTGAGCCACTGCCGCTGCTGCGCGTGGAGGAGGTGGACCTGCCGGGCCGGCGGATACGGCTCTCCGGCGAGCCCGAGCCGGGTGTCGGGCGGCGCCCGGAGCTGCACCCGTATCTGCGCCGCTGGGATCAGCGTGCCACCGCACGCCGTCCGCGCAAGGGCGCGGCGGCCGGGCTGAAGCACGGCGCGGTGAAGGTCGAGGAGGGCCGCTGGCTGCCGCTGGAGGACGGCGTCGAGGTGTACTTCGCGCTCGGCGGCACCTACCGGTCCGGTGACCACTGGCTGGTTCCGGCCCGTACGGCCACCGGCGCCGTGGAGTGGCCGGCCGACGCGGCCCGCAAGCCGCTGCTGCGGGCGCCGGACGGGATCCAGGTGCACTACGCGCCGCTCGGATGGGTGTACGGCGAGGAGGAGGTGACCGACCTGCGGATGACCTTCGCGCCGCTGGCCGCCCCCGTCCCGGCGGCGGACGCGGCGGCCCTGGCGGCCGAGGCGGAGGCATCGGCGCGGACCGAGGCCGCGGAGGCCGAAGCGGACGGTGGGTCCGCCGACTCCGAGTCCTGAAACCCACGCCGGTCCGGCAGTTGATGCGTCGCACACCGACCGCAACTGAGTCATGCCATCACGGCATCCGTATATGACGGATACCAGAAGCACCGAAGGAGCACCCCACCATGGCAACACCCCTGAGCGCCGACAGACTTCTGAAGGCCCTGCGCGATGAGGGCCTGACCGTTCACGAATACCGCAGCTGGCGCTCACACAACCGCAACTCCAAGGGCCCCTGGGGCCCGGTGAACGGCGTCATGATCCACCACACCGTCACCTCTGGCACCGCCAGCTCCGTCGAACTCTGTTACGAGGGACACGCGTCGCTGCCGGGACCGCTGTGCCACGGCGTCATCGACAAGAAGGGCGAGGTCCACCTCGTCGGCAACGGTCGCGCCAACCACGCGGGCCTCGGCGACAACGACGTCCTGAACGCGGTGATCAACGAGACCAAGCTGCCGACCGACAACGAGGCCGACAAGGACGGCAACGCCCGCTTCTACGGCTTCGAATGCGTCAACCTCGGCGACGGCGACGATCCGTGGCCCGAGGCGCAGAAGCTGGCCATCGAGAAGGTGTCCGCCGCCATCTGCCGCGCCCACGACTGGAGCGAGCGGTCGGTGATCGGCCACCTGGAGTGGCAGCCCGGGAAGGTGGACCCCCGGGGCTTCACGATGAACTCCATGCGCACCCGCATCGCCAAGCGGCTCGGCGCCAAGCCGGACGGCCCGACCGAGCCCAAGCCGAAGCCCCCGGCCACGTACGAGCCCTTCCCGGGCGCCGACTTCTTCCGCGGCGGCCGCGTCAGCAAGATCATCACAGCCATGGGCAAGCGCCTCGTGGCCGAGGGCTGTGGCCGCTACGAGGAGGGCCCGAGCCCGGAGTGGACGGACGCCGACAAGAAGTCGTACGCCGCGTGGCAGCGGAAGCTGGGCTACTCCGGCGATGACGCCGACGGCATCCCGGGCAAGAAGAGCTGGGACAAGCTGCGCGTCCCGAACGTCTAGAACCCCCGTTCGACGGCAGCGACTCATCGGCATTGTTCACGCGGCTGAAGCGGCTGCTGAACAACGCGGGCGGCGCTCTACTCATGGGGAAGCCCCACCGACGTTGGGAGACCACTCATGGTTAAGTCGATCAAGGCGGGAATCTCCGCCGTGGCGATGAGCACCGCACTGCTGGCGGGAGCCGCTTCGGCCCAGGCCGAGACGGCCCGGACGACGCAGGCAGCCGGATGGGAGTACTACAACTGGTACCTCAGCCAGAACAACTGCCTGGTCGCGGGCGGCGAACTCTCGAAGAATGACCCCAGCATCCGCCAGTACCGCTGCGACGGGAAAGAGGGTTCGTTCTGGTACCTCTACCTGTACCGGGCGTAACCCCCACGATGAGAGGCGGTCCGGCCGGAGTCACCGAGGTGATTCCGGCCGGACCCTTTCGTTATCCACCAAGCCCGCCCGGACGCTCCTCCGCCGTGGACCAGCCGATCAGGGCGCCGCGGAGGGCGGACACCAGGCGGGTGGCGGCCTCGTCCTCCGTCCGTCCGCTCTTGATGAGGTCGAGGATGTCGCGGGGGTCGAACAGGGTGTTCCACAGGTACAGGGCCGCGTCCCCCAGGTCGGCGAGGCCGAGTTCCTCGGTGGTCTGCCGCAGGGGCTCCTCGAGCGCCTCGGCCTGCGGGGCGAGGTAGCCGGTGCCCTCGCGCAGCCGCTCCAGGTAGCCGCGGTGGGAGCGCATCTGCGCCATCGCGCCGCCGTGTTCCAGGACGAGCGAGACCCAGTAGCGGGAGACCGCCTCCAGCTTGACCATGCCGGTGGTGGTCTGCCGCGCGCTGAACTCGCACAGTTCGGTGCCCACCTGTGACCGGAAGGCGTGCAGGATCTCCTCGACGGAGGAGAAGTGCCGGTACGCCGTCGCGGTGGACACCTCGGCGTGCTTGGCGATGTCGGCCAGGCTGACCTGGGTCGGCGAGTTCTCGAACAGCCGCGCGGCGGCCTTGATGAGCTGCCTGCGATTGCGCTCGGTGTCACTGCGCATCGGCCGACTCTCCTGTTGCATGTGAACCACCGTTCAGCGAAGGGCCGAGAGGCCGCGAGCCAGTCGTCGGACCCCCTCGGTGATGGATTCCGGGCTGGCAGGCAGCGTACGACAGCCGCACGTGCCCTTCGCCCCGGGCGCCGAACTCCTCGGGTTCCGGGCGCCGAACTCCTCGGGTTCGTCGTCAGCGGACCGGCAGCCGGACGCCCAGCTCGGAGGCCGCCGCCTGCAGCAGCGGCACCATGGCGACCAGGTCGTCCACGCTGCGGCGGAAGGCGGGCGCGGCGGTGGACAGGGCGGCGAAGACACTTCCGTCGGGCCGCAGGACGGGGACGGCGACGGCGCGCAAGCCCCGGTGGTGCTCCTCGTCGGCCGTGGCGTAGCCGCGCTCGGCGGCGTGGGCGACGGCCTCGCGCAGGACGTCGCGGTCGGTGATGCTGTTCGGCCCGTGCGGGGTCAGCTCGACCCGCTCCAGCAGGTCGGTGCGCACATCGTCGGGGGCGAAGGCCATGAGCACCTTGCCCATGGAGGTGCAGTGCAGCGGGCCGTGGCGGCCGGGATCGCTGCGCACGCCGACCGGCTGGGGACCGTCCACGTAGTGCACGTACAGATGGCGCGTACCGTCGAGGACGGACATGAGGGTGGCTTCCTCGGTCTGCCGCGTCACGCGCTGCATCACGGGGAGCGCGGTCCCGGCGAAGCCGTACACCTGGCCCGCCTGCTGGCCGAGCTGGAACAGCCGCAGCCCCGGCTTGTAGCGCTTGCCGTCGGCCTCGAACTCCACCAGGCCCTCCCGGCAGAGCGAGTTGACCAGCCGGTGCGAGGTGCTGACGGGGACGCCGCTCTCGCGGGCCAGCGCCGACAGCGTGATGCCGTGTGGATGCTCGCCGACGAGGACGAGCAGCCGGATCGCCCGGCCGACGACATCGGCCGGTACGTCGCTGGTGGTCACGCTGTGCAAATTACCACTCCGCGGAATCGATTTTCATCCAGTGGTTGACATCACCCGGCGATCGTACTGACGATGCTTCCCATTGAATAGATGGATTTTCCACTCAGTGGAAAAATAAGGGAGTGGCGCATGACGCAGCGAGTACTCACCACCCGGCCCGCCCTGCCCGGCGGGGGCCTGGACCGGCTGGCGGCCCAGGCGGACCTGGTGCGCTGGGACGGCCACGGCAAGCCCGAACCGGCTGAACTGCACGCCCTCGCCGCCGGTGCCACCGGCATCCTCTGCCTGGGCAACGACCGGGTGGACGCCGCCCTGCTCGACGCCGCCGGACCCTCCCTGAAGGTCGTCGGACTGGCCAGCATGGGCTTCGACGGCGTGGACCGGGACGCGGCGGCCGAGCGCGGCGTCGTCGTCACCCACACCCCCGGCGTGCTCGCCGAGACCACCGCCGACCTCACCTTCGGCCTCATCCTCATGGCCCGCCGCCGCCTCGGCTCCGCCCGCGACTCACTCGCCGCCGGGCAGTGGGGCCTGTTCCGGATGGACGACTACCTGGGGCTGGACATCCACGGCGCCACCCTCGGCCTGGTCGGCTTCGGCCAGATCGGCCGCGCGGTGGCCCGCCGGGCCCAGGGCTTCGGCATGCGCCTGCTGCACCACGACCCCTTCGCGCCCGACGACACCCAGGACCCGCCCTCCAAGGCCGTGGACCTGGCCACCCTGCTCGCCGAGGCCGACGTGGTCTCCCTGCACGTCCCCCTGACCCCGCAGACCCGCCACCTCATCGGCGCCGACGAGCTGGCGGCCATGAAGTCCACCGCCACCCTGGTCAGCACCTCCCGCGGCGGGGTCATCGACGAGGACGCCCTGCTCAGCGCCGTACGCGAGGGAACCATCCACTCGGCGGGCCTGGACGTCTACGAACGCGAACCCATGGGCGCCGACCTGTCGCCGCTGGCCGGTGAGCCGAACGTGGTGACCCTTCCGCACATCGGCTCGGCCACCGAGGCCACCCGGGCCGCCATGGTCGATCTCGCCGTCGACAACATCCTCGACGTGCTCGCGGACCGGCCCGCGACCACCCCGCTGCCGGGCAGCGCGGCCCGCCCCGGAGCCACGGCCCGCCCCTGAGACGGCCGCGGGTCGGACGGTGGCCACCCCACTCGCACCGGTCGACGCGGTTACCGGGTTACCGCCGCCGCGTCGAACCGGAGCGGGTGCGAAGTGTGCGCACGGCCTGCCGGACGACCGCCACGGCGGACACTCCATGGGGACCTCGGCCGAACTGACGCGCTATGCGTGGCCGTCGATGTCGCCGCGCTCGCTGATCTGCCGGGCGATGTCCCGCAGTTTGATGTTGCGTTCCTGGGACACCCGCCGCAGTACGCCGAAGGCCTCGTCCTCGCCGATCTTGCGGCGTTCCATGAGGATGCCCATGGCCTCGCCGATGGTGTGCCGGGTGGTCAGCGCGTGCTGGAGCTGGTCGGCGGTGCGGGCGCTGGAGAAGGCGACCGCGGCGTGCGAGGCCAGCAGCCAGCCCGCCGTCTCACTGCCCTCGGTGAACACCGCCGGTCGCCGCGCGTACAGATTCAGGTAGCCGAGTTCCTCTTCGCGCGTGTAGAGCCGGAACGCCATCATGCTCCCGACGCCCAGCGCGTGAACCCGGCTCGCGAACTCGGGCCAGGCCTCCTGCGGCTCGGCGAAGTCCAGGATCCGGTAGACGGGACGGCTACGGAGCGCGGCGTCGAAGCACGGGCCCTCGGCGAGCTGGTCCTGCAACTCGTCGGAGCGGACCACCAGCCCGTCCGTGGGGGCCAGGGTTTCCACCCGCTGACCGTGGAAGATCAGAATTCCGGCCGCGTCGCACCCCTCGACGATGTCCACGGCACACGCGGTGATCCGCTCCAGGGTCGCGTCGACCGAGTCCTGCGCCAGCAGGTCCCGCGCCATCGTCGCCATCCGCTCGGCGAACCGTGCCCACTCCATGACCACCCGTCCCTCTCGCCATCACCGCGTCTGCCGTGCGCCCAGGATGGGCACTGGGGGCGTTGCTCGACGTCAGGTTACGGGGAGGCCGGGAGGCCGCGCAGGCGTGTTGGCGGCGAAGCGGCCGACGCCCGGGGCCCGTTCGATCGTGTTGTCCGGGACGCGATCCGGACACGCTCTGATCAGCCCGGACACATCGTGGCTGTCCGGGACAGCCAGCATCTCTTGTTCCGGCCTCTCAACGGTCAGCAGTCTCTGTGGCATGCCCTCGCCGAGGGCTTCTGAGAGGAGCGAGTCATGCGTATCGGACGAATTCTGGCGGGCACCGCACTGGGGGCCGTGCTCGCGGTCGGAGCCGCGACGGTCCCCGCTCAGGCGGCCACCACACCCGCACCGCAGACCGTGTCGGCGGCCACCCCGATGGCCATGGAGTTCTACGACGACTACTGGACTCAGGGCGAGTGCCTGAGCGTGGCGAAGGCGGGCGTGAAGGCCGGGATGTGGAGGATCTACAGCTGCCAGCCGTCGGTCTGGGACTGGGACCTGTACGTCGGCTACTGACGTGAGCTAGGCGACGACCACTGGGGACGGTCACCCGTCCCAAGTG
>NZ_JBHWJI010000056.1:0-61112 GCF_042731515.1 Streptomyces sp. NPDC059850
GTCGAGCCAGGGGGCCAGGGCGTCGGTATCGAGGACGGCGAGCAGGCTCAGCGGAAGCCCGTCGCAGGTCGGCCAGACCGTGCCGGGTTCGAGCATCGCCCGCCCCCCGAACCGGCTGCGCCCGGCGGCCTGGCCCGGCCCGGCCTCGGTGAGCGCGAAGCCCGGCCGGGCGAGGCGGACGAAGCGGTCCGCGAGGTCCGCGCCGAGACGTTCGGCGCAGAAGGCGCGCAGGGCGGTGAGCGTGGCGTTCGGTTCCATCCGGGGATTCAAGCAGCCCGGTGTGACACCCCGGTTGGGCGTGGGCAGGTCGAGTTCGGCCCAGATTTCCTTGCCGACCGTGCGCTCGCAGATGCCCCAGCGGGCGGCGAGTGCGGTGACGATGAGCAGGCCGCGGCCGTGCGTGGCGTCGGGGGACGGCTGACGGGGCTCGGGGAGCCGTTCGCCCTTCGGGTCGGCGACGGCGATGCGCAGGCTGGTCTTGGAGAGGGTGAGGCAGACACGGAACAGTCGCCCGGGTACGCGGCCGTGGCGTAAGGCGTTGCCCGCCAACTCGGCGACGATGAGTTCGGCGTTGTCGACCAGGGCGGGGTGGCCCCACTCTGCGACCACCCGCGCGGCGTGCCGCCGGGCGCGGGTCACGCTTATCCGGGTCGGGACGTAGTCGACGCGGTCCTCGTGGATGACGGGGTTTTGGGGTGCGATCGCCATCGCGTACCTCCGTGCGGGCAGGGCGGAGCGGATCCGCCAACTGGCGTCCCTGTGCAAGCGGTTCATCACGGACCGTAGCCCTGGCTGCGAGATCAACACAAGTTCCTCTTGGAGGAATTCCCCCGATCTGGTTTGCGGCGGCGGTTGCAGGCGGCCAGACTGTGCGCGTGACGACGAGTCAGCCCATGCAGGGGAACAGCACCTCGACCGTTCTGGGACGCAGGCTGGGAGGGGAGCTGACGATACTCCGCGCGGCGGCGGGCCTGACGCAGACCCACGCCGCCAAGGCGCTCACTGGGTCCACGACCAAGGTCGCCAAGATGGAGGGTGGCTGGGTGCCGATGCGGGACCCGGACATCCGCGCGTTGTGCGAGTTGTACGGCGCCAACGATCCCGCGACCGTCGGTGCGCTCCTGGAACTTGCCCGCATCGACCGTGAACGCCGCAAGGCCAAGGGCTGGTGGAATGACGCCCCGCTCACCAAGACCATGAGGGAGTACGTACCGCTTGAGAGCGCGGCCACGACTGTTAAAGCGTGGCAGGTGTCGTTCATTCCCGGGCTGCTCCAGACCGCCGACTACGTGCGATCGTTGCGCCGCGCGCCGGTTGCAGGTGATCGTCCCGATGAAGTCGAGGCGTTCGTCGCCTCCCGGGTTGCCCGTCAACAGAGGCTCACTGAGGACAAGCCGCTCTCCCTCTGGGCCGTCATCGCGGAGGCGGCGCTGCACATTCCTGCAGGCGAGCCCAAAATGCTGCGGGAGCAATTGGCGAGCCTCCTCGAATGGAGCGAGCGCCCCAATGTCACGATTCAGGTGCTCCCCTTCGGCGCTGGGGTGATGCGAGCACTGGCCGGTTCGTTCAACGTTCTCTCGTTCGCCGAGCCTGGCGCCATGGACGTGGCGTACCAGGAATTGCCGTTCTCCACGATGTGGGTCGAGGGTGGCGAAGGCGCTGCGCAGCACGTAAGACTGTTCGAGGAGACTGCGCAGGGCTCGCTGCCCGAAGCCGAGTCCCGGACCTTCATCGGGACACTCATCAAAGGACTGTGAGCTGTGACAACCTTCGCCTTCCGCAAGTCGAGCTACAGCAACACGCATGAAGAGTGCGTGGAGGTGGCCACGAACGTGCCCGGTGCCGTGGCGGTACGTGACTCCAAGCGGCCGGACGGGCCGATGCTCCACCTGACCCCCGCCGCCTGGGCGGACTTCCGGGGCGCCCTCGGCGGCGAGCAGATCGCGTCGGCCCCGCAGGCATGAGCTGACGCACGTCGAGGATGGGGTGGTGGCCGCCCTCGTGCGGGGGCGCACGCCACGGACTCACGCCCGGTGTACGCCCTTTCGTGCGCAGTTGGGCTCCTCCAGACTGATCCCAGCAGCTCTCATGGAGAACTTGTCCCGGAGGGGGAAGGAAGTGCGGGACCAGCAGCACAGCAGAGGTGGGCACGCGAAGCCGGGAGGGCCGGTCATCGGGCCGAAGCCTTCCCCGGACGGGAGCGGACCGGCGCCAGGCCCGAAACATGGTGGAGGGAACGGCGACAAGAAATGACCATCGGCCAGGCACGGCTGGCCGCCGCGCTCGCTGCGGACGGCTACCTGGACGACGGCCGGTTGCGGGACGCGTTCGAGGCGGTGCCGCGCCATCTGTTCCTGCCCGATCGCGTGTGGCTGGACGACAGCACCGTCGGCACCGGGTACGCACAGGTGAATCGGGGCAGCGACCCGGACCGTTGGTGGGCCGCTGCCTACAGCGATGTCTCCGTGGTCACCCAGATCGACGACGGCGCACATGAACCGTTGGATGACCACTGGATCACACCCACTTCCTCGGCCTCCCGGCCGAGTGTGGTCGCCCTCATGCTCGCCGTGGCCGATCTCCACCCCGGGCAGCGGGTTCTGGAGATCGGAACCGGTTCGGGGTTCAACGCCGCGCTCCTTGCCCGCCTCGTCGGGGAAGCACACGTCACCAGTGTGGAGATCGACCCGCGGGTCAGCGCTCACGCCCGCGCTTCCCTCGCCGCGGTCGGCTGCCACGTGTGTGTGGTCTGCGCGGACGGGGAGGGTGGGGTGCCAGCCCGTGCGCCCTACGAACGCGTCCTGGCCACGGTCTCCATGCTGCGGCTCCCGTATCCATTGGTGGAGCAGACGGTGGAGGGCGGTCTGATCATTGCTCCGTGGGAGACCGCGATGTGCCCTCACGGCATGGTGCGGCTCACCGTCCACGACAGGCAGGCCTCAGGCCGGTTCTGCACGCCGGTGACGTTCATGACGATGCGTGGACAACGACACCGGGCGCGCCTCGCGGAGATGTTCACGGATGAGGCGTGGGAGGAAGCCCGGCATCAAGACCTCGATGGCCGACCCGCCTTCCTGGATGACGATGATGCCCGGTTCGCGGTGGGTCTGCGTCTGCCGGCGGTGCACTACTGGGAGCAACCAGGCACAGGCCATTGGCTGTGCGGCGACGACTCGTGGGCCCTCATCGACGACAACGTGGTGCACCAGTGGGGGCCACGAGCCCTGTTCGGCGAAGCGTCGGCAGCATCGGCTTGGTGGGAGGGGGTGGGGCGTCCGCGCGTGCACGACTTCGGTCTCACTGTCTCCCCGGACGGGCACACCGCATGGCTCGGGGCTCGGGAGAGCGGTCCATCCTGGCCGCTCTTCGGCTGAACATCGTCCCGTGACCGCCGCCCCACGCCTTGGCACGAGGCCCGTGGCGTCTGCCCCCGCAGACGCCACGGGGTGAGGTCGTCACCACCACGTGGTGCAGGCGACATCCGGATAGTTGCTTGCCTTACCGCAGGCCCGCATCAGGTTGCCCTTGTTGTTGAACGCGTCGGTGTGATTGCTGCCGCCGGTGTTGATTTTCGTGACGCTGAGCTGCGTCCAGGTCCGGCCGCGGTCGAAGCTGCGGTCGACCCACACCAGGTCGCCGGGGGAACCGAAGATCCGGCCCCAGGCGCAGGTGCCGTTGTACCGCAGTTCGATGCCGCGGGAGTGGGTCTTGGCGCTCGCGACCGTCCGGGCGCTGTTGGTGTTGCAGCCCTCGGCGGCCTGCGCCGGGGTCGCCGTGGTGAGCATGGCTCCGGTGAGCCCGGCTGCGGCGATGGCTCCGAGTACGGCGTTGCGCGTGCGCATGTCTGGCGTCCTTTCGGTTGATCGAATCGCTCATTCAGCGACAATCAGGGGTATACCGAAGGCACGCCGGGACCGGTCCCGCCCCGGAATCCGATGGCGCGACGCCGCGAGGGCGTCAAGAATCGCCGGATGCGGGAAGTGAAGCTGTCCGACGGCGTCGTCACCCCCGGTGGACGCACGCGCGGCGGGGACGGGACGCGGCTCGACTGGTACGTACGGGACCTGCGCGCCCAACCCGTCGAGGGCACCCACTGGCTTCGGCGCCACACCGCGCGGTGGCGCCGCTACGCGCGGGTGACGGTTCGGGTCGTACCGGCGGCGGGGGAGGCCACCGTTGAGATCGGGGACGATCCGTACGGCTGGCTCCGGTCCGTCCACGGGCCGGACGCCCGGCCGTACGTCAATGACGGCGACCTCCGCCAGGAGGCGGTCGACGGGGTCCGGTACGCCCTGGAACGGCTGGCCGACCCGGTGCTGCCGGTGCGGGTGGTCGTCACCGAGATCCAGGACCTCCTCGTGGACACCGGGCCCGGCGACGTGAAGTACGCGGCGGCCTACGCGCTCTGGGACGCCCTGGGCGTCGAGCCTCCCGTATGTCCGTACATCGATGAGGACGGGACGCCCGTCTTCCCGGACTGATCCGGCTTGCGGCGTGCGCTGATGACAGGGGCGAGTGTCAGTACGGGCATCTACTCTTCGGGCTGACCGCTGATCAAGTGCGACCACGGTTTCCGTCTGAAGGGGCGACCCAGCGTGACCACGATCTTTACCGTGTCCGTCGACTCCGTCGAAGGCTCAACCCTCCGGGGGAGGGTGCACATCGTCAACCCCGATGTCCCCTACGTGCCGGAGGAGGCGGAATTCCCGCTGTCTCTCCTGGCCGAAGCCTGGTGGAAGCTGGACAAGGGGCATCTGCGCGACGAAGGCGATGCAGACGGAGAGCGGTATCCGTTCACCGAGGAGCAGGGCCGGGAGATCATCGAAAGCATGCGGCTGAAAGATGAGTTCCCGCATCTTTTCGCGCTCATCCTCGGTAAGGAGATACGGATTACCGAGGATGGGTACCTGCTCGCGGACGATGGCGAGACCGTCCTCGAACCTAGGCGGAAAGCGGAAGACGTGTACAAGCTGAGCGGGGGCGGCCGTCCCGGCTATTCCGTGTTCACGTCCGGCGACGCCGAGGAATTCTCACGCCGCGCCGCCGACATCGTGACCTCCTACGAGGTCACCCCTTATCGGAACGTCCCGCTACGGAGCGAGGTCGCGGCGCTGAAGGACCCGAACGCGCCCTGGGACCCGGAGGAGCCGGACGGCCCCGCCGATCTGGACGACTACGACGTATGGGATGTGTTCGGGGTCCACTCCCTCGCCGAACTTCCCTACGCGGAGATCGCGGTGACGGTCAGCGACGCGGGCTACTTGGAGCACATGGTCGCCGGTATGCGCTGGGATACGACCATGATCGGGCATGTGTGCTGAGAATTCGCGTGCGAGGTCACTCGAACTCCCGATCGCGCAGAGCATGTCGGCCTCGCTGTCGAAATCGAGGCGTTCGGCAAGGTCCGGCCAGGAAAACCGCACGAGACCTTCCCAGAAGTACCCGTTCGGCTCGTGCCCGGCGGCAGCTATCGCGTCATCGGCAGCCACGTCACCGGCGTCCAGCGTCAGTGAACGCTCGCCGTCGATGTCCTGCAGGTTGAGGGTCGTGATCGCCATCCTCTCACGCCCCGTGCACGCCGTTCTGGAGACGGAATGGTTCAGCCCGGACGCGCTCCCGGAGGGGCTGCAGGAGGCGCACGTCCAGCTCGTCAAGCGGGGTCACCGGAGACGGCCTGCGGGCTCAGCTCTCTTGGACGCGGATCACGGGGGCGTGGGTGATGGGGAAGTTCACCGAGCGGGCGATGAAGCACAGGGCGGCCACGTCGCCGTGCAGCGCGTGGGCCTGCTCCGTCATCGACGCGTCGGTGACGGTCACCTCGGGGCGCAGGGTGACCTCGGTGATCTGGCCGCCCCTGCCGATCTCGTCCATGGTCATCACGCCGTGGGCGTGGTCCTCGTAGTCGGTGACGGTGACCCCGGCTTCGGCGCAGAGGTGGAGGTACCAGAGCATGTGGCACTGGGCCACGGAGGCCACGAGCAGCTCCTCGGGGTTCCAGCGGGCGGGGTCGCCGCGGAAGGCGGGGTCCGAGGAGGCAGCGATTCCGGCTTTGCCGTCTGCCAGTACCTCGTGATCGTTGCCGTAGGACCGGTAGCTCTCCGTGCCGGTGCCGAGGTTGCCCGTCCACTCGACGGTGACGTCATAGGTGTGTGTGGTGGCCATGAGTCAGAGCCTAGGAGGCGCGGCATGATCAGCCCAGACCGCGACGAGGAGTTGACCAGAGTCACCGATCGGGTTCCAGGGCGAACATGCCGTTGGCGTCGAGCCGTTGCGCCCCGTACACGTGGGCGGGCGTAGGCACGACGTGGACCTTCGGGTTCGGCGTCTCGGCCGACGCTCGGGCCCACCGACGTGGCGGAAGTCGCCCCGAACCATCACAGCCCCCGGTACGCAGCGCCTGGTGTGCGGTCGCGGGCCAGCGGTGTGAGGCCGGTCGCGAGGACGACGGCCGCGAGCGGGATCAGGTCGAGGCTGACCGCGATCAGGGCGAAGGACACGAACACGAGCGCCGGGCTCCACACGGGCAGCCGCCTGGGCCGTACGGCCACCAGCATGATCAGCAAGGTGAGCAGACCGAGCTGGAAGGCCAACGGGCCCGCGAACTCCAGAGGGCCGGGCAGCGGCGCGGAGTCGGCGAGGCCGGAGAACAGATCGCCGAGGATCACCCAGACGAAGCAGCCCGCGCCGAAGATCCCGGCAACCATGGCGGCAGCGGCAGCGGTTCTCGACCGGATGGTGGCCGTGGGAACGAGGCCGCGCAGCATCACGACGAAGGCGCCGAACAGGAGGAACGCGGCGAGGAAGAAGGTGTGGCCGAGGTTCCAGGCCACCCCTGGGCCGTGGGCGCCGTCCATGCCGTCGATCAGGCGAAGCACGCCGTACACGAGCAGCAGAAAGGGGATGAGGACGCAGAACAGCCGAGTGGTGGGCGCTGTCGATGTCATGCTCATACGGTCGCTGGCCGGTCCGGGAACGGGCTATCCGGACGATCTCCCAGTGCACCCGGACAGCCCACCTAGGGGTGGCGCGGCTCGACCACGAGGATGTCCCGGAGTTGGGCGGACGACCACGTCCTCGTGCGGGCGACAGCCCGGCTGGCCCAGGAAACCGACGCCGCCCCTCCGCTGTCCTGGCAGGCAGGGCAGAGTATCTGTTCCTGGCCTTGGTCCTTGCGCGGCCGTCCGGGTGCCGGAGCCTGGGCCCGTGGTGTCGGCACTGGCGGACACCACGGGCCACAGGGGCGGTCGTCAGGTCACCACCACCTGGTGCAGGCGACCTCCGGATAGTTGCTGGCCTTGCCGCAGGCCCGCATCAGGTTGCCCTTGTTGTTGAACGCGTCGGTGTGGTTGCTGCCGCCGGTGCTGATCTTGGTGACGCTGAGCTGCTTCCAGGTCCGGCCGCGATCGAGGCTGCGGTCCACCCACACCAGGTCGCCGGGCGAGCCGAAGATCCGCCCCCAGGCGCAGGTGCCGTTGTAGCGCAGCTCGATGCCGCGCGAGTGGGTCGAGGCGGACGCGACGGTCCGGGCGTTGTTGGTGTTGCAGCCCTCGGCGGCCTGAGCCGGAGCCGGGGTCACGGCGGCGAGCATGGCTCCGGTGAGGCCTGCGGCGGCGATGGTGCCGAGGAGAGTCCTGCGAGTGCGCATGTCTGACGTCCTTCCGGTTGTGTGGATCGCTCATCCAGCGACAATCCGGGGTATACCGCGACTCCCCCGGGACCGGTCCCGCCCCGCCCCGCGCCGGACCCGTCCCCACACCGTTCGGAACACACCGGTCCGAACGCTCAACTCCTGTCCCAGACACGGCGATAAGGGAAGATGCACCTCATCGCGTCAGCCGTTGTTCACACCTGAAGGACGGATCACCTATGGAGGATCCCCGCCGTGCGATACGTACGACTTGTCAAAGGGGCCCTGACCGCCACCGTCGCCACCGCGGCCTGCCACGCCCTCATGTCCGGCGGCTATGCGTGGGCCCGCGACAGCAGGGACGCGGGCGGGGACACGATGTTCTCCGGTGCCTTCGAATTTCTGCTCACTACGGCCGCTTCCTGGGCTCTGATGCCCTTTCTGCTGTGGGCCGGTATGCGGGTGATGGGGGAGGCCCGCAACGCCGTGCTGGTGGTCGTGGGTGGGCTGGTCTGGGTGGGGGTCTCCGGGTACTTCAGCGACGAGATCGACCGCGTGGGCGGGCACATGCCGGTCCTGGCCCTCGCCGCGTACGTTCTACTCGTTACGGGGCTGGCGGGGGTCGCCCCAGCCGCCCCAGCCCCCGCGACGGAGACTCCCCGGCGATGACCGTTCGAAAGGGGTTCGGCGGGAGAAGAGGAGCATCATGGCGATCTTGGTGACCGGAGCCACCGGCAATGTCGGCCGGAACGTGGTCCGGCAACTCGTCGAGGCCAAGGAGGAGGTGCGGGCGCTGACCCGCAGCCGACACCCGGTGGGGATTCCGGATGCCGTGCGCGCGGTGACGGGAGATCTGATGCGACCGGAATCACTCACCGACGCGTTGAAGGGCGTCGACCGCATGTTTCTCTTCCCGGTCGCCGAAACGGCGCGGGAAGTGGTTGACCTGGCGCGGCAGGCTGGCGTGCGCCGTATCGTGGTGCTGTCCTCCGGGGCTGTTACGGCGGGCTTCGACAGCGACTTCCACTTGCCGGTGGAGCGGGCCGTGGAGGAATCGGGTCTGGAGTGGACGCACGTGCGCCCCGGCGAGTTCGCGATGAACAAGCTGGCTCTGTGGGGCCCGTCCATCCGCGCCGAGGGCGTCGTGCGCGAGCCCCATCCTGATGCGGCCTGGTATCCGGTACATGAGCGGGACATCGCCGATGTGGCGATCCTGGCTCTGCTGGAGGACGGACACCGCGGACGGGCTTACACCCTCAACGGCCCCGAAATGCTGTCGCACCGCAGGCAGGTCGAACTCATCGCCGAGGCCATCGGGCGCCCGATCCGATTCGATGTCGTGAGCCGGGAAGAGGCACGGGAGATCTACCGCGAGCAAGGAGGATTCGCGGCGGCGAGCGCGGATTTCCTGCTCGGTATCGAGGACTATTCGGGCGGCGAGACGGACCCGCAGGCATTTGAGGAGTTCGACGACGCGGCGGCTGGCCCGGTGCCCACGGCGGAGGAGGCCACCGGGGTACCGGCTCGCACGTTCGCCCAGTGGGCACACGACCATGCCCGGGATTTTCTTCCCGACTGACGGATCATGTCGGCCGTTGCTGGTCCCGGTATTCGCTGGGCGAGATGCCGTACGTGGCGCGGAACGCGCGGGTGAAGTCGGCGGGGCGGGGGAATCCCCAGCGGGCGGCGATGCCCCGGATGGGCATGTGGCGCCTCACCGGGTCGGCCAGGTCGCGGCGGCAGTGTTCCAGACGCTGGCCCCGCATCCAGGAGCGGACGCTCACACCGTGCTGCTGGAACAACCGGTGCAGCGAGCGGACGGATATGTGGTGGGCCGCCGCTATCGCGCCCGCGGTGAGGGTCGCATCGCCCAGGCGGTGCTGGATGAACGAGACGATCCGCAGATACAGGGCACGCTGCCGGGAGTCGGCCGGAATATCGCCCTCGCGGTCCAGGTGATGCGCCAGGAATGCGGCGGCCAGGTCAAGGCCGACCGTGCCGAGCCGCGCGGCGTCCTGTGGCGTATAGCCAGCGCCGTCCTTCGCCAGGTGGGTGAGGAAATCCGCCAGTAACCGGCCCATTCCCTGATCTCCCGGGAGTGGACAGGCCATGATCTGGTCGAGTTGTTCGGCGGCCAGGGGGAGTAGCGCGCGGGGGAACTGGAGGAGGAGCGACTCACCGTCACCAAAGGAGGTGAAGGGGCGTGAGCTGCTCCAGATCAAGAACTCGCATGGGCGCACCCCGACTTCGTGCCGGTCCTGCTGGAACGCATGGGCGCCCGCACGGATGAGGGAAATCTGGATGTATTCCGGGTCCGAGGTGCGGATCAGCTTGGGGGTCCGGATCGTGCAGAACGAGGAGTACGCCGCTGCCGATACCTGCACCGGCCCCAGCGGCATCGCCTTGAAGCAGCCGCGGAAGACGTCGATGTCGACGAGCCGGATGTGCGTCGGCATCACGGTGTCCTGTATGGCGTCCGTCCACGCGTCGAGAACATCCCGCGCGGGGAAGTCTTTGCTGTCGAACACAACCTCCACACGAATCCCCCGGAACCGAGCATCCCGCACCGCCCAACCGGTGCGATAGTGCGCAATACGCCAAAAACGTGCCTCCGGTACGCGGGAAGCCCCGGCCGGGGAGATCCTCGGCCGGAGCTTCACGCGTACGGAACGGAAGCAGCCGTCAGCAGGTGACGACCTTGCCGTACGACCCGATGCTCCACTTCCACAGCAGGGCCTTACCGCGCGGGTAGGTCCAGCACTGCTTGTCGGGGCCGTTGTTGATGACCACCTTCAGGTGCATGGTCTTGCCGCAGTTGTTCCTGACGGTCACCTGCTTCTTCTGCTTGATGACGTCCCGCTTGACGCACGCCGGGGCCGTGCCCCGGACGCTCGTGCTGGTCGCCTGCTCGGCGGATGCGGCCATCGCCGATCCGGCGGGGACGGCGAGTCCGCCACCGAGGACTGCGGTGACCGTTAAGGCCGCGGCCTTCGTACGCAATGACATGGGTTGCGTCCTCTTTCCCGCACGCGGGCCGGGTCCCCCCGTTGGGTCCCTTCGCCCTGGTGCTCGCCGACGAAACTACGGACGCCGCGCCGGGCCGTCGTCAGCAGCGCGCGCCAACCGCTTAGCGCTACGTGCCAGACTCCGTGCGGCCCCGGCCCTTCTGTGCGCCGGGCCCGGCTCCGTGCTGGTGCGCATGGTGGTGGCGGTAGTCGCTGGGCGGCATTCCGAACCGCGCGCGGAAAGCGCGGGTGAAGTCGGCGGGCCGGGGGAAACCCCAGCGGGCCGCCACGGCCCGGATCGGCACGTGACGCTGCAGAGGGTCTTCCAGATCACGGCGGCAGGACGCCAGGCGCTGGCCGCGAATCCAGGAGTGGACGCTCACGCCGTGCTGCTGGAACAGCCGGTGCAGCGAGCGGACGGAGATGTGATGGACCGCCGCGATACGGGCCGGGCCAAGGTCCGCGTCGGCCAGGTGCTGCTGGACGTAGGAGCTGATCTGCAGGAACAGGACCTGCTGGCGGGATTCCGGCGGCAGATCGCGGCTCCGGTCGAGGTGATGGGCGAGCGTTGCCGCGACCAGGTCGATCGCGGTACCCGCCAGCCGGATCCGGTCACGGCCGGTACACGCCGACTCCTCGTCGGCCACTGTCTGAAGAAACTGAGCCAGCAGCCGACCGACGCCGCCCTGCCCCGGGATCGGCACGGCAAGCAACTCTGTGACCTGCCGCTCCCGTAGAGGCAGCGACCTCTTGGGAAACTGCAGCACCAAGGACTCGGCCCGCCGCCGGGATACGGGCACCATCGCGTCGAAGGGGCGTGAGCTGTCGTACAGCGTGAGGTCGCCGACCTCGATCAGACTGCGTCGACGCACCTGGTCGAGGCCTTGCTGCCCAGTTCTGATCAGACAGATCTGGTAGCACTCGGGATCGGACTGCCTGATGAGGGACGGGGCGCGGTACGAGTGCAGCGCGCCAGTCGATATGGCGACAAGTTGAGCCGCCCCCAGCTCCGTGGTCTGTAGCCGCGCGCCGAAAGCAGTCGGCTCGGGGAACGTGATGCGGCAGGGGGCCAGCGATGCCGCTACGGCCTCGGTCCACGCCTCGGTGCGCTCGTTCACGGACAGTCCAGCGCTGTCGAACACGGTCTCCATCTCAACCCGCCCCGTATCAGGTACATGCGTACTTATGGTGAGCATGCCGCCGGGCGCATGAGAGCGACAGAGGGCAGTGAACGGCCAGCCCTGACGGAGGAAGGAGGGGCGAGGTCGCCGCCCTCGTCTGTGAGGGCGAGCACCGCCGCGTCGGCGAGGTCGGCGTGGTCGGTCCAGGCGACCGGCCCGTCCTCGGGCGCGACGAGTTCGCCCGTGTCGAGCGCGGCACGCGTGCCCGAGGAGCGGGCCGCGGCCCTGGTGCACGCCGCCGGATCCGGTGCGACGCTCGCGCTCATCGCCACGCCCGAGGTGCGCCGCGACCCCGGGCTGTCCCACGCCGCCCGCGAGGCCGTCCTCGCGGCGATCGCCACCGCCGCCCCGGAATACGAACCCGGACCAGGGAGCGCCGCCGTCACCCTCCGCGCCGTACTGTCGCGGACCGACGCCCTGACCGCGTCCGGGAGCGCCCTCATGCGGGAATGGCTCGACCGGATCGCCGCCCAAGCCCGCTGATACCCGGCTGTGATGCACATCACCGGAACTCCCCTGTCCGCTCTGGTCAGTTAAGGACGTGACCACAGATACGCGAACCCGGGTACGGGCCGGGGATCCCGACGCCTTCGCGGAACTCTTCGACGAGTACGCGCGCGCGGTGTACAACCACGCCTTCCGGCTGACCGCCGACTGGTCCGTGGCCGAGGATGTCATGTCGGCCACGTATCTGGAGGCGTGGCGGCGCCATGCGTCGGTCGAGGCCGAAGGGGGTTCGCTACGGCCCTGGTTGCTGGGGATCGCCACCAACGTGGCCCGCTCGCACTGCCGCGGCAACCGGCGCTACCGGGCCGCGGCCGCCGCTGCGGCCGAGGCGGGGGAGGAGTCCGTACGGATCCCCGACCACGCCGAGGAGACGGCGGGCCGGGTGGACGACCGGCGGCGGATCAACGCCACGGTGACCGCGCTCGGTTCGCTGAAGCGGGCCGAGCGCGAGGTGCTGGTGCTGTGCCTGTGGGAGGGCATGGAGTACGCCGATGTCGCCCGCACCCTCGCCATCCCCCTCGGAACCGTCCGCTCCAGGCTCTCCCGCGCCCGGACGAAGCTACGCAAACTCGCCGATGCCGAACTCGTCAGGAAAAAACGGGAACTCATCTCTCCCGCCCGGCAGATAAGAGGTGATCGCAGCTACGCGATCCGGTCCGCAGAGGAAGGAAACCGATGAACGCCAGCCCCTCCCAGCCGCATCCGGCTGAGTGGCCGGAGACTCAGCAGCTCCGGGACACCGGGGAGCGGGGTCTCCCGGCGGGCCGCCACGCGTTTCACAAGGAGCACCTGATGGCCCAGATCCGTGACGACATCCGCGGCACTACCTCGAACACCCCCGCGAGGCAGCGCAGCCCCTTCCTCCGCAAGCCGATCCTGCTGCCCGCCGTGGCCTGCGCCCTGGCCGGTGCGGTCGTGGGCGGCTTCGCCCTGTACGGCGGCGGCGACGGCGACGGTACGACGCCCCTGGCCACCGGCCCCGCGCTGACCACCCAGCTCGGCAGCGTCGACGCCAAGGGCGGCCCGCAGCTGCTGGACCGCGTCTCGCTGGCGGCGGGCTCCGGTGACACCGACGGGCCCGTGGTGCGCGACGGCCAGTTCCTCTACATCGCCTCGAAGGTGGCCAGCACCTATCCCAGGACGGTGGACGACAAGACCACGGTGGTCAGTGAGAAGCTGCACGACCGTCAGGTCTGGGAGTCCCAGGACGGGAAGGACGGCTGGCTGATCGAAGCGGGTCAGACCAGCGACGAGGGCATGACGCTGGCCGGTCCGCACGCGTCCAGCTCGGCGTACGACAACCTCGTCAAGCTGCCCACCGACCCCGACGCACTGCTCAAGAAGATCTACCAGGACGCCCGCGCGAACAAGGACAAGGAGGTCCCCCTCGACCAGGCCGCCTTCGTCGCCATCGGCGATCTGCTGACCGAGAGCTACCCGCCCGCCAAGCTGGTCCCCGCCCTCTACAAGGCCGCCGCGAAGATCCCCGGGGTGGTCGCGGTGGACGACGCGACCGACGCCACGGGCCGTCATGGGATCGCGGTGGCACGGATGGAAGACCAGAGCGGCCAGCGCGAGGAATGGATCTTCGACAAGAAGAGCCTGAAGTTCCTCGGCGAGCGCACCGTCCAGGTCAAGCCGAGTCCGGACAAGAACGACCCGATCAAGCCCGGCACCGTGGTCCACACCAGCGCGATCACCCAGCGCGCGGTCGTCGACGGCAACAAGCAGATGCCCTCGCAGGCAGGCTGACATGGCGCCGTCGAAGATCTCCACGGCCGCGCTGTGCGTCCTGCTGGTCGCGGCGGCGATGACGGGGGTCGCGTTCGCGGCCCCCGGCTCCGGCCTCGGCGTACGGACGACCGGCACCGCCACCGTCGACGGCGGCGCCACGCTCAACGGCGGCGTCAGACCTCCTCGCGCATCAGACGCAGATACACCACCGAGAACGCCGCCCCCACCAGCAGCAGAAGCAGCGCCACCGCCGTGCCATAGCCGATCAGGGACTTGTTGAACGCCTGGTCGTACATGAACACCGGCAGCGTCTGGCTGCGGTTGCCTGGTCCGCCTCGGGTCATGGCCCAGATGAGCCCGAACACCGACAGCGTCTGCAAGGTGTTCAGCATCAGATTGGTGCCGATCGAGCGGCGGATCATCGGCAGCGTGACATGCCAGAAGCGGCGGAGGCCGCCCGCGCCGTCGACCTCCGCCGCTTCGGTGATCTCCTGCGGGATCTCCGACAGCGCGGCGGAGTAGACGAGCATCGAGAAGGCCGTACCGCGCCAGACGTTGGCGAAGGAGACGGCCAGGATGGGCAGGGTGTAGAGCCAGTTCTGGGACGGCAGGCCCAGCCCGTCCAGGACCGCGTTGAGCGTGCCCTCGCGGCGGAAGAACGCGTACAGCAGGAAGCCCGCGACGATCTCGGGGAGCACCCAGGCCGCCACCACGACCGACCCGATCAGCGTGCGCACCGGTTTGGAGGCGCGCCGCATCAGGGCGGCCAGGGCCAGGCCCAGGGTGTTCTGGCCGAGGAGGGAGGAGACGACGGTGAAGACGAGGGTGAGGACGACCGCGTTGCGGAAGTCGTCGTCCCCGAAGGCGCGGCGGAAGTTGGCGAGGCCGGTGAACTCCGTGGTGGACGCGCCGGTCAGCTGCATATTGGTGAAGGCGATGTAGCCGCAGTAGCCGATGGGCCCGCCGAGGAAGAGCAGCAGCAGGACGGTGGCCGGGGCGAGCGGCAGCCACCGCAGCCGCCGCCCCCTGCGCACCACACCCACCACTGGCTTGGTCGCGGTGGTCATCCGGTGACGGATTTCAGCTGCTCGTCGTACGCCTTCGCCGCACCGCTCGGCGAGGAGTCACCCGTGGTCGCCGCCTCCATGGCCTCGCCGATGGCCGAGGAGACCTGCGGATAGACGGGGAGCGCCGGGCGGTAGTGGGTGTACCGCACCAGGCCGGTGAAGAAGCGGATGCCGGGCATGGAGGAGAGGTACGCGGGGTCCTTCGCGACGTCCTCGCGGACGGCGATCTGGGCGTTGACGATGTCCCACCGGACCGCGTTCTTCTTGGTCTGGAACTGCTCGATGAACTTCCACGCCAGATCGGGGTTCTTGGACTTCGCGCTGATCGCCCAGGTCCAGCCGCCGGACATGCTGACCTTGCCGGGCGCCTGCCCGTGTTGGGTCGGCATCGGGGCCTGGCCGAGGGTCTTCGACCACTCGGGCCACGGCTTGCCGCCGGTCTTCAGCCAGTTCTGGCCGAGCCAGGAGCCGTCGAGGGCGATGGCGAGTTTGCCCTCGGGGAGCCATTCGCTGAAGACGGTGGTGCCGACGTTGGGGTCGAGGGCGTCGGAGATGTCGGGCCCGAGCTTCTCGTCGTAGACGGTCTTCAGGAACGCGAGCGAGTCGCGGAAACCCTTGCCGCCCGTCACCCACTTCTTCGTCTTCGGGTCGTAGAGCGGCTGGCCGCCCGCCTTGCCCGTGCCGTACAGCAGCATCTCGAAGCCCTGCATCACGGAGGTCTCACCCGGGGCCTTGCCGGTGTAGACGTTGAGCGGGGTGATGCCGGGGACCTTCTTCTTGATGGTCCGGGCGGCTTCCAGGATCTCGTTCCAGTTCTTCGGCGCCCAGTCGGCGGGCAGCCCGGCCTTCGCGAAGAGGTCCTTGTTGAACCACAGCCCACGGGTGTCGGTGCCGTCCGGGACGCCGTACGTCTTGCCGTCCTCGGCCCTGGCCGCCGTCTTCGCCGTGTCGACGAACTGGTCCCAGTCCTTCCACTTGGCCAGATAGTCGTCCAGCGGCCGCAGATAGCCCGCCTTGATGTCCGCGTTGATCCGGAAGGTGTCCTCGTAGACCAGGTCGGGGGCGGTCTTCGGGGACCGCATCATCTGCTGGACCTTGGTGGCGTAGTCGTTGTCCTGCGCCTGGATCGGGACCAGCTTGACCTTCTTGCCGGGGTTCGCCTTCTCGAACTGCTTCTTCACGTCGGCGAGATGGTTGTCCTTGAAGCGGATCTTGTTGTCGGTGCTGCGGTTGTACGCGACCTTGACGGTGTCCGGGTCGCTGCCCGAGCCGCCACCGCAGGCGGTGAGCCCGGCGGTGGCGACGAGGGCGGCGGCGGTGAGGATCAGTGGAGTGGTGGTGGGGCGCACGGCACGACCTCCTTGCTGCCCTGGGTGGGCTGCGGGCCGACCGTAAGATGGCCCTCAACGCAAGGTCAATCCCCGTGTACGGGATGGTCCCGGTCGAACTCGGGTGCGGTGGGCGGCAGTTCAGCGGTGGGCAGCGGTTCAGCCCGGGTAGCCCGCGAGTGCCTTGGTGAAGTCGTACGTCCCCTGGTTGATGCCGCTGCACGCGTCCGCGTCCGTGCCGGAGCCGCACTTGCGGTCGCGGTTGAGGGACCAGAAGCTGACCCGCGCCAGATGGTGGCTCTTGGCGTACGAGAGCATGGAGTTGAAGTTCGCCAGGGTCACCGTCTCGCCCGCCACGTCCGTCTTCCCGTTCATCGAGGAGAAGCCGACCTTGCGGTAGGCGGCGTCGGAGGAGAGTCCGTAGGCGCTGGCGACGGTGTTCTTGAGGCCGTCGACGGCCGTCCTGGTGGCCGCCGCCATGTCGACGGAGCCCTGTCCGAAGTCGAACGGCATGACCGCCCAGCCGTCCACGTCGAGCCCGGCCCTGGCTCCGCGCTTGACCAGGTCCGTGCCGTTGGAGTCGGGTCCGGTCGTGGTGGTGCCGAAGGTGACGTAGACCTTGATGCCGCTGTTCTTCTGCTTGACGGTCTTCAGCGCGTCGATCACCCGCTGCCGGACCGTCGCGTTCTCGAATTCGCTCGCCTCGATGTCGATGTCGATCGCCTTGAGCCCGTACGCGTCGATGACCTTCTGGTACGCGGCGGCGAGCGCGGAGGCGGACGAGCACTTCTCGCCGAGCTTGTTGCCGCTCCAGCCGCCGAAGGAGACGGTGACCTCGCCACCGGCCGCGCGGATGGCGCTGATGGTCGACTGGTCGGTGCCGCCGGTGAGCGCGCGGGAGCCGTCCCACTTGGGGGTGCAGCCGCCGTCGGAGAGCATGAACGCCATCGTGAACTGCTTCGTGCCGGTCGCCGACATCACGTCCGTGGCCTTGGGCGGACTGCCCCAGCCGAGGTAGAGGTACGGACCGGTCTGGCCGATGGCCGCGGCCGCCGTGGCCTGCGGCGCGGGGGTGGTGGCCTGGGCGGCGGTGGCCGCGCCCGTGGTGATCAGGGCGACTAATCCGGTGGCGGCGGCGAGGGCGCGTCTGTGGCGGCGTCGGGGGAGCTGAGGCATGACGGGCGGTCCTCCTGGGGGTCGGGGAGGGTGCGGCTGAACGCTAGCGAGCCGTCATGTAGGCGACAAGATGATGGATAGGAAACTTTCCTAATGGTCTTTTCTCATGGTCGCCCCGGGGCGAGCCACAGCGCGGTGCGCAGTGCTCAGTGCTCGCTCTGCCAGCGGTAGACCAGCTCCGGGCGCCCGATCGCGCCGTAGTGCGGCGTACGGACGGCGCGGCCCGCCTCCACCAGGTGCTCCAGGTAGCGGCGCGCGGTGATCCGTGAGATCCCCACCGCCTCCGCCGTCGCCGCCGCCGAGACGCCGTCCTGGGCGCTGCGCAGCGCCTCGGTGACCGCGTGCAGGGTGGCCTGGGTGAGCCCCTTGGGCATCGAGGCGGGCTGCGGCGCGCGCAGGGCGGCCAGCGCCCGGTCCACCTCGTCCTGCCCGCTGGCCTCGCCCGCCGTCGACCGGAACTCGGCGTACCGCTGGAGCCGGTCGCGGAGGGTGGAGAAGGTGAACGGCTTCAGTACGTACTGGACCACCCCGAGCGAGACCCCGTCCCGGACCACGGCCAGGTCCCGGGCCGAGGTGACGGCGATGACGTCCGCCGCGTGCCCGGCCGCCCGCAGCGCCCGCACCAGCTGCAGGCCGTGCCCGTCCGGCAGGTAGAGGTCGAGCAGGATGAGGTCGGCGGGTGTGCGCTCCAGCAGCCGCTGGGCGTCACCGCCGGTGTGCGCGGTGCCGACGACGGCGAATCCGGGGACGCGCTCGACGTACATCCGGTGCGCGTCCGCCGCGACGAGGTCGTCCTCGACGACGAGCACCCGGATCGGGTCCGGGGTCGGGGTCGTCGAGTTCGCCTGCGGCGGGCTCATGGGTCGGGGTTCCTCTCGGGGGCATGATCTCGGGGCATGACGGGGCTGGGCAAGAAGCTCGGGGCCCCAATTTACGGAGCGTAATGAAGAGTGGCCAGGGTTACGGGCCTGTGAATCCGCCGGACGTGCTCATCGCGAGCGCCGCCCGACCGCCGCTCACGACGTGGCCGCGGCCCGCCGCTGGCCAGTCAGCGGCAGCCGTACGGTGAACTCGGCGCCGGAGCCGGGCGCCCCGGCCACGTCCACGCTGCCCGCGTTGCGGCGTACGGCCTGCTGGACGAGGGCGAGCCCCAGACCGCGCCCCGCCGACTTGGTCGACCAGCCGCGCCGGAACGCGTCCTCGGCCGCCGCCGGGTCGAGCCCGGCGCCGGTGTCCGCGACGCACAGGGTCAGCTCGCCGTCCTCCGCGTGGACGGTGACCGTCACCCGGGCGCTGCGGGCGGCGCCGCTGCCGACGCCCTCGGCGGCGGCGTCGATCGCGTTGTCGATGAGGTTGCCGACGATGGTCACCAGGTCGCGGGCGGCCAGACCGGGCGGCAGCAGACCGTCGTCGATGCGGCTGTCGGGGGTGAGGACGAGTTCGACGCCGCGCTCGCTGGCCTGGGCCGCCTTGCCCAGCAGCAGCGCGGCCAGCACGGGCTCGGCGACGGCCGCCACGACCTGGTCGGTGAGGGCCTGGGCCAGCTCCAGCTCGGCCGTCGCGAACTCGACCGCCTCGTCCTCCCGGCCCAGCTCGATCAGCGAGACGACGGCGTGCAGCCGGTTGGCGGCCTCGTGGGCCTGGGAGCGCAGCGCCTCGGCGAAGCCGCGTACGGAGTCCAGCTCGCCGGAGAGCGCCTGGAGTTCCGTATGGTCGCGCAGCGTGACGACCGTGCCGCGCTGCTCGCCGCTGCTCACCGGGGAGGTGTTGACGACGACGACCCGCTCCGCGGTCAGATGCAGCTCGTCCACGCGCGGCTCGGCGGCCAGCAGGGCGCCGGTGAGGGGAGTGGGCAGGCCCAGCTCGGAGACGTAGCGGCCGACCGCGTCGTCGGGCAGCCCGAGCAGCTCCCGGCCGCCGTCGTTGATGAGCGCGATCCGCCGCTGCCCGTCCAGCATCAGCAGCCCCTCGCGCACCGCGTGCAGCGCCGCCTCGTGGTAGTCGTGCATCCGGCTCAGCTCGGTGGCGTTCATGCCGTGGGTGTGGCGGCGCAGCCGGGCGTTGATGACGTACGCGCACAGGCCGCCGACGGCGAGCGCCCCGGCGGCGACGCCGAGCAGCGCCAGCAGCTGGCGCCGCACCTGGGCGCTGATGGTCTCGACCGTGATCCCGGCGCTGACCAGCGCGGTGATCCGGCCCCCGGCCCGCGCGTCGCGCACCGGGGCGACCACCCGCACGGACGGGCCGAGGGTGCCGGTGTACGTCTCGGGGAAGATCCGGCCCTTCAGCGCGGGCTCGATATGGCCGAGGTAGCGCTCCCCGATCCTGTCCGGATCAGGGTGTGTCCAACGGATACCGCGCGGGTTCATGATGGTCACGAAGGTGACGCCGGTGTCCCGGCGCACCTTCTCCGCATACGGCTGGAGCCGGGCGCTCGGGTCCTTCGACCGCACGGCGTCGGCCACCGAAGGGGAGTCGGCGACGGCAGCGGCGGCGGCCGTGGCCTGGCTGCGCGCGGCCGCCGTGGCCTGGTCGCGGTCGGTGATGTACGCGAAGACGGCGCATCCCGCCACCAGCGCGGCGACCAGCACGACCTGCATCGCGAAGAGCTGCCCGGCCAGGCTCCGCGGGTGGGGGATGCGCATGTCCATCAGTCTGCACACGAATCTTTGTGTGAACGAAATGAACGGAAGGGTGACCCCCGTCACAGCCGTGGGGCATAGTCGCCGGAACCGTTCAAGGCGGTGTGCGAGCCGCACACGGATACAGCGCCGGGACAGTTGGACGGCCGAAGAGAAGGAGGCAGCACCGTGGCTGCGGAGATCACGCCGCCCGCATCGGGACGTACAGAGCCGGAGCGGCCGAAGGCGAAGAAGAAGGAAAAGATCCACTACCTCTACCTCGCTGTGATCGGCGCGGTGGCGCTGGGGATCCTCGTGGGCTTCGTCGCCCCCGACACGGCGGTCGAGCTGAAGCCCATCGGTGAAGGCTTCGTCAATCTGATCAAGATGCTGATCTCGCCGATCATCTTCTGCACGATCGTGCTCGGCGTCGGTTCGGTACGGAAGGCCGCCAAGGTCGGCAAGGTCGGCGGGCTCGCCCTCGGCTACTTCATGGTGATGTCGACCGTCGCGCTCGGCATCGGCCTCATCGTCGGCAACCTCCTGGACCCCGGCAGCGGGCTCCACATCACGGAGGAAGTGACGAAGGCCGGACAGGGCCAGGTCGACAGCGCCGCGGGCGAGGGCCTGGACGGGTTCGTGCTGAGCATCATTCCCACCACCCTGCTCTCCGCGTTCACCTCCGAGCAGGTGCTCCAGACCCTGTTCGTCGCCCTCCTCGTGGGCTTCGGCCTCCAGGCCATGGGCAAGTCCGGTGAGCCGGTGCTGCGCGGCATAGGCCACATACAGCAGCTCGTCTTCAAGCTGCTGTCGATGGTCATGTGGCTGGCCCCGGTGGGCGCCTTCGGCGCGATCGCCGCGGTGGTCGGCGAGACGGGTCTGGACGCGCTCAAGGCGCTCGCCGTCATCATGATCGGGTTCTACACCACCTGCTTCCTCTTCGTGTTCGTCGTGCTCGGCGCGATCCTGCGCCTGGTGGCGGGCGTGAACCTGTTCCTGCTGCTGAAGTACCTGGCGCGGGAGTTCCTGCTGATCCTGTCGACATCCTCCTCGGAGTCGGCGCTGCCGCTGCTGATCGCCAAGATGGAGCACGCGGGCGTCAGCCGTCCCGTCGTCGGCATCACCGTGCCGACCGGCTACTCCTTCAACCTGGACGGCACCGCGATCTACCTGACCATGACGTCGCTGTTCATCGCCGACGCCATGGGCAAGCCGCTCGCGATCGGCGAGCAGATATCCCTGCTGCTCTTCATGATCGTCGCCTCCAAGGGCGCGGCCGGTGTCACCGGCGCGGGCATGGCCACCCTCGCGGGCGGCCTCCAGTCGCACCGGCCCGACCTGGTCGGCGGTGTCGGCCTGGTCGTCGGCGTCGACCGCTTCATGAGCGAGGCGCGCGCCCTCACCAACTTCGCGGGCAACGCGGTCGCCACCGTCCTGGTCGGCACCTGGACCAAGGAAATCGACAAGGACCGGATGAACGAGGTCCTCGCCGGGCGGCTCCCGTTCGACACCGCGGCCTTCGCGGCGAGCGGCGGCGGCCACGGCCCGTCCGCCGACGACTCCGACGACTCCGACGCGGGGTCCGGCGCCAAGTCGCTCCCCGAGCAGCGTGACGGTGACACGGCCAAGGAACACGTGCCCGCCTGACACCCCACGCCCCTGCGGCCCTGCCCTCCTGAATCGGGGCAGGGCCGCGGTCGTGTTCCCGTCCGGGCGGCCGTGAGAGGTGGTGCCCCGCGTCTTCCCCCCGTGGCAAGACACGAGACACCGGTACAGGGGGGCGGGTCAGCCCTCTCCGTCCGCCACCGGACGCAGCTGTTCGGGGAGCGCGGTCCATTCGGGCCCGCCGTGGCGCGGTTTGACCCACGCGATGTTGCCACCGGCGTCGATGTAGGCGACGCGGCCGATGGCCTCGCGCTCGATGTCGTAGACGAGATCCCCTATCCGGGGTCTGCGGCGGGTGCGTCCGGCCGTGGTCATGAAGCCCAATGTCCTACGAGCCGCTGATGTGCGGCTGATGCCTCGCTGACCTGGCCCGGTGGGTAGGCTGCGGGATTGGCACACTGATTCTCTGGTACCGACGGGGGCAGCGCGTGGACGGGACCGGCTTACGCCTCTTGGGACCCGTGGGGATCTGGCGGGACGACCAGCTGCTGGGCCCGACCGCCGCGCAGCAGCGTTCCGTGCTGGCGATGCTGGTGATGGAACCGGGCCGGGTGGTCTCCGTCGACCGGCTGGTGATGGCCGTCTGGGGCGAGGACCCGCCGGGCTCCGCGCGCAACGCCGTACAGGTCCAGATATCCAAGCTGCGCCGCATCCTGGCCGCACTGCCCGACACCGAACTGACCACCTCCGCCAAGGGCTACTGCCTCACCACCCCGCGCACGGCCGTCGACCTGCACCGCTTCCGTGACCTGGTGCGCGAGGCCCGCACCGTGAACGACGACCGGGCCGCCGGACTGCTGCGCGCCGCCCTGCAGTTGTGGCGCGGACCCGCGCTCGCCGACGTGGCGGGTGGCTGGCTGTCCGACACCGTCGGGGCCGGTCTGGAGGAGGAGCGGCGGGCCGCCGTGGAGGAGTGCGCCGCGCTCGACGTACGCGCCGGGCGCCACCACGAGGCCGCCGCGCAACTGTCCGCCCTGGTCGCCGAACACCCCCTGCGCGAGGGCTCGGTGGCCCTGCTGATGGAGGCGCTGCGCCGGTCGGGGCGGCGCGCCGACGCCCTCGCGCTGTTCCGCGCCACCCGGCAGCGGTACGCCGAGGAGCTGGGCATAGAACCGGGCGAGGAGCTGCAACGCCTCCACCGCCAAGCGCTTGAGGCGCGCGGCGGATTCGGAACCGGGGCCGGGGAGGGGGCAGGGTATGTGCCCGCGCCCCGTACCGACCCGGGGGCCGGGGACACGTCCGGGGCGCGCGCCGAGCCCGGAGCCGGACACGCGGCCGAGCCCGGGGGCCCGTCCGAGGCGGCAGGCGCCGCCGGGGTCGCTGGGCACGAGCCCGAGGCCCGCACGGCTCCCGGGGCCGGGCGCGCGCCCGAGCCCCGTACCGCGCCCGGGGCGGCGGAGGCCGCCGGGGCCGCCGGGGTGTCCGGGAGCGAGGATGGCGTCACCGCCGCTCCGGGCCCGCACACCGCCCCCGCCGCCGGAACCGCCGTACCCGCGCAACTGCCGCCCGACGTCGCTCACTTCACCGGGCGCGAGCGCGAACTCGGCGGGCTGGACTCGCTGCTGCGCGCCACCGCCACCGCCGCCGTGATCGGGGTGATCGCGGGGAGCGGCGGGCTCGGCAAGACCACGCTCGCGGTGCACTGGGCGCACCGGGTGCGGGACCGGTTCCCCGATGGGCAGCTGTACGTCAACCTGCGCGGCTTCGGCCCCACCGGCTCGGCGATGACCGTGGCCGAGGCGGTCCGCGGGTTCCTCGACGCGTTCCAGGTGCCCGCGCACCGCATCCCCGCCACCGTGGAGGCGCAGACCGCCCTCTACCGCAGTCTGCTGGCCGACCGCCGGGTGCTGGTCCTGCTCGACAACGCGCGCGACGCCGAACAGGTACGTCCGCTGCTGCCCGGGTCGCCCGGCTGTCTGGTGGTGCTGACCAGCCGTAACGAACTCACCGGGCTGGTCGTCGCGGAGCAGGCCCGGCCGCTGCCGCTGGATCTGCTCGGCCGCGCCGAGGCGCGCGAGCTGCTCATCGGCCGGATCGGCGCCGAGCGCGCCGCCGCCGAGCCGCAGGCCGTGGAGGACGTGGTCACGGTGTGCGCGGGGCTGCCCCTCGCGCTCGCCATCGTGGCCGCCCGCGCCGCCACCCACCCCCGGTTCAGCATCGCGGCGCTCGCCGGTGAGCTGCACGGCGCGCGCGGCAGCCTCGACGCGTTCGAGGGCGGGGACGCCACCACCGACGTCCGGGCCGTGTTCTCGTGGTCGTACCACTCCCTCGGCGCCGACGCCGCCCGGCTGTTCCGGCTGCTCGGCGTCCACCCCGGCCCGTACATCGCGGCCCCCGCCGCCGCGTCCCTCGCCGGGGTGGACGTGGCGCAGGCGCGCAGGCTGCTGAGCAGGCTCACCCGGGCTCATCTGCTCGCCGAGCGCAGCCCGGGCCGGTACGCGTTCCACGATCTGCTGCGCGCGTACGCCATGGAGCTGACCCAGGAGCACGATTCGGCGGACGAGCGCCGGTCGGCGCTGCACCGGGTGCTGGACCACTATCTGCACTCCGCCTTCGCCGCCGGGCGCGCCTTCACCCCGTACCGGGAGCCGATCGCGCTCGGCCCGGCGCGGCCCGGTGTCGCCGTCGAGACGTTCGGCGAACACGCCCAGGCGCTCACCTGGTTCACCCTGGAACACCCGGTGCTGATCGCGGCCCTCCAGCGGGCCGCGGACGCCGGGTTCGAGACCCACGCGTGGCAGCTGTCCTGGACGCTGGCGGAGTACCTGGACCAGCTCGGCCACTGGCACGACCAGCGCACCATCCACCGCATCGCCCTCGGCGCCGCCCACCGCATCGCCGATCCGGCCGGTCAGGCCCACGCCCGCCACGGGCTCGGCCTCGCCGATCTGCGGATGGGGCGGTACGACCGGGCCCGTGGCCATCTGCTGCGCTCGCTCGACCTGCACGGCGAGACCGCCAACCACATCGGCCAGGCCCGTATCCATGTCGCGCTCAACATGACGGCCGAGCGGCAGGGCCGCGACGAGGAGCTGCTGTACCACGCCCGGCGCTCGATGGAGCTGTACCAGGTGGCCGGTCACCGCAGGGGAGAGGCGTACGCGCTCAACAACATGGGCTGGGCGTACGCCATGCTCGGCGACTGCCGCCAGACCCTGGTGCACTGCGCCAAGGCGCTCGCCCTGCTGCGGGAGGCGGGCGACGGGCGCGGCGAGTCGGCCGCGTGGGACAGCCTCGGGTACGCCCACCACCACCTCGGCGACCACCAGCAGGCCATCGCCTGCTACCGGCGCGCGGTCGAGCTGCGGCGCGGTCTTGACGAGCGGGTGCGGGAGGCCGAGTCGCTGTACCGGCTGGGCGACGCCCAGCGGACCGCCGGGGACGTGGCCGGGGCGCGGGACAGCTGGCGCGCGGCGCTGAGCCGCTTCGACGCCCTCGGCCACCCGGACGCGGACCTGGTCCGGGACGGGCTCGCCCGGCTGGACGAGCCCGAGCCCGATAGCGCTAGCTGAAGGGGATGCGGACGGTGGACTGGTTGCCGGTGCCGAGGGTGCTGGTGCCGTTGCCGATGGCGTTCCACACCTCGACGCGGACCTTGCCGTTGCTGAGGTTGCCCAGCGCCGAGCCGGTCGTGGACTTCAGGCCCCGGGCCTGGGTGTAGTGCTCGTAGCCCGGGGACGGATCGGTGGCGAAGTACTGGTAGGTCTCGGTCCGGTCCCAGCTGCCGTCGCCGGTGAGGTCGTAACTCACCCTCACCTGCTGCCCGTTGGCGATCGTCGTGCCCGCGTCCACGAACAGGTCGAAGGCCGTCGAGCCGCCGTTGTACGTGCGCGTGATGCCGGACGAGGTGAACGTCTGCGGCTGGTGCGGCGTCCCGTCGTGGTTGGCGCCGCCCGCCGAGGCCAGGGTCGTGGCGGTCGCGGACGAGGAGGCCGCGCCGAGCGCGCCGCCCGAGCCCGGGTAGAGGGTGGCGGAGCCGGTGCCGGGGTCGGTTCCGCCGCCGCCCCGGGTCCAGACCCCGACGTAGTCGACGAGCATGGGGTGGCCGGGGACGGTGGCCGCCGTGGGCGTGGCCGAGCCGTGGACGCCATTGGGGAAGGCGCCGCCCATCGCCACGTTGAGCAGCATGAAGTAGCCCGCGTGGTCGGTCATGTTGGACCAGGTGGTGGCGTCGACCTGGCCCTGGCTGATGCTGTGGAACTGCTGGCCGTCCACGTACCAGCGCAGCTGGTTCGGGGTGGCCGAGCGGTCCCATTCGAAGCGGTAGGTGTGGAACGCGGACTGGCAGGTCGAGCCCGGGCAGGCGCGGCTGGCGCCGAGGCCGGTGGACTCGTTGCAGGCGCCGCCCGGGTTCACGCCGCAGTGGAGCACGCCCCAGACGGAGTTGATCCCGTTGACGTTCTCCATGATGTCGAACTCGCCGATGCCGGGCCAGTTCTGGTAGTTGCCCCGGTACGGGCTGCCGAGCGCCCAGAAGGCGGGCCAGTAGCCGAGGGCGGCGGTGCCGGTGACGTTCGGCATCTGAATTCGGCCCTCCATGCGCAGCACACCGCCCGCCGGGGCCTTGAAGTCGGCGCGCTTGGTCTCGATGCGGGCCGAGGTCCAGTTGCCCGCGCCGTCGCGCAGCGGGGTGATGCGGAGGTTGCCGCTGCCGTCGAGGCTGAGGTTGCTGGTGGAGTTGGTGTAGTTCTGGATCTCGCCCGTGCCCCAGTTGCCGGGGCCGCCGGGGTAGCTGTGGCCGGTGTCGATCTGCCAGTTGGCGGCGGAGGGCAGGGTGTTGGCCGCCCCGGTGAAGTCATCGCTCCACTGGAGGGTCCAGCCGGGCGCGGGCGGCACGTCGGCCTGTACGGACGTGGCGCCGAAGAGGGCGACGGTGGTGGCGGCGGCGGTGGCGGCGAGTGCGGCTAACGCCGATCTGAGGGCGGATCGGGCTCTGTGGGGGCGACGCATGGACGTACCTCCTGAAGGGGGTGAGAGCGCTCTCACACCCTCTTTAGGCGTGTCCACGTCAGTCGTCAACCGTTTGCGTCAACCTTGTGAACGCGGGCTCAGGCCGGGCGCAGCCAGATCGTGGCCAGCGGCGGGAGGGTGGGCAGCAGGCTGGCCGGGCGGCCGTGGGCGGCGGTCGGCTCGGCCTTCAGCGGTTCCGGATTGCGGACGCCGCTGCCGCCGTACCGCGCGTCGTCGGTGTTCAGCACCTCCCGCCACAGCGGGACCGCGTCCGGTACGCCCACCCGGTACGCGTGCCGCACCACTGGCGAGAAGTTGCTGACCGCGAGCAGCGGGGAGCCGTCCGCGTCGAAGCGGAGGAAGGCAAAGACGTTGTCCTCGTGTCCGTCCCCCTCCACCCACGCGAACCCCTCCGGCTCCGTGTCCCGCTGCCACAGCGGCGGCGTCGCCGCGTAGGTCCGGTTGAGGTCGCGCACCAGGTCGCGCACGCCCCGGTGGTCGGCCTCCGCCGAGTACGAGGGGTCCAGCAGCCACCAGTCCGGGCCGTGGCGCTCCGACCACTCCGCCCCTTGCGCGAACTCCTGCCCCATGAAGAGCAGTTGCTTGCCCGGGTGCGCCCACATGAAGCCGAGGTACGCCCGGTGGTCGGCGCGCTGCTGCCACCAGTCGCCCGGCATCTTGCTCACCAGCGCGCGCTTCCCGTGCACCACCTCGTCGTGCGAGATGGGGAGCACGTAGTTCTCGCTGTACGCGTACACCATCGAGAACGTCATCTCGTGGTGGTGGTACTTCCGGTGCACCGGCTCATGCGCCACGTAGCCGAGCGAATCGTGCATCCACCCCATGTTCCACTTCAGCCCGAAGCCGAGCCCGCCGAAGCCGCTCGGGCCCACGTGGTGGGTGGCCCGGGTGACGCCGTCCCAGGCGGTGGACTCCTCGGCGATGGTCACGACGCCGGGGCAGCGGCGGTAGACCGTCGCGTTCATCTCCTGGAGGAACGCCACCGCGTCCAGGTTCTCCCGGCCGCCGTGCGCGTTGGGCGTCCACTGGCCGGGCTCGCGGGAGTAGTCGAGGTAGAGCATGGACGCCACGGCGTCCACCCGCAGACCGTCGATGTGGAACTCCTCGCACCAGTAGACCGCGTTCGCGACCAGGAAGTTCCGCACCTCCGTGCGGCCGTAGTCGAATTCGAGCGTCCCCCAGTCGGGGTGTGCTGCCCGCTGCGGGTCGGCGGGTTCGTAAAGCGGCCGCCCGTCGAACTCGGCGAGCGCCCACGCGTCCCGGGGGAAGTGCGCGGGCACCCAGTCCACCAGCACCCCGATGCCCGCCCGGTGCAGCGCGTCGACCAGGTACTTGAAGTCGTCGGGCGATCCGAGGCGGGCCGTGGGCGCGTAGAACCCGGTCACCTGGTAGCCCCAGGAGCCACCGAACGGATGCTCGGCCACCGGCATCAGCTCGACGTGGGTGAAGCCGAGGTCCTTGACGTACGCGGGCAGCTGCTCGGCCAGCTGCCGGTACGTCAGCCCGGGGCGCCACGACGGCAGGTGCACCTCGTACACCGAGAACGGCAGCTCATGCACCCGCCCGCTGCCCCGCCGCGCCATCCAGTCCTCGTCGTGCCAGTGGTGGTGCGAGGCGTGCACGACGGAGGCGGTCGCGGGCGGGCACTCGGTACGCCGCGCCATCGGATCCGCGCGGACCGTGCGGCTGCCGTCGGGCCGTGTGATCTCGAACTTGTACAGCGCGCCCTCGCCGACGCCGGGGATGAACAGCTCCCATACGCCGCTGGAGCCGAGCGAGCGCATCGGGAAGCCGGTGCCGTCCCAGTGGCAGAAGTCCCCGGTGACCCGGACCCCGCGCGCGTTCGGCGCCCAGACGGTGAAGCGTGTGCCGACCACCCCGTGGTGCGTCATCGGCTGCGCGCCGAGCGCCCGCCACAGCTCCTCGTGGCGGCCCTCGCCGATGAGGTGCAGATCGAGTTCGCCGAGCGCGGGCAGGAACCGATACGGGTCGTGTGCCTCTACTTCGGCGTCGTCGTACGCCACGAGCAGCCGGTACTCGGGGACGTCCGCCAGCGGCAGCACCCCGGAGAACACCCCGTCCCCCTCCGCGCGGAGCCGCGCCCGCACCCCGTCGGCCACGACGGTGACGGCCCGCGCGTACGGCCGCAGCGCCCGGAACCGGACCCCGCGGGTGACGGGGTGCGCCCCGAGCACCGCATGCGGATCGTGACACCCCCCACCAAGCAACCGCCCCCGCTCCGCCGCCCCGATCGGCTCGGCGGCCCGCACGTCGAGGTAGTCGTACGGGGCCGCCTCCGGCGCGGGCGCGGACGGTGGCGGCTGCCGTACGTCGGCGGGCGCGGCCCCGGCCGCCCGAGGCGCCCGAGGCTCGGGCGCTGCCCCGTACGACAGCCGCGAGCCGGGCTTGATGCCCGCGGATTGCGGCGAGTGGGGGTCCCGGCGGGGCGATTCGGGCCCCCGCAGCCCGGCCTCGACGTCCGGTTCGGTAGCCGGGGCGGCGGGCTCGGGTGCGTCGGCGCGGGGGCGTTCCGGCCGGGGCTTGGCCGTGCGCGCCGATCGGCCCGGGAGGAACGTGGGCGGGACCGCCGGGCCCGTCCTGGGGCCGGTGGTGGCCGGGTCGGCGTCGGACGGGTGCTGGCCGGACGGCGGTCGTGCGGTCACGGGGTGGTCCTCCCGGGGGTGTTGGAGGGTGGGTCGGAGGGGGTCAGCGGACGGCGGCGGCCAGGCGGCGGATCGCGGTCATCGGGACCGGCAGCCAGTCGGGGCGGTGGCGGGCCTCGTAGAGGACCTCGTACACCGCCTTGTCGGTCTCATGGGCGCGCAGCAGTTCCGGTTCGTCGCGCGGATCCGTGCCGGAGGCCTCCGCGTACCCCGCGCAGTACGCGTCGCGCATCCGTGCCGCCCAGTCCTGCGCGGCCTCCTGGCCGCCCACGGCCGCCGCGTAGTCGAAGGAACGGAGCATTCCGGCGATGTCGCGGACCGGCGGCTGCGGGCGGCGGCGTTCGGCGAGCGGACGGGACGGCTCGCCCTCGAAGTCGATCAGCGACCACTGCCGTTCCGCCGTCAGCAGGGACTGCCCCAGGTGCAGATCGCCGTGGATGCGCTGGGCCGCCCAGGTGCGCCCGGCGCGGCCGAGGGCGGCGACGTCCTCGTACGCGGCGTGCAGCGCGGCCCGGTACGGCTGGAGCGCGGGCACCGCGGCGGCGGCCGAGTCGAGGCGTTCGCTCATGGCGGCCGCGAGGTGTTCGATCTGCGGGCGGCGCAGTACGGAGACGGGGAGCGTACGGGCCATCGCGAGGTGCACCTCGGCCGTGGCCTGGCCGAGGGCGCGGGCGGCGTCGGCGAAGTCGGCGCGTACGGAGAGGGCGTCGAGGGCGAGCTGCCAGCCGTCGGTGGACCCGGCGAGGTACGGCTGCAGGACGCCGAGCGTGAACGGCTCCGGGCGCGGTCCTGGCCCCTCCGGCGGCGGGGCCGCCTCGAACCAGGCGGCGGGGGCGGGCACCCGGGTGCAGCCGGTGCGGGCGAGGGCGAGGGGGAGTTCGAGGTCGGGGTTGGTGCCGGGGCTGACGCGCCGGAAGAACTTGAGAATGAACGTATCGCCATACACCACCGAGGAGTTGGACTGCTCGGCCGTGACCAGGCGGGGCGGCAGGATGGACGGGATGGCGCTGGAGGGTTCGCGTACGAAGCGCAGCGGGCCGAGGCGGCCGGGGACGCGCAGCCGCTCCAGGAGGAGCGAGGCGAGGCGCGGGTCGGCCAGCGCCTCGTACACGGTACGGCCGTCCAGCGGGCCGCCGCTGGGGTGGCCGACGAGGGCGGGGGCGAGGGAGGGCGGCAGGGTCGAGCGGACCCCGAGCAGGATCTGGTAGCAGTCGCTGGCGGCCGCGCCACGGCGGTGGCCGCAGCCGAAACCGTGCCGGTGACCGGGCGGTTCCGGCTGCTGGGCGCGGACGAGCAGATGGAGCAGCCCGGGGGCGGCGCCGCCGGGCGGGCAGGGCAGTATCTCCGTCGCGGCGACGAGGGCGAAGCCGGTGATGGGACGGCCCTTGCCCGCGAACCAGCGCTGCCGGGGGAGCCACTCGGCGAGCAGCGGCGCGAGTGACCCGAGCAGCCCGGTGGTACCGGCGTTCGGGCTGGCTGGCGGTAAAGCGGTCGGCGGGTGGTGTGCCCCCCGGGAGAACGAAGCTTCCGGCATGGCGTCGCGTCCTTTCCCCGGGCACACGACAGATCAGGGCAAAGTGTCCCGGATTGCGGCATTGACTGTGCGACGGTGCGGGACGTGTCGGGCGAGGATCGTCCGTACGGCGAGTACGGAGTACGCGATCGGCTCCGCCGGTGGCGGTACGTAGTCAGAGTGCCCATGAAGCCCACCCGGAAACGCCACGTCGGCCGGAGGCGCGGGTTTCCCCCACCCCGCCCCTTCCCGAACCGGGGCTCCGCCCCGACCCCCATGGGGCTGCGCCCCTGGACCCCACCAGGGCTGCGCCCCCGGCCCCGGCCACGGGGTTGTGCCCCCGGCCTCCACGCCGGGCTGCGTCCGGGATTGCGCCCCCGTCCCGCGTCCGGGCTTGTGCCGGGCCCGTGTTCGGGGTTGCGCCTCTGGGCCCCGCTTCGGTGCTGCGCCCCGGACCCCCCGCTTCGGGGTTGCGTCCCGGACCCCCGCTTCGGGGTTGCGTCCCGGACCCCCGCTTCGGGGTTGCGCCCCTGGGTCTTACTTCGGGGCTCCGCCCCGGACCCGCCTCGGGGCTGCGCCCACGGCCCCGGCCTCGGGATTGCGCCCCCGGGCCCGGCTGCGGGATTGCGCCCCTGTCCCGCGTCCGGGCTTGTGCCGGGCCCGTGTTCGGGGTTGCGCCTCTGGCCCCCGGCTTCGGGGGTGCGCTCCCGGCCTCGGCTTCGGGGTTGCGCCCCTGGCCCCGGCCTCGGGGTTGCGCTCCGGGTCCCGGCTTCGGGGTTGCGCGCCCCTGGCCCCCACGGGGTTGTGCTCCGGGTCCCGGCTTCGGGGGTGCGCCCCTGGCCTCGGCTTCGGGGTTGCGCCCCCGGCCCCCACGGGGTTGCGCTCCGGGTCCCGGCTTCGGGGTTGCGCCCCTGGCCCCGGCCTCGGGGTTGCGCTCCGGGTCCCGGCTTCGGGGTTGCGCTCCCGGCCTCGGCCTCGGGGTTGCGCTCCCGGCCCCCACGGGGTTGCGCTCCGGGTCCCGGCCTCGAGGGTGCGCCCCTGGCCCCCACGGGGTTGCGCTCCGGGTCCCGGCCTCGGGGGTGCGCCCCTGGCCCCCACGGGGTTGCGCTCCGGGTCCCGGCCACGGGGGTGCGCCCCTGGCCCCCGCTTCGGGGTTGCGCCCCTGGCCCCCGGCCCAGCTCGGGGCTGCGCCCTCGGGCCGCCGTGCCGGGCCCGCGCCGGGGTGGTGGCCCCCGGTGCTGGGCCGGGGCGGGGGCGAGACCGCTCTCGCCACCGGGCGTGAGAGACGCGACCGCCGAGGCAGTGCTGCGGGGGCTGGGGCGCAGGCCCGGAGCGCGCCTGCGGTGCCAGGCGCGATGGGGGGCGGGGTCCGGGGCGGAGCACCGGTTTCGGGAAGGGGCGGGGTGGGGGCTAGACCATGGGCCGGGGCACGGGGTCGGCTCGGCGCAGGCGGAACCAGTAGAAGCCGTGGCCCGCCAGGGTGAGCAGGTACGGGAGTTCGCCGATCGCGGGAAAGCGGACGCCGCCGATCAGCTCGACCGGGTGGCGGCCCGCGAAGGACTGCAGGTCCAGCTCCGTCGGCTGGGCGAAGCGCGAGAAGTTGTGCACGCACAGCACCAGGTCGTCCTCCCCGTCCGGAGTCCGCGGGGCCTCGCGCAGAAAGGCGAGGACGGCGGGGTTCGAGGAGGGCAGCTCGGTGAAGGAGCCCAGCCCGAAGGCCGGATTCTGCTTGCGGATCTCGATCATCCGCCGGGTCCAGTGGAGCAGGGAGGACGGCGAGGACATGGAGGCCTCGACGTTGGTGACCTGATACCCGTAGACCGGATCCATGATCGTGGGGAGGAAGAGCCGCCCCGGATCGCAGGAGGAGAAGCCCGCGTTGCGGTCGGGGGTCCACTGCATGGGGGTGCGTACGGCGTCGCGGTCGCCGAGCCAGATGTTGTCGCCCATGCCGATCTCGTCCCCGTAGTAGAGGATCGGCGACCCCGGGAGGGACAGCAGCAGCGCCGTGAACAGCTCGATCTGGTTGCGGTCGTTGTCCAGCAGCGGGGCCAGCCGCCGCCGGATGCCGATGTTGGCGCGCATGCGCGGATCCTTGGCGTACTCCGCGTACATATAGTCGCGCTCTTCGTCGGTGACCATTTCCAGCGTCAGCTCGTCGTGGTTGCGCAGGAAGATGCCCCACTGGCAGCCGGACGGGATGGCGGGGGTCTTGGAGAGGATCTCCGAGACGGGGTAGCGGGACTCGCGCCGCACGGCCATGAAGATGCGCGGCATGACGGGGAAGTGGAACGCCATGTGGCATTCGTCGCCGCCCGCCTCGTAGTCGCCGAAGTAGTCGACGACGTCCTCCGGCCACTGGTTGGCCTCGGCCAGCAGCACCGTGTCCGGGTAGTGGGCGTCGATCTCGGCGCGGACGCGCTTGAGGAGTTCATGGGTGCGGGGGAGGTTCTCGCAGTTGGTGCCCTCCTCCGCGTACAGATACGGCACGGCGTCCAGCCGGAATCCGTCGATGCCGAGGTCCAGCCAGAAGCGCAGGGCTGCCAGTACCTCCTCCTGGACGGCCGGGTTCTCGAAGTTGAGGTCCGGCTGATGCGAGAAGAAGCGGTGCCAGTAGTACTGCTTGCGTACCGGATCAAAGGTCCAGTTGGACGTCTCGGTGTCGACGAAGATGATGCGGGCGTCCTGGTACTGCTTGTCGTCGTCGGCCCAGACGTAGTAGTCGCCGTACGGTCCGTCCGGATCGGTGCGGGACTCCTGGAACCACGGATGCTGATCACTGGTGTGGTTCATGACAAAGTCGATGATGACGCGCATGCCGCGCTGGTGCGTGGCGTCCACGAACTCGACGAAGTCGGCGAGATCCCCGAACTCCGGCAGCACGGCCGTGTAGTCCGAGACGTCGTAGCCGCCGTCGCGCAGCGGGGAGGCGAAGAAGGGCGGCAGCCAGAGGCAGTCGACGCCGAGCCACTGCAGATAGTCCAGCTTGGCGGTGATGCCCTTGAGGTCGCCGACGCCGTCGCCGTTGCTGTCCTGGAAGGAGCGGACCAGGACCTCGTAGAAGACGGCGCGTTTGAACCAGTCGGGGTCGCGGTCCTTGGCCGGGGTGTCTTCGAACTTGTCCGGTACGGGCTCGTTGACGATCATGATGTGGGTGACCCTCCGATCGGTGAGGACGGTCGCAGGGAGAGCACGTGCGCGGGGGCCATGTCACGCCCAGGCTCCAGGCGCACGTAGTTGTCCCTGCCCCAGTGATAGGTCTCGCCGGTGAGCTCGTCGCGCACCGGGGCGGACTCGTGCCAGTCGAGGCCGAGTTCCGGCATGTTCAACGAGACCGTCGCCTCCTGGGTGTGGTGGGGGTCCAGGTTGACGACGATGAGCACGCACGAGTCGCCCGTGCGCTTGGAGTAGACGATGACGGAGTCGTTGTCGGCGTGGTGGAATCGGAGGTTGCGCAGCCGGTGCAGGGCGGGGTGCCGCCTGCGCAGCCGGTTGAGCCGGGTGAGCAGCGGGGTGAGCGACGCTCCGGTACGCTCCGCGCCCGCCCAGTCGCGCGGGCGCAGCTGGTACTTCTCGGAGTCGAGGTACTCCTCGCTCCCGGCGCGCAGCGGGGTGTTCTCGCACAGCTCGTAGCCCGCGTAGACACCCCAGGTGGGGGAGAGGGTGGCGGCGAGGACGGCCCGGATCGCGAAGGCCGGGCGTCCGCCGTCCGAGAGGTAGGCGTGGAGGATGTCGGGGGTGTTGACGAAGAAGTTGGGCCGCATCCAGGCGGCCGCGTCCCCGGACAGCCCGGTGAGGTAGTCGGTCAGCTCCTGCTTGTCGTTGCGCCAGGTGAAGTACGTATACGACTGCTGGAAGCCGATCATGCCGAGCGTGTTCATCATCGCGGGCCGGGTGAACGCCTCGGCGAGGAAGAGCACATCGGGGTCGGTGCGGTTGATGTCCCCGATCACCTTCTCCCAGAAGACCACGGGCTTGGTGTGCGGGTTGTCGACCCGGAAGATCCGCACCCCGTGGGACATCCAGAACCGCAGCAGCCGCTCGGTCTCCCGGACGAGTCCGGGGAAGTCGGCGTCGAAGGCGATGGGGTAGATGTCCTGGTACTTCTTGGGCGGGTTCTCGGCGTACGCGATCGTCCCGTCCGCGCGGTGGTGGAACCACTCGGGGTGCTCGGTGACCCAGGGGTGGTCGGGCGAGCACTGGAGCGCGAAGTCGAGCGCCACCTCCATGCGCAGCTCGCGCGCCCGGGCCACGAAGTGGTCGAAGTCGTCCAGGGTGCCGAGGTCGGGGTGGATCGCGTCGTGGCCGCCGTCGGGGGAGCCGATCGCCCAGGGGGAGCCCACGTCGAAGGGGCCCGCCGAGAGTGTGTTGTTGGGGCCCTTGCGGTACGCGGTGCCGATGGGGTGGACGGGCGGCAGATAGACGACGTCGAACCCGGCGGCGGCGATGGCGGGCAGCCGCTCGGCGGCGGTACGCAGCGTCCCGCTGACCGGCCGCCGCCCCTCCGCCACCTTGGCGCCCTCGGAGCGCGGGAACAGCTCGTACCAGGAGCCGAACAGCGCGCGCTCCCGCTCGACCTGGAGCGGCATCGGGCGCGAGGAGGTGACCAGTTCGCGCAGCGGATGCCGGTCGAGCGCGTCGGTGACCTCGGGGGCGAGGGCCGCGGCGAGCCGGTCGGCGACCGGGCGGCGCTCGTCGCGCAGCCCGTCGACGGCGCCGAGCACCGCCTCCCGGCCGTCGCTCTTGGGCACTCCGGCCGCCGCTCTCTCGTGCAGCCGGGCGCCCTCCTCCAGCACCAGGTCGGTGTCGATCCCGGCCGGGATCTTGATGCGGGCGTGCTGGCGCCAGGTGGCGACGGGGTCGCTCCACGCCTCGACCGTGTACGACCAGCGGCCGGGCGCGGTGGGGGTGATCTCGGCGCCGAGGCGGTCGGTGCCGGGGGCGAGTTCGCGTAAGGGGGTCCACGGCCCGGAGCGTCCGGCCGGATCGCGGAGGACGACATTGGCGCTGACCGCGTCGTGGCCCTCCCGGAACACGGTGGCACTGACCTCGAAGGTCTCGCCCACGACCGCCTTGGCGGGGCGGCGGCCGCAGTCGATCAGCGGACGGATATCCAGGATGGGAATACGACCGATCATAGGATCACCTGACGGCGTCGCGGGCTGATGTGCGGAGGGCGCTTGATGGTCGGCGGCGGCTTTTGTCCTTTGTATAGGCTTTACCGCCGGGCGATGGGTTGCGGGCATGACAGCTCCTGTCCGCGTTCACTCTGGTGGGCGGATGGGGTCGGCCATGGGGGGCGCGTTCGGGAAGCCTTCCCACCGGACACCGGGAGACAATCCGGGTTCCCGTTAACTACCGGTTCGTAACGCGGGGTACGCGAAGCGGCCCCGCGCGTATCCGTGCGGGGCCGATGATATGACCGTAATCATGAGGGGCGGCAGATGCCGTCTCAGCCGCCTGCGGCAGACGCAGCGTCAGCCGACCACCCGCAGCAGGCGGTTCGGCGCGCCGCGCCCCGGGTTCCGTACGGCGCCCTCGGCCGCTGCCGCCGTGAGCGCCGCGCTCACCCGGGCCGGGGTCGCCGAGCGGTGGGCGGCGAGGTAGAGCGCCGCCGCGCCCGCGACATGGGGCGCCGCCATCGACGTCCCCGACAGCGTCGCCGCCGCCGTATCGCTCGTCCGGGAGGCCGAGACGATCCGGTCGCCGGGCGCGAACAGGTCCACCGCCGGGCCGTAGTTGGAGAACCGCGAGCGGCGGTCGGCCCGGTCCGTCGAACCCACCGTGATCGCCTCGGGCACCCGGCCCGGCGAATACGCGCCCGCGGACCGGCCCGCGTTGCCCGCCGCGATGGTGAAGGTGAGACCGGCGCGCGCTCCGGCGCGTATCGCCTCGTCCCACTCCGGGACCGGCCCCGCGATCGCCGACCCCAGGCTCAGGTTCACCACCGACGGCTTCCGGGCGTGCCGCAGCACCCAGTCCAGACCGGCCAGCACCTCGGCGCTGGTGCCCTCGCCCCGGTCGTCCAGCACCCGGACGGCGACGAGGTCGGCCTTCTTCGCCACGCCGTACTGCGCGCCCGCGGCGGTCGCGGCCACATGGGTGCCATGGCCGTTGCCGTCCTGCGCCACCGGGTCGTCGTCCACGAAGTCCCAGCCGGAGCGGGCCCGGCCGCCGAAGTCCCGGTGGCTGGTGCGCACTCCGGAGTCGATGACGTAGACCGTCGTCCCGCGCCCGCCGCCGGACGGCGCCGTGTACGCCCCGTCCAGCGCGGCCCCGGCGGGCTGATCGATCCGGTCCAGACCCCACGACGGCGGGTACGGCTGCGTGGTGGCGGTGGCGCGCAGGGACACCTCGGCGTCCCGGGTCACCGAGGCGACGCCCGGGTCCGCCGCGAGCCGTCTCGCCTGCGCCTCGTCGGCCCGTACGGCGAAGCCGTTCAGCGCCCTGCTGTACGTACGGCGCACCGTCGCCCCGTACTCCTCGACCACGTCCTTGCCCGGCCCGGACGAGGCCGAAATCCCCCGTTGCAGCGTCACGATGTACGTGTGGTGCGCGGCCGAGCCCGCGGCCTGGGCGGGCAGTGCCGCGCCCGTCAGTACCACCGCGGCGGCGGCCAGCGCCCCGGCCGTCCGGCGGCGGCCTCTGCTCCTGCTGTGCGGACTCCTTCTGCGCGTGCTCCTCCTGTGCGCCATGGAAACGATCCCTCCCACCCTCCCCGATGCGAAGGCGGCCAGGGTCTCGTGGGGAGGGGGCCCCGACAAGTGCGCATCAGGGGGCCCACCGCGCGCGCGGCGCGCGGTGGGCCGGTGCCGGGCGCCTACTTGTAGGAGATGTCGGACTCCTTGTAGAGGCAGGTCTTGCTGTCCGGTCCCGAGCCGGTCTCCTCGGGCTCGTCGCCGGTGTCGTTGCCCTTGAAGCGGACGCAGGGGTCGATCTTCTTGCCGCTGTCGCCGATGATCGTGATGTTGCTGAGCTTCGCGGTGTCCCCGAAGTTCTCATTGACGCCGACGAGCGACTTGCCCGGTGCGGTCACCTCCACGCCGTCCACCACCACCGCGCGCTTCTGCTGCTTCGAGCAGTTGCCGCACGAGCGGTAGAGCTTGCCGAAGTCCTGCACGGCGAAGTCGCGGATGGTGAGCGTGCCGCCGCCGTTGTGCTGGAAGACCTTGTCGTCGGCCTTGCGCGCGCCGCCGCCCGTGATCGTGTACTTGGCGTTGGCGCCGCCCAGGAAGGTCGCGGCGTCCTCGCCGACGTCCTCCCACCAGACGTTCTGCAGGGTGCAGCTGCCCTCGCAGTGGATGCCGTCGGCGGCGGGGGAGCCGATGACGACGTTCTTCAGCGTGGCGCCGTCGGCGAGTTCGAACATCGCGGGCTGGCCCTCGTCCTGGCCGCCGTCGCCGAGTTCGCCCTCGCCGATGTAGCGCCGCATCTCGCCGTCGACGACCCCGGAGATCTTCTGCGTCGAGCTGACCGGCTTGTCGTCACCGGGGGTGGGCCACTCGGCGGACGCCGAGGCCGAGGAGAGCATCGTCCCGGCCGTGATCGCGCCGATCGTGAGGGCGGCGGCGCCGAGGCCGCCGATCAGGGCGCGCTTGCGGGTGGGACGCGGTCTGTGGTGCTGCGGTGCCATGTGTATCCATTCCGTGGGGGGAGTGGGGGGATCATGTACGCCCTGAAGTCGCCACCGGAACGGAAGACGTTGCCGCCCGGCCCGCAAAAAATCACGGACCGGGCGGCGGACCTCAGCTACGCCTGACGGCTACTTGTAGGTGAGGTCGGAGCTGCTGTACTTGCAGTACGTGCCGTCGGCGTTGCTGCCGTTCTTCGTCGGCTCCTTGCCGGTGTTGTTCCCGATGTACTTCTGACACGGGACGATCTTCTTGCTGCTGTCCCCGACGATCGTGACCTTGCGCAGGGTCAGCGAGTCCCCGTAGTTGGTGTTGATCCCGCCGATGACCTTGCCCGGGGCGGTGATCTCGGTGTTGGTCACGTTGATCGTGCGCTTGTACTGGCTGGAGCAGTTGCCGCAGGAGCGGACGAACGTCGAGAAGTCCTGCCCGGCGAAGTTGGAGATGTTGAGCGTGCCGCCGCCGTTGAACTGGAAGATCTTGTCCTCGGCCTTGCGGGCGCCGCCGCCGATGACGTTGTACGTCTTACCGGTGCCGCGGAACGTGGCGGCGTCCTCGCCGACGTCCTCCCACCAGACGTTCTGCAGCGTGCAGCTGCCCTTGCAGTGCACGCCGTCGGCCGCCGGGGCGCCGAGGATGACGTTCTTGAGCGTCGCGCCGTCGGCCAGTTCGAACAGCGGGCCCTGGTCCTCGCCCTGGTTGTCGCTGCCGAGGTCGCCGTCGCCGTAGTAGCGCTTCATGCCGCCGTCGGTGGTCCCGCTGACGGGGATCGTCTTGGTGACCGCCTGCGGGCTGCCGCTGGGCGTGGGCCAGCTGGCGGCCGACGCGGCCGACAGGGAAAGACCGGTGGTGATCGCGCCCGCGGTGAGGGCGATGGCGCCGAGGGCACCGCCCAGCGCGAGTCGTCTGGTGCTGCGTTCTGCCATATCAGCTCCTTGTGCGGAAGGGGGTGATGCGGGAGGGAAAGGGGGTCAGGGGGTCTTGATGGACGGCCGCGGCGGGGTGGCCATCTTGTTGCCGATGAAGAAGCTGGGGTGGGGCGGCTGGTTGTAGCCGGTGTTCTGCCAGGCCAGCGCCTCGCGGTACTGCCGGTCGTGCAGCAGCGTGGTGATCCGCCGGTCGGTCTCGTACGGCGTGGAGTAGATCCGCAGCGCCGTGTTGTCGGTGGTCGGCCAGATGACCTCCTCGCGCCAGTCGCCGAGGATGTCGCCCGCCAGCGACGGGTTCGCCTTGGTGCCGTTGTTCGAGTGCACCCCGGAGGCGGTGAGCTGCCGGGACTCGCCGGACGTCCCGTACTTGTCGACCTTCGTACCGTCCAGCAGCTCGCGCACCGGGTCGCCGTCCCACCAGGACAGGAAGTTCATGGAGGAGGGCTTGCGGCCCTTGGTGGCACCGGAGGCCGAGCGGATCTGGTCGTCCTTCGCGGACCACATCTCGGCGCCGTCGTTGCCCGCCCAGATGTCACCGGCCACGCCGCGCCCGTTGTCGCCGTTGGCCCCGGTCGTCCAGAGCACCTGGCCGGTCTTGGCGTCGGCCAGGTACGAGGACGGCTTCGAGGAGTCCTCGTCGACCTTGAAGTACTCCAGGCCCGGCCGGGACGGGTCGAGGTCGCCGAGGTGGGCCGCGTCGCCGTGGCCGTTCTTCGTCGTCCACAGCCCGGAGCCGTTGTCGTCCACGGCCATCGAGCCGTAGACGATCTCGTCCTTGCTGTCGCCGTCCACATCGCCGATGGTCAGCGCGTGGTTGCCCTGCCCGTCGTAGCCCTTGCCGCTGTTGGTGGAGCTGTTCGTGTCGAACGTCCACTTGCGGGTCAGCTTGCCGCCCTTGAAGTCCCAGGCGGCGATGACGGAGCGGGTGTAGTAGCCGCGCGCCGCGATCAGGGAGGGCGTGGAGCCGTTGAGGTACGCCGTCCCGGCGAGGAAGCGGTCCACCCGGTTGCCGTACGAATCGCCCCACGAGGAGACCGTGCCGCGCGCCGGGACGTAGTCCACGGTGTCCAGCGCGGCGCCCGTGCTGCCGCTGAACATCGTCAGGAACTCGGGGCCGGTGAGCACATAGCCGCCGGAGTTGCGGTGGTCGGCGGACGCGCTGCCGATCGTCTTGCCCGCGCCGTCGACCGTGCCGTCCGCGGTCTTCATCGCGACCTCGGCCTTGCCGTCGCCGTCGTAGTCGTACACCTGGAACTGGGTGTAGTGCGCGCCGGAGCGGATGTTGCGGCCCAGGTCGATGCGCCACAGCCGCTTGCCCTGGAGGGTGTAGCCGTCCACGATCGTGTTGCCGGTGACGCCGGACTGCGAGTTGTCCTTCGCGTTCGTCGGCTGCCACTTGAGGACGAGATCGAGGTCGCCGTCGCCGTCCAGGTCGCCCACGGAGGCGTCGTTGGCCTCGTACGTGTAGCCGGAACCGGCGGCCGGGGGCGAGATCGGGACATCCAGGTAACCCGAGCGGAACGCGAGGGCGCCGGGTGAGGCGGGCTGCTCCGTCCCGTTCACCACGGCGCGCACCGTGTACGTCTCGGTGGCCGCCGCGCCCTTGTCCAGGTAGTTGGTCGAGCCCGTGATCGGGGACGCGTTGACCTTGGTGGAGCCCCGGTAGACGTTGAAGGCGACATTGGCCGGGTCGGTGGCCAGCCAGCGCCAGCTGACCAGGTTGTCGCTGCCCGAGCGGACGCTGACCAGACCCCGGTCCAGCTTCTCCAGCTGGGCGGCTGCGGCCTTGGTCGCCTTGGTCGCCTTGGTCGTGCCCTCTTCGGCGGCCCCCGAGATACCCGCCAGACCGGTGACGGCCAGCCCGCCCACCGCGAACGCCGCGACCAGCGTCCGGGGACGGCCGAGCCGCCCGCGCGCCGCGTGTCTGGGCGGGTGACCGGGTGCGGGCTGCGATTCGTCCCGGATACGCACGGGGCCTCCAAGGCATGGGGGGATGTGAACGCCCCCTAGTGGTCGCCCTGGCCGGAAAGGTTGCCGCCTCTCGACCGAACTTCGCGGGGCTCGGGCGAAACAGCCGAAACGGGGGCGCGTCGGCCGCTACCGTCGAAGGTGTGAAGGCCATCCGTCGCTTCAGCGTGCGTCCCGTGCTCCCGGAACCCCTACGACCGCTCCACCGGCTGGCGCGCAATCTGCGCTGGTCGTGGCATCCCGAGACCCGCGAGCTGTTCGAGGCCATGGACCCCGAGGGCTGGCGGGAGTCCGGCGGCGACCCGGTGCGGCTGCTGAGCGCCGTCCCCGTCGCCCGCCTGGCGGAACTCGCCACGGACCGCGCCTTCCTGCGCCGCCTGGCCGCGGCAGCCGAGGACCTGGACGACTACCTGACCGGCCCCCGCTGGTACCAGGGCCGCACGGCGTCCCCGGACGAGCCGGTCCGTACGGATCACCCCGCCCTGCCCGCCGCCGTTGCCTACTTCTCGCCTGAGTTCGGCATCACCGCCGCCCTGCCCCAGTACTCCGGCGGTCTCGGCATCCTCGCCGGGGACCACCTCAAGGCCGCCAGCGACCTCGGCGTCCCCCTCATCGGTGTCGGACTGCTCTACCGCCACGGCTACTTCCGGCAGTCGCTCTCCCGCGAGGGCTGGCAGCAGGAGCAGTACCCCGTCCTCGACCCCAACGAGCTGCCCCTCTCGCTGCTCCACGAGCACCGCCCCGGCGCGGGCATCGGGCAGCCCGCCCGGGTCACCCTCGCGCTCCCCGGGGGCCGACCGCTGCACGCCCACATCTGGCAGGCCCAGGTCGGCCGGGTGCCGCTGCTGCTGCTCGACTCGGACGTGGAGGGCAACGGCCCCGGCGAGCGCGAGGTCACCGACCGGCTCTACGGCGGCGGCAGCGAACACCGGCTGCTGCAGGAGATGCTGCTCGGCATCGGCGGCGTGCGCGCGGTGCGCGCGTACTGCCGTATCACCGGGCACGCCGAGCCCGAGGTGTTCCACACCAACGAGGGACACGCCGGGTTCCTCGGTCTGGAGCGTATGCGTGAATACATGGAGACAGAGGGGAGCGCGGACTTCGAGGCCGCCCGGGAGACGGTCCGGGCGGGCACCGTCTTCACCACCCACACCCCCGTCCCCGCCGGGATCGACCGGTTCGACCGCGACCTGGTCGCCCGTCACTTCGGGGACGGCGGCGAACTGCCCGGCATCGGCACCGAGCGCGTCCTCGCCCTCGGCCGCGAGACCTATCCCGGCGGCGACCCCGGTGTCTTCAACATGGCCGTCATGGGGCTGCGGCTGGCCCAGCGCGCCAACGGGGTCTCCACCCTCCACGGCCAGGTCAGCCGTGAGATGTTCGCCGGGCTCTGGCCCGGCTTCGACGCCGACGAGGTGCCCATCACCTCCGTCACCAACGGCGTCCACGCGCCCACCTGGCGGGCCCCCGAGGTGACCCGGCTCGGCGCCCGCCAGTTCGGCCACCTCCCCGCCGGGGAGCTGTGGGAGCTGCGCCGCACCCTGCGCAAGCAGCTCGTCGCCGAAGTACGCCAGCGGCTGTACGCGTCGTGGCGGCAGCGCGGCGCGGGCACCGCAGAACTGGGCTGGATCGACTCCGTCCTCGACCCCGACGTGCTCACCATCGGCTTCGCCCGCCGCGTCCCCTCGTACAAGCGGCTCACCCTGATGCTCCGCGACCGCGACCGGCTCACCGAGCTGCTGCTGCACCCCGAGCGGCCGATCCAGATCGTCGTCGCGGGCAAGGCGCACCCGGCCGACGACGGCGGCAAGCGGCTCGTCCAGGAACTCGTCCGGTTCGCCGACGAGGCCAGGGTGCGGCACCGCCTCGTCTTCCTGCCCGACTACGGCATGGGCATGGCCCAGAAGCTCTACCCCGGCTGCGACGTCTGGCTCAACAACCCGCTGCGCCCGCTGGAGGCGTGCGGCACCAGCGGGATGAAGGCCGCGCTCAACGGCTGTCTCAACCTCTCCGTCCTCGACGGCTGGTGGGACGAGTGGTACGAGCCCGACTTCGGCTGGGCCATCCCCACCGCCGACGGCTCCGCCGTGGACGACGACCGCCGCGACGACCTGGAGGCGGCCGCCCTCTACGAGCTGCTGGAGACCCGGGTCGCACCGCAGTTCTACGACCGGGGCCCGGACGGACTCCCCGGCCACTGGATCGACATGGTGCGCCAGACCCTCACCACCCTCGCCCCCAAGGTGCTCGCGGGGCGCATGGTGCGCGAGTACGTCGAGCGGCTCTACGCCCCGGCCGCCCGCGCCCACCGCGCGCTGGACGCCGGGGCGGCTCATGAACTGTCCGCCTGGAAGGCCCAGGTCCGCGAGGCCTGGCCACAGGTGGCCGTCGACCACGTCGAGACGCGGATCACCCCGCCCGCCCCCGGCGGCGCCGCCGAACTCGGCTCCGCGCTCTCCCTCCGCGTCCAGGTCCGGCTCGGCGGCCTCGACACCGCCGATGTCGAGGTGCAGGCCGTAGCGGGCCGCGTGGACGACGGCGACCAGCTGACCGACACCACCGCCATCCCCCTCAAGCCCACCTCGGGCCCCGACGACGAGGGCCGCCACCTCTACGAAGGCCCCCTCGCCCTCGACCGCACGGGCCCCTTCGGCTACACCGTCCGCGTCCTCCCCGCCCACCCCCTGCTGGCCTCCCCGGCCGAACTCGGCCTCACCGCACTGCCGTCGGAATCCACCTCCGAGGTCGCGGGAGTCCTGATGCGCTGAACACCCTGTTCCCCGCCTCTTCGCTGAACGGACGACGAACAGTGCGGGATGTTTTGGCCACGGCCGCCCGATGTCCGTTTTGGGCTCGTACATTCACCCCCCAAGACATGTGTCTGACGGGGGAAAAGACATGGAGTGGCTGGAACAACTGCTGGCTCCGGAGAACCTGCTGGCGCTCCTCGGCGTCGTCGTCACGCTCGGCGGGCTGTCGTACGAACGGCTGATCCCGGGGCGGAAGCGCATCGGCTACCGCGTGCAGATGGACACGCTGATAGACGACACCGCCGAGGACGGGCTGATCCACCAGCGGCTGCGGATGCTGGAGAACAACCCGGATCTCGCCGGGGCCTCACTGGTGCTGCTGCGCATCGAGAACGACGGCTTCCGCAGCATCGACGCGGACGACTACTTCACCGCGCCGTCCACGGAACACCGCGGTCTCACCGCCACGTTCCCGAACCGGATCGTCCAGGACGTGGCGGTGACCGAGCCCAGCCATCCCGATCTGCTGCGCCATCTGCCGCAGAACGGCACCGAGGAGCGGCCCGGGCTGATCTGCGCGGGGAATGAGATCTCCCTGCCGAGGGTGCCGCTCAACAAGGGGGACCACTTCAAGCTGCTGGTGCTGCTGACCGGGGACGGCACCGACAAGCCGCCGCATGTGGGCGGGCGCATCAAGGAAGGCCGTATCCGGAACAACGAGAAGTTCCGGCGGCCCAGCAACCGGGTGCTGGGGCTCATCGGCAGTCTGCTGGCCCTGCTGATGTTCCAGTCGTTCGGCACCCAGTTGTGGCAGGACGACCCGCTGCCGCGCGGCTGCGCCGAGGGGGATCTGACGATCGTCGGCTCGACCGCGTTCAGCCCGGTGGCCCGGGACCTGGGCCGGGCGTACGGGAGCGACTGCCGGGACGCCCGGGTCCAGGTGCGGGCCGAGGGCAGCGGGCGCGGTACGGGCACGCTGCGCGAGGCGGGCGAGACGGCGAAGGGCGTGTTCCCTCCGTACGTCGCCTTCTCCGACGGCCCGGACGGGGAGGACGATCCGAAGCTGAAGGAGCATCTGGTGGCGCTGTCCGTCTTCACCCTGGTGGTGAACAAGGACGTCCGGCTGCCGGATCTCTCGCTCGCGGAGCTGCGCGGGCTCTACGCGGGCCGGATCACCAACTGGAAGCAGCTGCCCGGCGGCCCCGATCTGCCGGTGCGGCTGGTGAGCCGGGACGCGAAGTCGGGGACGCGCGGGGTGTTCGAGGGCCGGGTGCTGGGCGACAACGAGATCTCCCGGACCTCCGACAACTGCCGCACCCCCAACTTCGCCCGGGACACGGTGGTGCGCTGTGAACTCGACAGCACCCAGGAGGTCCTGAAGACCGTGGCCCGCATCCCGGGCGCGATCGGCTACGCCGAACTGCGGTCCGCCGAGGGCAGCGTCGCCGGGGGCGCCGTCAAGCTGCCGAAGCTGGACGGGCAGGCGCCCTCCATCGAGACGGTGCGGACGCGGACGTACCCCTTCTGGGAGCCCGAGTACGCGTACACCTACGGACGGCCGCCCGCCAACTCCCTGACGTCGAAGTTCCTCGACTATCTGGCGGGTGACACCGGACGGAACCTGATCGAGACCCATGGCCATCTGCCGTGTTCCGTCCCGGAGAACCAGGAAGCCTGCCGACTGGCCGCCGGGCCCCGCTAACTCCTGATGCACGTGCAGAAGGTCGTGCAACCGCACGGTCGGCCGTATCGTCCTGCACACCGAGACGCAACACGTGCGACGAAAGCGAACACGGATGACAGCGGACGACGGGTTTCTGGGCCATCTCGAACAGCACCTCGGAACCATCCGGCACATCGCATCGGGCCACTCCGACCTGGTCGAGTTCCATCAGCCGGATCCCGGGATCAGCACGGTGATCACCAATGGGCTGCGCTTCCAGTCCCTGACCGCGACGCGCCCGCAGGAGCTGGTGTGCAGTCTGTGGGAGGGGCAGCGGGACATCGCCCGCTACTTCGTCGACAGCATGGCCGGTGTGCTGCTGGAGCAGGGCCGCGGGCTGGAGTACGGGGCGGTCGTGGTGAACGACCGGCCGGTCCTGGAGGGCACGGAGATGCACGGCGTGCTCGCGCACCCGAGTCCGTACTTCGGAAGCGACTTCGACCTGTTCCCCGGCGCGTCGGGGGAGCCCGGGGTGCAGATCATCACGCTGATGCCGGTGACGGCGCCCGAGGCCGCCCTGGTCGAGGAGGAGGACGCCGACGAGCTGTTCGAACGGTTCTGGGCGAAGCGGCCCAATCTGCTGGACGTCACGCGCCCTTCGGCCGTCTGACACGGCATCGGCTGGGCGGGCCACGGGACCCGCCCAGCCGTTCATCACCTCAGGGCATCAGTCAGGGACTACTTGACGTTCACGCCGCCCCAGGCGTTGTTGACCGCCTTGTACTCGGTGCTGTTCGCGCCGTACAGCTTCTTCGCGGCGTTGAGCGTCGCGGTGCGCGCCTTGGCGTAGTTGGTGGTCGAGGTCATGTACGCGGTCAGGGCCTTGTACCAGATCTTCTCGGCCTTGGCCCGCCCGATGCCCTTGACGACCCGGCCGTCCTTGGTCGGGCTGTTGTACGTGACACCGTTGATCACCTTCTTGCCGCTGCCCTCGGCCAGCAGGTAGAAGAAGTGGTTGGCGATGCCGGAGGTGAAGTGCGGGTCGTCCTCGCCGACGCCGCTCTTCCAGTAGTCGTAGGACAGGCCGTCCTTGCTGGGCTTGTCCATGTAGCGCAGCGGGGTGCCGTCGCCGTTGATGTCGATCTTCTCGCCGATGAGGTAGTCGCCCTTGTCCTTGGCGTTCTTGGCGTAGAACTCGACGGCGGTGCCGAAGATGTCGGAGGTGGCCTCGTTGAGGCCGCCCGACTCGCCGCTGTACTCCAGGTTGGCGGTGGCCGAGGTGAGGCCGTGGCTCATCTCGTGGCCCGCGACGTCGAGCGAGGTGAGCGGCTTCTTGTTGCCCGCGCCATCGCCGTACGTCATGCAGAAGCAGGCGTCGTCCCAGAAGGCGTTCTGGTACGCGTCACCGAAGTGGACGCGGGAGAACGCGGCCTTGCCGTTGTTCTTGATGCCGTTCCGGCCGAGGACCTTCTTGTAGTAGTCCCAGGTCACGGCGGCGCCGTAGTGGGCGTCCACGGCGGCGGTCTGCGCGATGGTGGGCTTGCCGTTGCCCCAGACGTTGTTGGGGTCGTAGAACGCCGACCCCTTCTTGGTGTCGTCCCACGAGCGCTTGGCGTTGTACGTCTGGTGGCCGCCGCGCGCCTTGTCCTTCAGCAGCCACTGCTTGCCGCTCTTGACCGAGCCGACGGTGACCTTGCCGTTGTGCTGGCCGGTTCCGGTGCCGTTCTTGATGTCCTGGAACTCGTAGAGCTTCTTGCCGCTGTCGGCGTCCGTGATGACGTGCATCCGGCTCGGCGTGCCGTCCTTCTGGGCGCCGCCGATGACGGTCTCGTACGCGAGGACGGGCTTGCCGGAGGCGGCCCAGATCACCTTGCGCGGGGCGCGCTCGGTGGCGGCGCCCTTCACGTCGGCGGCCTTCGCGGCGGCCAGGGCGGTGCGCTGGGCGCCGGAGGCGGCGAAGGCGGCGCGGGTGTCGGCGACCTTGATGTCGGCGTCCGTCGCCTTGGTGACGCCGTCCTCGGCGCCGCTCGGCGTCTCGTGGACGATCAGGTCGCCGCCGAGGACGGGGAGCCCGTCGTAGGTGCGCTCGTAGCGGGTGTGGGTCGAGCCGTCGGCGTCCTTGATGACATCACGGACGATCAGCTTCTCCTTGCCGCCCAGCCCGAGGGACTTCGCGGTGGAGGGCTCCGGAGTGGCCGCGCCCGCGGGGGCCGCGGTGGCACCGGCGGCGAGCAGGGAGGCGGCCAGGGTCGCCGCTCCTGCGGCGAGGGCGGTACGCGAGCGTCTGTGACGGGCTATGCCGGATATGGCAGACGTCGAGCGTGAATCCACGCGTATCTCCTGTTGTGAAAGGAAGTTGACCGACGTATCGGTCAACCCGGCAAAGATGTGTCTTTGCTGTGAAGAAAACATACCGGTGCCCGGGGACAAACCCCGGGCACCGGCCGCATGTTGTGCGTTACGCATCGGTAACGCCCTTGGTTCTACTTGACGTTGACTCCGGCCCAGGCGGCGGCGACGCCCTTGGACTCGGCGCTGTCGTCCCCATAGAGGTCGTTCGAGGCCTTCAGGGTTGCCTCACGCGCCGCCTTGTAGTCCGTGGTGGAGGTCATGTACGTGGTCAGGGCCTTGAACCAGATCTTCTCGGCCTTGTCCCGCCCGATGCCCTCGACCTTCTTGCCGTCGGAGGTCGGGCTGTCGTACTTGACGCCGTCGATCTCCTTCGCGCCGCTGCCCTCGGACAGCAGGTAGAAGAAGTGGTTGGCCACGCCGGAGGAGTAGTGGACGTCGAGGTCGCCGACCTTCTCGGACCACTCGTCCGCGGACTGGCCGTCCTTGCTGGGCTTGTCCATGTAGCGCAGCGGGGTGCCGTCGCCGTTGATGTCGATCTCTTCGCCGACGAGGTAGTCGCCCTTGTCCTCGGCGTTCTTCGCGTTGAACTCGACGGAGCTGCCGAAGATGTCGGAGGTGGCCTCGTTGAGGCCGCCGGACTCGCCGCTGTACTCCAGGCCCGCGGTCTTGGAGGTGACGCCGTGGGTCATCTCGTGCGCCGCGACGTCGAGGGCGGTCAGCGGGGCCTTGTTGCCCTCGCCGTCCCCGTACGTCATGCAGAAGCAGGAGTCTTCCCAGAACGCGTTGACGTAGCTGTCGCCGTAGTGGACGCGGGACGTGGCGGCCTTGCCGTCGCCGCCGATGCCGCTGCGGCCGTGCACGTTCTTGTAGTAGTCCCAGGTGGTGGCGGCACCGTAGTGGGCGTCCACGGCGGCGGTCTGCGGGTCGTCGCCCTTGCCGTTGCCCCAGGCGTCGTCCTCGTCGGTGAACGCCTTGCCCTCGCCGTCCTCCTTGTTCTCCAGGTTGACGGTCTTGTGGCCGCCCCGGTCGCCGTCGGTGAGAGTGAAGCCGCTGCCCTCCTTGGAGGTGCCCAGCTCCACCTTGCCGCTGTACTGGCTCTCGCCGCTGCCGGTTTCGACGCCCTGGCGCTCGTAGAGCTTCTTGCCGGTGGCGGCGTCGGTGATGACGTGCAGCTCGTTCGGGGTGCCGTCCTTCTGGACGCCGCCGACGACGGTCTCGTACGCCAGGACCGGCTTGCCGTCCGCGGCCCAGATCACCTTGCGCGGGGTCTGCGCCTTCGCGTCCTTGCTGTCGTCCGCCTGGGCGGCCTTCACCGCGGTCCGGGCCGCGCCGCTCGGGGCGGCCTCGGCCTTGGTGGTGGCGACCTTGACGGTGGCCTTGGTGGCCTTGCTGACGCTGTTCACCTTGCCGCTTCTGGCCTGGTGGACCACCAGGTCGCCGCCGAGGACGGGGAGTCCGTCGTAGGTGCGGTCGTAGCGGGTGTGGGTGGTGCCGTCGGCGTCCTTGATGACGTCCTTGACGACCAGCTTCTCCTTGGCGCCGAGGCCGATGGACTTCGCCGTCTCGGCCTTGGTGGCGTTCGCGTCGCGGAGCAGCTCGGCGCGGGCGGACGCGGTGAGCTTCGCGGGCAGCGCGCCCGCCCTGGCGTCCGCGTCGGCCGGTGCGGCACCGGCCGAGCCGGTGGTCAGCCCGGTGGCCAGCAGCGCCGCGGTGGCGACGGCGGCCCCGGCGGCGATCGCCGAACGGCGCTTTCCGCCACCGGATATGGGCATGCTGAAGGTCTTGCTCACGCTAACTCCCTCGTTGCTGTGGGGGGTCAGTACCGGGCAGCGGCAAGCCGCGGCACGGCACCGAACAAGAGGTACTGGTGCGTAATGCGTGGGCAGACTGTCATACAAGCCGCAGACATGTCACGGGTTTCCTGGCGGGTCCAGGAGAATTTGTTCATGGAAACGCACAGGGAAACGCGGGGACACACATGGGAGACGCCGCCAGGAGGAGTCGGGTCACCCCTGGCGGCGTCTGGTTCTATGTGGCGTTGCTGTTAAAGCTGCTGACGAGGCGTCAGAAAGTCAGCTTCCAGCCGTTGATGGTGCCGGAGTCCGACGCGTAGACGTCCTGGACCTTGAGGTTCCACGTGCCGACCGCCGTCTCGGACGAGGCGTCCACGGTGTACGTGGCCTTCACGTCGTCGCCCGAGTCGAAGATGCTGGAGCCCTTGAGCCGGTAGGCCGTACCGTCCGGGGCGACGAGGTCGATCACCAGGTCACCGCGGTAGCTGTGGGTGATGTCCACCGTCACCTGGAGGGCGGACGGGGCGTTCCCGGCGCGGCTCACGGTGATCGGTGAGCTGACCGCGCTGCCGCCGTCCGGAATGGCGACGTCCGTGGTGCTCTCGAAGACGTTGCCGCCGGTGGTGTTGACGGTCCAGGTGAACGACGCGGTGCCGGTCTCGCCCGTCGCGTCGGTCACCGTCACGGTCACCGCGCTGGAGCCCTCGGTGGCCGGGGTGCCGGAGATGACGCCGGTGGCGGAGTCGAGGGACAGGCCCTCGGGCAGCCCGGTGGCCGTGTAGCTCAGCGCGCCCGCGTTGGAGCTGGTGGCCTTGATCTGCAGGCTGGTGGCCTGGCCGACGATGCTGGTCTGGTCGCCGGGCGGGGTGACGCTGACGCCGTCCACGATCCGGGCGCCGACGTTGACCCCGGCCCAGGCGTTCGCCACCGCGTTGTACTGGGCGCTGCCCTGGCCGTACAGCTCGCCCGCCGCCCACAGCGTCGCCTCGCGCGCGGCGGCGTAGTTGGTGCTGGACGTCATGCGCTGGCTGAGCGCCTTGAACCACACCTTCTCGGCGGCGTCCCGGCCGATGCCGGTGACCGGCAGCCCGTCGGAGGTCGGGCTGTTGTAGCTGACGCCGTTGATGACCTTGGCGCCGCTGCCCTCGGAGAGCAGGTAGAAGAAGTGGTTGGCGACCCCGGACGAGTAGTGCACGTCCACGTTGCCGACGCCCGAGTACCAGTTGTCCTTGGACGCGCCGTCCTTGCTGGGCTTGTCCATGTAGCGCAGCGGGGTGCCGTTGCCGTTGATGTCGATCTTCTCGCCGACGAGGTAGTCGCCGACGTCGTTCGCGTTGTCCGCGTAGAACTCGACGGCCGCGGCGAAGATGTCGGAGGTGGCCTCGTTGAGGCCGCCGGACTCACCGCTGTAGACCAGCTTGGCGGTGGCGGCGGTGACGCCGTGGCTCATCTCGTGCGCCGCCACGTCGATCGAGGTCAGCGGCTTGGCGTTGCCCGAGCCGTCGCCGTACGTCATGCAGAAGCAGGAGTCCTGCCAGAAGGCGTTGACGTAGTTGCTGCTGTAGTGGACCCGGGAGTACGCGCCGACGCCGTCGCCCCGGATGCCGCTGCGGCCGTGCACGTTCTTGTAGTAGTCCCAGGTCTCGGCGGCGCCGTAGTGGGCGTCGACCCCGGCGGTGGCGAGGTCGGCGGGGGCGCCGGTGCCCCACACGTCGTCGGCGTCGGTGAACAGGGTGCCGGTGCCCGAGGTGCCGCGGTTCAGGTTGTACGTCTTGTGGCTGCCGCGCTCGGTGTCGGTCAGGCTGTACGAGCCCGCGCTGCCCGAGGTGCCGAGCGGGACCTGCCCGCTGTACTGGCTGTTGCCGGTGCCGTTCTTGACGCCCTGGTACTGGAACAGCTTCTTGCCCGTGGCCGCGTCGCTGATGACGTGCAGCTCGTTGGGCGTGCCGTCCTCCTGGAGGCCGCCGACGACGGTCTCGTACGCGAGCGTCGGCGTGCCGTTCGCCGCCCAGATCACCTTGCGCGGCGCCCGGTCGGCCTCGGTCTTCCGCGAGCCCTCCGCCTTCGCCGCCGTCACGGCGGCCTTCTCGGCGGTGGCGGGCTTGACGGCGGCGGTGGTCGTCGCGACCGTCAGCCTGGCCTTGGTGGCCTTCGCGACGGTCTCCACCGCGCCGCCCTTGGCGCGGTCCACGACCAGATCGCCGCCGAGGACGGGCAGCCCGGCGTACGTGCGCTCGTAGCGGGTGTGGGTGGAGCCGTCGGCGTCCTTGATGACGTCCCTGACGACCAGCTTCTCCTTCGCGCCCAGGCCCAGCGTCTTCGCGGTGATGGCCTTGGCGGAGGCGGTGTCGGCGGCGCGGATCAGCGCGGTACGGGCGGCGGGCGACAGCGGCGCGGGCAGCGCGCCGGGCCGGGCCTTGGCGGCCATCGTGCCGCCCGCCCTGGCCGCAGCCGATTCGCCTGCGGTGGCGGGACCGGTCTGCACACCGACGACGATCATCGCGGCGGCAGCCACCAGAGCGCCGGTCACGGCGGCGCGCCGATGGGGTCTGTTGGGTCTGAGATGCCGTTGGGGGAAGGGGCTCACGCTGACTCCTTCTGCGCTGGCCGCGCGCTGGCACGGCCGTCCGGGCAGGACATGGCGGAGCAGGTGGTACGCGTTCCACTGGCGTTACCGGGTTCGCCCCGCCGCAGACGAACGACGAGCCGAGGCCGCGGCGCGACCAGGGGGGTCGTGGGGGGAAGGTTGGGGGGTGGCCCGAGGTGGTGAACGAGCTGGGGCGTTGCCGCACCTCGGTCGAGGGAAGAGTGCCATCATTGGACTCGACCTGTCAGGAGCGCGACAACAAGTTGACCGGAAAGCGTCCGTTGACACGTGTGCTGTATCCGCATACCGGATGCGGCAGTTCAGTCCGAGCCATGGGCCTGTCCGTGCCGCCTCGTACCCTCCTCGCATGACCCGACCCGCACATCCCATGGATGAGCCGCCCCCGTCCCTCGCCGACCCCCGCGAAATGCTCGACGCCTACCTCGACTACTACCGGGCCGTGGTGCTGCGGAAGCTCGACGGGCTCTCCGAGGCCGAGCTGCGCACCAGCCGATTGCCCTCGGGCTGGACCCCGCTGGAGCTGCTCCGCCACCTGACCTTCGTCGAACGGCGCTGGCTGCGCTGGGGCTTCTTCGGGGAGCCGGTGGACGCCCCCTGGGGCGACCGAGGCCCCGACGACCGCTGGCAGGTGCCCGACGACCTCGCGGCCGCCGAGGTCCGGGCGCGGTTCGAGGAGCAGTGCGCGTGGTCGCGGTCCGCGATCGCGGGCGTACCCCTGGAGCAGCGGGCCCGCACCGGTGGCCGGTTCGCCGCCGACGCCGACGCACCCGCCCTGGGCTGGATCCTCTTCCACCTGCTCCAGGAGTACGCTCGCCACGCCGGACAGCTCGACGTCGTACGGGAGTTGGCGGACGGCGCGGTCGGGGAGTGACCCCGGGCGGTCAGTCCTCCGTGGCGCCCAGCAGCTGCTGTCGCCAGCGCCAGGCGAGGGTCAGGCAGGCTCGTCCGGCGGGCAGGGTTTCCTCGTGGGCCGCGTAGCCCAGCACGTTGTCCTCGGTGAAGGGGATGCCGCGGTAGCCCTCCTGGGCTCGGGTGCCCACGACGAGGACGCCTTCCTCGTTGCGGTCGCCCATCGCCGCGAAGATCTCGTCGAACGCGGCGGCGTCCCAGACGCAGACCAGGCAGAACTCGGGCTTCCAGGTCAGCGGGTCGAGACCCAGCCCGAGGAACCGCACCCGGACCTGGCCGGTGCGCAGCGCCTCCTCGAAGCGGGCGTACGGCGTGTCGTGCGCGTAGTCGAGGGTGACGCCGCCGCTGCCGGTGGCGTCGGGGGCGCCCAGGAACTCCTCGGCGTACTCGCGCATCGTGGTCCGCCACAGGTCCAGATCGGACTGCCAGACCGGCAGCACGTCCGCGTGCGGCTGGAACTCCCCGGCCGGGGCCACATGCGTGGTGTCCATGGCCACCGCGACCTTCCCGGCCTCGCGGCGGTGCAGGAAGAAGTACGGGTCGTCGCCCTCGACCCGTATCGTCAGGGCGCTCACCCCGGGCAGCGCGGAGCGCCGGTCCAGCGCGAAGGGGTCGGCCAGCGCCCGGCGGTACGGACCGCCGAGCGGCCTGGCCCCGGGCCCGCCCGCCCTGAGGTGGCGCAGGGCCTCCTCGTAGGCGAGCGATTCGGTGGTGTCGAGGCCGTCGAAGTAGCGGCCGAGCGTGAAGTCGAGGGCGAGCCCTTCCCCGGGCCGGTCCACGGGCGGCGACACGTCGAGCAGACGGTACGAGGGGCCGTTGAACCACACCCCGGGCCGGTCCAGCGCCTCGATCGCGGCCGCGTAACTCTCCAGGCGGCGGCCCCCGGTGTCGCGGGGCCAGTACCGCAGCAGCTCCTTGCGCCGGACGTCCGGCCGCTCCCGTGGCCGCGCCTCCCGCAGCGTCATGCGGACCGCGTCCAGCGGAAGCGGCCGGTCCGGAACCCAGCCGGGGCGGGTGAGCAGGGCCAGTTCCCCGTCCGCCCGGTGCTCCGCCTGCCGGGCCACGCACAGGGCGGTCAACTGGGCGCGCTCCGCCTTGAGATGGCGCCGCGCCCCCGTGAACTGCGCGGTGCCGCGCTCCCGGCTCGCCAGCCGCTGTGGCGCCCAGGCCAGCGCGGCGGCCACGATCGCCACCAGCAGTCCGACGGCACCGATCGCGGTCTCCAGCTCCATCGGCTGTCCCTCCCCGTCTCCCCGTAGACCGGGCCATTCAAGCAGCTCAGCGCCCGCAGCTCAGTGCCGTGTCATACGAGGCTGTCCCGCCATGCCTGGTGCAGTGCCGCGAAGCGGCCCTCGCCCGCTATGAGGGCGGCGGGGGTGCCGTCTTCGACGATGCGGCCGTCGGCCATGACCAGGACGCGGTCGGCGATCTCCACCGTGGAGAGGCGGTGGGCGATGACGACGGCGGTGCGGCCGCGCAGGACCGTGTCCATGGCGCGCTGGACGGCGCGTTCGCCCGGGATGTCGAGGGAGGACGTGGCCTCGTCGAGGATGAGGACGGCCGGGTCGGCGAGCAGGGCGCGGGCGAAGGCGACCAGTTGGCGCTGGCCCGCCGAGATGCGGCCGCCGCGCTTGCGGACATCGGTGTCGTAGCCGTCGGGCAGGGCGGCGATGAAGTCGTGCGCGCCGATGGCCTTGGCGGCCTGTTCGATCTCGGTACGGGTGGCGTCGGGGCGGCCGATGGATATGTTGTCGGCGACCGTGCCCGAGAACAGGAACGCCTCCTGGGTCACCATGACCACCCCGCGCCGCAGATCGGGCGTGTCCAGGTCGCGCAGGTCGACGCCGTCGAGCAGCACCCGGCCCTCGGTGGGGTCGTAGAAGCGGGCGAGCAGCTTGGCGAGGGTGGACTTGCCCGCGCCGGTCGCGCCGACCACCGCGACCGTCTGCCCGGCGGGCAGGGTGAGGTCGAAGCGGGGCAGCACCTCGCCGCCGGTGCGGTACGCGAAGCGCACCCCGTCGAAGACGACTTCGCGGCCGGGCTCCCGCGTGGGGCGCGGCGGCAGGGGGCGCGGGTCGGCCGGTTCGGGGACGGACGGGCGCTGCGCCAGCAGGCCCGCGATCTTCTCCAGAGAGGCGGCCGCGGACTGGTACGAGTTGAGGAACATCCCCATGCGGTCGATCGGGTCGTACAGCCTGCGCAGATACAGCGCGGCCGCGGCCAGCACGCCCAGCTCCAGATCGCCCGAGGCGACCCGGTAGGCACCCCACAGCACGATGGCGGCGACCGCCGTGTTCGCGGTCAGCCGGGAGCCGACCACATAGCGGGCCATCTCCAGGATCGCGGTCCCGTTGATCTGCTGGTGGCGGCCGTTCAGCTCGTCGAAGCGGGCGTCGTTGGCGCGCTCGCGGCGGAAGGCCTGCACCGGGCGGATGCCGTTCATGGTCTCGGTGAACGCCACGATGACGGAGGCGGTGGCCGTGGACCGCTTGCGGTAGACGCGCATCGACCGGCGCTGGAAGGAGCGGATGAGCAGATACAGCGGCCAGAAGGAGAGCACGGCCGCGCCGCCGAGCCCCCAGTCCAGGTACAGCAGGGTCGCGGCGATGTAGACGACGGACAGCGCGATGCCGAGCAGCTCCTCCAGCCCCTCGCTGAGCAGCTCCCGCAGCGATTCGACGTCCGTCGTGGCGCGGGAGATGAGCCGCCCTGAGGTGTACCGCTCGTGGAAGTCCACGCTGAGGGCCTGGGCATGGCGGTAGATCCGCCCCCGCAGGTCCAGCAGCACGTCCTGGCTGATGCGGGCGGAGGCGCGGATGAACGCGAACTGGAGGGTGCCGGAGGCGAGCGCGCAGCCCGCGTAGCTCGCCCCGACGGCGATGAGCGGGCCGTTGTCGCCGTCCCGGAAGGCGGGCACCGCGCGGTCGATGGCGAACGCGACGAGCAGCGGGCCTGCCTGCACCGCGGCCTGTTGCAGCAGCAGGAGGACGGCTGCGAGCCAGACGCGGGTGTGGCGCGGGGCGAGCAGTGAGCGCAGCAGGGTGAGGGAGGCGCCCTTGGGGGCGGGCAGCACGTCCTGGTCGAAGGCGTCCTCGGCTGCGGCGGGCTTTTCCTCACCCCGCCCCTTCCCGTAACCGGGGCTCCGCCCCGGACCCCGCCGGGCCCGCCCGGTGTCCCGGGCGGCCTCGGCGTCCCCAGTGCGCCCGGTGTGCCCGGCGGCCTCGGCTTGTCCGGCGTCCCCGGTGGCCGCGCGCTCTCCGGTGTCCCGGGTGGCCTCGGCGTCCCCGGTGCGCCTGGTGGCCCCGGCGTCCTCGGCCGTCGTCATGGGGCGTCCTTCCCGTCGTCGTCTTCGCTGCCGCCGTCGTCGCCTTCCTGCCCCGACATCAGCGCCCGGTACGCCGGGTTGTCCCGCAGCAGTTGGTGGTGGGTGCCGACGGCGGCGATACGGCCGTCCTCCAGCAGCGCCACCCGGTCGGCGAGCAGCACGGTCGACGGCCGGTGCGCGACGACCAGCGCGGTCGTCGTCGCGAGGACCTGCCGCAGCGCGGCCTCCACCCGCGCCTCGGTGTGCACGTCCAGCGCGGACAGCGGGTCGTCCAGCACCAGGAAGCGCGGGGCGCCGACGACCGCGCGGGCCAGGGCGAGGCGTTGGCGCTGGCCGCCGGACAGGCTCAGGCCCTGCTCGCCCACCTCGGTGTCGGTACCGCGCGGCAGGGCGTGCACGAACTCCGCCTGCGCCACCTCCAGGGCCCGCGTCAGCGCGGCCCGGTCCGCGCCGTCCGCGCCCATCAGTACGTTCTCCCCGGCCGTCGCCGAGAACAGCGTGGGCTCCTCGAAGGCGACGGCGACCAGGGCGCGCACCTCGTCGCGGGGGAGTGCGGTGATGTCCCGCCCGTCGAGGGTGATCCGTCCGCGCGTCACCTCGTGCAGCCGTGGCACGAGCGCGGTCAGCGTGGTCTTCCCGGAGCCCGTCGCCCCGACGAGCGCCATGGTCTCGCCGGGCCGGATGTGCAGGTCAACGCCGCGCAGCACGGGCGGGGCGTCCGGGGGAGTGTCGCCGTAGCGGAACTCCACCCCCTCGAACCGCAGTCCGCCCTCACCGCGCTGCCGGGGTACGACAGACGCGGGCCGGTCCGCAGCGTCCGCCGCGTCCGCCGGAGTGGCGTCCATGACCTCGAAGAACCGGTCGGTGGCCGTCGCCGAGTCCTGGCTGAGCGCCAGCAGGAAGCCCAGGGACTCCACCGGCCAGCGCAGCGCCAGGGCCGTGGACAGGAAGGCGACGAGCGTGCCCGCCGAGAGGTCGCCGTCGGCGACCTGGATGGTGCCGAGGATCAGGGCCGCGCCGATCGCCAGTTCCGGCAGGGTCATGATCAGCGCCCAGATGGTGGCCAGCAGCTTCGCCTTGCGCAGCTCGGTGGCCCGTACCCGCTCCGACAGGGCCCGGAAGGCGCGGGCCTGGCTGCGGTGGCGGCCGAAGCCCTTGACGATCCGGATGCCGAGCACGCCCTCCTCGACGACCGTCGTCAGATCCCCGGTCTGGTCCTGGACCGTGCGGGCCACGCCCGCGTACCGCGTCTCGAACAGCGAGCAGAAGATCATCAGCGGCACGGCCGGGATCAGCAGCACCAGCCCCAGCGTCCACTGCTGCGCCAGCAGGATCGCGAAGCCGACCAGGATGGTGACCCCGTTGACCACCAGGAAGGTCAGCGGGAAGGCCAGGAACAGCCGCAGCAGCATCAGATCGGTCGTGGCCCGCGACAGCAGCTGGCCCGAGGCCCAGCGGTCGTGGAAGGAGACCGGCAGCCGCTGCAGATGGCGATAGAGAGAGGCGCGCATCGACGCCTCGACGGACGCCAGCGGCCGCGCCACCAGCCACCGCCGCAGCCCGAACAGCCCCGCCTCGGCCACTCCGAGGGCGAGCAGCAGCGCGCCGCCCAGCCACACCCCGGACGGGTCGCGGTCGGCGACCGGCCCGTCCACCATCCACTTGAGGACCAGCGGGATGACGAGACCCAGGCAGGAGGCGACGACCGCCACCCCCGCCGCCGTGAAGAACCGGGCCCGCACCGGGCGCACATAGGGCCACAGCCGCAGCAGGGAGCGCGTGGTGGAGCGGTGCCGCGGGGCGGCTCCGCTCTCCGGGTCCCGGGGTGGTGTCGTTGTCACAGCCATCAGTGGCGAGACTACGTTCCGCCACCGACAGCGCTCACTCGGATATTTGTCGTAGGTCCGCCTGGAGGTCTACGGCGGTCAGGGCGCGCAGCAGCAGTACGGAGCGCTCGGGTAGCTCGACTGGCGCGCCCGCCGGATAACGCGCTCCCGGCGGAGCCTCCTGGTCCTCGCGCGAGGTGTCCAGCAGGAGTTCGTAGCCCGCCGCCCACGGCGGCCCCGGCAGGACGAACGGCACCGGCCCGGCGCCCGCGTGGAGCAGCATCAGGAAGCTGTCGTCGGTGACCGGCACGCCCCGCGCGTCCCGCTGCGGCAGGTCGCGGCCGGAGAGGTGGACGCCGAGGGCGGTCGTCGGCGCGTACCAGTCGGATTCCGTCATCTCCTCGCCGCGCGGCGTGAACCAGGCGAGGTCGCGCACCCCGTCCGGAGGCCGGGCGCGGCCGGAGAAGAACGCGGTCGGCCGCAGCACCGGATGGGCGCGGCGCAGCCGGATCAGCCGGGCGGTGAGGTCGGTGAGCGCCTGCCAGCCGGGGTCGTCCAGCAGCGACCAGTCGACCCAGCCGGTCGCGTTGTCCTGGCAGTAGGCGTTGTTGTTGCCGCCCTGGGTGCGGCCCATCTCGTCGCCCGCGACGAGCATCGGGACGCCGGTGGACAGCAGCAGCGTGGCGAGCAGCCCGCGCAGCCTGCGGCGGCGCAGGGCGAGGATGTCCGGGTCGTCGGTCTCGCCCTCGGCGCCGCTGTTCCAGGAGCGGTTGTCCTGGGTGCCGTCGCGGTTGCCCTCGCCATTGTCCTCGTTGTGCTTGCGCTCGTAACTCACCAGGTCGCGCAGGGTGAAGCCGTCGTGCGCGGTGATGAAGTTGACCGAGGCGCACGGTCCGCGCCCGCCGTGTCCGTACAGGTCGCTGGAGCCGGAGAGCCGGTAGCCGAGGTCGCGCGCATCGGGCAGCGCGCCGCGCCAGAAGTCCCGTACGGCATCGCGGTAGCGGTCGTTCCACTCGGCCCACAGCGGCGGGAACGCGCCCACTTGATAGCCGCCGGAGCCCACGTCCCAGGGCTCGGCGATCAGCTTGACGCGGCGCAGCACCGGATCCTGGGCGATCACGGCGAGGAACGGGGACAGCATGTCGACCCCCGCGCCGCCGCCGTGCGCGGAGCGGGCCAGCGCAGCTGCCAGGTCGAAGCGGAAGCCGTCCACGCCCATCTCGGTGACCCAGTAGCGCAGCGAGTCGGTGATCAGCCGGAGTACGTGCGGCTGACCGGTCTGGAGGGTGTTGCCGCAGCCGGTGAAGTCGGCGTAGCGGCGCGGGTCCTGCTGGAGCCGGTAGTAGCCCCGGTTGTCGATGCCGCGCAGCGACAGGGTCGGGCCCAGCTCGCCCGCCTCGGCGGTGTGGTTGTAGACGACGTCGAGGATCACCTCGATCCCGGCGGCGTGCAGTCCGCGCACCATCCGCCGGAACTCGCCCACCTGCTGGCCCCGGGTGCCGGTGGCCGCGTATCCGGCGTGCGGCGCGAAGTAGCCGATGGAGTTGTAGCCCCAGTAGTTGCGCAGGTTCCGCCGCAGCAGATGGTCCTCGTGCGCGAACTGGTGCACCGGCAGCAGCTCCACCGCCGTCACCCCGAGCCGGGTCAGGTGCTCGATCGCGGCGGGGTGCGCGAGCCCGGCGTACGTGCCGCGCAGCTCGGGCGGGACGCCGGGGTGGCGCATGGTGAAGCCGCGCACATGGAGTTCGTAGATCACCGACTCGGCCCAGGGGGTCCCGGGACGGCGGTCGTCGGCCGGTCCGTCGTCGCCCACGACCACGCCCTTGGGGACGTACGGGGCCGAGTCGCGCTCGTCCCGCACGGTGTCGGCGACGTGCTGCTGCGGCCAGTCCCGTACGTGGCCGTAGACCTCGGCGGGCAGCGGGCCGCCGGGCGGGCCGAAGTCGCCGTCCACGGCGCGCGCGTAGGGGTCCAGCAGCAGCTTGGCCGGGTTCCAGCGGGCGCCGGTCCACGGGTCCCAGCGGCCGTGCACGCGGTAGCCGTAGCGCCGCCCCGGCAGCACCCCGGGGACGAAGCCGTGCCAGACCTCGTGGGTCTGCTCGGCCAGCTGGTGGCGGGTCTCGGTGCCGTCGTCGTCGAACAGGCACAGCTCGACGGCCTCCGCCCCGCCCGCCCACAGCGCGAAGTTGGTGCCGGGCACACCGCCGGGCCCGGGGCGCACGCGCGCGCCGAGCGGCTGCGGGACGCCCGGCCACGCGGCGGGTCCGGCCACGGGGGCGCCGCCGCGCGGGGCGGGCAGC